>NZ_JAWOTS010000008.1:0-185558 GCF_033338975.1 Vibrio sp. Vb0349 | reverse complement strand
TGGAGGCGCCTCCCGGAGTCGAACCGAGGTCCACGGATTTGCAATCCGCTGCATAGCCACTCTGCCAAGGCGCCTTTTATTACGCTTCAGGGCTCTACCCCGTTGCGTTGGTGGCTACTTTACGGATTGAGAGAAGATAGTCAAACAAAAATATTTCATTTTCTGTTCGTTTGATTTCTTTTAAGTCAATTCGACCAAAGTTCGATCTTATTGGCTTAAAACGAAGCAATATAAATCTAGCTTTCAGTTCGTTTTGTCCCATGAAACATTAAGGCGTTTAATAGTTGCTGACCCTTTTTAGCAATCTTCCCACAACATTAGGGTGATAAGACCAAGTGTGATCAAACATCGACATTAATGCAGGATTTCCGTATTTCGATAAGCTAATCGCGTGAAAACGGTTTTTCTTCGCTTTGAGCGCATCCACTTTGGCCAGTAACTCGTCTTGTTGTTTTGGCGCGATAAAGTCGGAAATGACTACCATGTCTGCGTTTTTATATTTATCACCGCTCATCAAGTCGATAGATTTAATCAAAGTTGGCTCTAAGTCTGTACCACCATGGAAGCTATAAGTTAGAAAGTCCGCCGCCTCGCGCAGACCATCTTGTTTGGTTAGTTCGTAGGTAATGTGTTCCGTAGAAAAAATAATGACATAGCAATCACGTTGCTCCGCTAGTGCGATTTGCATCAGAGCATAAGCCATGGCTTTGGCGCATTGCTCAGGAAAGCCACTCATGGAACCGGACGCGTCCACACAAACAATGAAGGGGCCTTTTTCGATATCTACCGCTTTATGGTCAGGTCGGTGAGCTTTAACTTTACGTAACGTGCGCGATTTGCCTTGTGTACGATAGTTCATGAGCCGTTTATCAACTAAGTGTTTATAGAACACAACTTCAAGTTCAGGATACGCCAAAAACATCGTTTCGTTGGGAAGTAGCTTATTTAGATCATCGCTTTCGTGAATACCGACAATATCATCCGTCGCCTCATCACTTTTCTCTTCGACCAATTGAAGTTCTTCAGTGGGCGCACGATTTAGTTCAGGATCATTTACTTGCCCCGCCATACGACCGAGTTGCTCCGCAATTTCTTGCAAGCCTTGGTGCTTCTTCAGAAACTCAGCATGGCGTTTCATCACCGTTAAGTCTGTTTTACTCAACTTGGCAGATGCCATATCCCACAGGCGCCCTACACTTTCAGCGTCACCCGACTCCGTGACTTTATCCATATTACGCATGGTTTCCATACGTTGATACAGGTCATTCAGCACCTTTTCTTTATTGGCTTCAAGCTCGCTTACTTGCGCTTGTTTTATAGCATCGGTGAGGCTTTGGTACCATTGATCACAAAAGTAATGAGGGAACATAGGGTTATTCATCCCTTTGTTCTTTTCCATCATTCGGCGAGCTTGCATGTAAAACGCAGAGTGCCATTCCAGCTTTTTAATCACATCTTCGATGTTTTCAAAAAACGTTTCTTCATCCCAATGAATAACCTCTTGATATAAAGACAGCTCTTGTTGGAAACGCTCTGTCTCACATACCTTGGTGATCCGTTTTTTGACGCTGCCTCGCCACTTTAACAAGTGACCTTTGACCGAAGATTTAACACCTCGGTTTTCTGCCATCATCATGACTTGTGAACGCGCCATCAAATCATTAACTGCGCTATCGATGATGCCGGAGTCGGCCACCATCAGCGCGAGGTTAAGTCCGTCTGCACCTAGCATGTCGTCTCCTTATGAGAAAAACTGATTTAAGTTTTTAAAGCGTTGGATAACTTTTTCACTTTCTGCTTGGATTGATTCAAGTCTCTGACTTACCTGTTGCAGACTCGACTCCATTAGGCGGGGTAGTTCAGGATCAACAAAGCTATGCGGAAGCGCATCATGAAAGTTCGCTTTCACCTTGCGCATATGGTGTTCTGCCTCACTAAGCTGATTTACGGCTTTTTCGCTCTGCGTTAACCACTTTTGGTAAAGCTCTACATCCAAGCCCTCTTGAGTCACTAGGCTAACCAAAATGCCTCGGTTCGCGATATCACGGATAACTAGGTTATTCGCCGCGTCAACATCAAATCGTAAACGGCACATGTTGGTGTTTTGATTGACGTAACCATACACATCACCGCTTCCCTCTTTAATGACTCGATCTAACTCATCTTTGGGTACATAAACCCAGCGGCTATCACCTTTTTCTGATTCTGAAACCGACATGTTGCTTTGCAAGACCACCAATTTAACTAAGTTAACGGCTGCGCCAACTTTGTACATCTTGGCTTTAGAGGTATCAAAGCGCATGGTTTCTTTACGCAAAATGCCCGTTGCCGCTTCAGACGTTAACGTCATGCGGTAGGCATCTTCAAGTTCATGTTGAACATCAACCAAAGACTCTCGGCAGTACTCAATTTCCTGCTCCGCGTCTTGTTGATCAAATGCATGTTTTAAGGCGAACTCTTGAACCACTTCACGTACCACATCTCGCGATTCAGGACTGTTCCATAAACAATCTTGCAGCAGTAGAAGGTCAAGCGGATTTATTTCATCGCGACCATTAAAAAACGCGCTCGCTTTTAACAACTTCACGGCTTTCTTCCAGCGGCGGTCAGAGACATACATATCGGTATTGGCCACATCACCAAACTGAGCTTCAACTTTGCTTTCTAACATCGTTTTAAGCTGGAAAAGCTTTTCGAATGCATTGTCGGTTAACGTCAATTTGTCGAGCTGTTGTTGCCATTGATGATATTCTTCATCAGTTATCGCTAGGCCTTCTGGTACTTGTGCCTCTTGCGATGTGCCCACAGTCAACATCGACTTAAAGTTTTGTTTATTCTGAATTCGATTCACAAACACACGCACCAACATGCGGTCGTAGAGCGCATCCAATCCACTATCTTCATCGGGTAATTCATTGGAAGCCGATACCAACAAGCGCATTGGCACACGCTCGATATCGCTGCCATTTTTGAATGTTTTCTCATTAACCACTGTCAGCAATGTATTAAGAATTGCAGGGCCCGCCTTCCAGATTTCATCCAAAAATACGACTTGTGCAGTTGGCAAATACCCTTTAGTTAAGCGAACATAACGGCCGTTGTCTTTTAGCTCTTGGATACTCAGTGGCCCAAACACCTCTTCAGGGGTTGAGAAGCGCGTCATCAGGTATTCGAAGTAACTGCTGTTATCGAACGCTTGGATGAGTCGTTTGGCAATTAAGCTTTTTGCAATACCAGGGGGGCCTAAAAGAAAAACACTTTCACCAGCAAGTGCAGCAAGAAGGCAGAGCTTGATCGTATGTTCACGCTCATAAACGCCATCCGTTAACGCTTTCGCCAATTTATTGATGCGTTCTGAGAGAAGCGCTTTTTCGGCATTTGAGGCAAATAAGGTTTGTGTCATACGTTCTCCGGCTACTGAAGTGGTATTGCGTTAACATTTTTATACACTTGTTATAACTTTGTTACAAATGTATTTTGTCGAATTCCCCTTATAGCAGATGCTTTTCCCCATCTTGACGAAGCAATCAAAGTTTCCATTTATGAGACATTGCTCACTTAAAGTGCAAACGCTTTCGTCGTGTTGCAGTATTTTTTGCTTTTGTTTCCCACCATTTGTGGTTAATGTCGAAAAACGTCAAAAATGCGGTAACAGCTAGGGTTCATAACTGCATGAGCAAGATAATTCATAAATGGAAGCAAATTTCTCTGATTGAAGAAGACGTTATGCTTCCTACAGGACAGGCAATTACGCACACCACAATCCATCATCCGGGCGCTGCAGTGATTCTCCCTATTACAGCGGAGGGTGAGATTGTCCTTGTCCACCAATTTCGGCCTTCACTTAATAAATGGCTATTGGAACTTCCTGCTGGTACCAGGGAAGGCAACGAAGAGCCACTCTGCTGCGCCAAAAGAGAGTTAGAGGAAGAAACTGGGTTTAGTGCAGAGAAATTCACGTCTCTCGGCCAAGTCACCCCTCTTGCCGGATTTTGTGATGAGATACAGTATCTATTTGTTGCCGAAAAGCTCAACAAAACAAACCGTTACGAGTGCGATGAAGACGAAGTGATTGAGGTCGTCACCTTGTCAATCAAGCAACTCGAAGAAAAGATTGTCGATGGCACGATCACCGATGCCAAAACGATCGCTTGCTTAAGCAAAGCGCGCCTTTGCGGATATATTTAGGACTTTGACCAAGGAGACATTCATGGATTTTCGATCAGATACCGTTACACAGCCCACCCAAGCCATGCGAGAAGCCATGTTTAAGGCCCCCGTTGGGGATGATGTTTATGGTGATGACCCTACGGTCAATGAGCTTGAAAAATTTGCTGCGCAGCTTGCTGGTTTCGAAGCAGCTTTGTTTACCACTTCAGGCACTCAAGCCAATCTGCTCGGTTTAATGGCGCATTGCGAGCGGGGAGATGAATATCTATGTGGGCAACAAGCACATAACTACAAATACGAAGCTGGTGGCGCGGCGGTTTTGGGATCAATTCAACCTCAACCAGTCGAAAATAACCCGGATGGCACGCTACCATTTGATAAACTGGCTGCTGCGATTAAACCAGATGATTGTCACTTTGCTCGCACTAAGCTTCTCAGCTTAGAAAACACAATTAATGGTAAAGTACTACCTCTGTCTTACTTAGCAGAAGCACGTGACTTCGTGAATAAACATAACTTGCAGATGCATCTAGATGGCGCTCGCGTTTTTAACGCAGCCGTTGCACTTGATGTTCCGGTAAAAGAGATCGGTCAGTACTTTGATTCAATGACGATCTGTCTGTCGAAAGGTCTGGCTGCCCCTGTTGGCTCGCTACTGCTTGGTAGCAAAGACTACATCGCAAAAGCACGTCGCTTAAGAAAGATGGTCGGCGGTGGTATGCGTCAATCGGGTATTCTTGCCGCAGCAGGCAAACTTGCCCTTACCGAACAAGTGGAACAGCTAAAACAAGATCACATCAACGCAAAAACCTTAGCGGAAGGTTTAGCAGAACTGCCTGGTTTTTCAGTCAACCCTGAATTTGTTCAAACGAACATCGTGTTCGCGAAGCTTGATCCTCAAGTGGACATAGTAAGTATCGCTGCGAAACTAAAGGAACAAAACATCACGATAACCCCTGGAAATCCAATTCGTTTTGTAACTCATAAAGATATTTCAGCGAAAGACATCGACACTTTCTTATCAAGTATAAAATCTCTACTTTAATTTGATTTTGATCATTGAGCTTCCCCTAAGGGGAAGCTTTATTGTATCGGCATGATTTTTAGCGAATAGATAACCTCCATGCTCAGATTTGTACTTCTAATCTCTTTTATTTTCTCTTCCGCTATCCATGCCGAGCCGTTTGGTGATGCTGATAAAGGTAAAATCAAATCACCTAGCTGTGTCTATTGTCACGGTGTTACAGGCATCGCAACGAACAACACCTATCCAAGCCTTGCTGGTCAAAATGCTCAGTACCTTTACAATGCAATGAAATCTTATCAAGCCGGTGAGCGTAAAGGGCCACTTGCAGAAATGATGGCAGCACAGTTAAAAATGTTAAATGATGAAGACCTTCGTGATGTCGCTGCTTTTTATGCAGAACAGACAGAAATCAAGTGATTAGATCACCTGTAGATGTACTATGAAAGCTCGTGAATCATCCAAACTCAACGCATATTGAAACATTAACCCAACATTTGACCACAAAACAATCAAATTAACTTCACTTCAAATATTTGATGAATTTATAGTTCAACATAAGCATTAATATTGACTTTTTATTCTATTTTATCGATATTTCATGCTTTATTGAATTTGACGTGAAGTAAGTTATGTCTCACACACATGCGCAACCAGCAGACTCGGTTGCTACCCCTAAGTCGTGGCAGATGCCAGATACCCTCATTTTGATCTTCATTGTTGGTATTCTTGCTGCGATTCTTACCTACTTAATTCCTGCTGGTCATTTTGATAGCCAACAGGTGACCTACATGGTCGACGGTGCAGAAAAAACTCGCACAGTTATCGATCCTTCTTCTTTCTCTTATGCAACCGACGAAAACGGTGAATTGGTTTACAACAAGGTTGGCCTGTTTGCTTCTGGTGGTGGCATTGGTCTGATGAACTTCCCTTTCGAAGGGCTAGTTTCTGGCTCTAAATGGGGCAGCGCAATCGGCGTGATTATGTTCATGTTGGTTATCGGCGGTGCTTTCGGCGTTGTAATGCGCACAGGCACAATCGATAACGGTATCCTGCGCCTTATCGATAAGACCAAAGGTAACGAAGCGCTATTCATTCCAGTGCTATTTTTGCTGTTCTCGCTAGGCGGTGCGGTATTTGGTATGGGTGAAGAAGCCGTAGCATTTGCGATTATTATCGCGCCGCTTATGGTTCGCCTTGGTTATGATGGTATCACTACGGTAATGGTTACCTATGTTGCGACTCAAATTGGCTTTGCTACTTCTTGGATGAACCCTTTCTCCGTCGCTATTGCGCAAGGCATTGCGGGTGTACCTGTTTTATCCGGCATGACAGTGCGCATGGGGTTATGGGCTGGCTTTACGTTAATCGGTATCGCTTTCACAATGATCTACGCCGCTCGTGTGAAGTCAAATCCTAAACTTTCTTACAGCCACCGCACAGACCAGTATTTCCGTCAGCAAGAGCTTGGCAATCAAGATTCTCGTTGGAACCTAGGTGACACACTCGTTATCCTTACGGTTATTGCGACCACGGTGTGGGTCGTTTGGGGCGTAGTCGCTAACGCATGGTACATCCCAGAAATCGCTTCTCAATTTTTCACTATGGGCTTTGTTGTCGCGATCATCGGTACGATTTTCCGCCTGAACGGTATGACGCTGAACTGCGCAGCTGATGCATTTAAAGAAGGTGCAGCTATTATGCTTGCACCTGCCCTATTAGTGGGTTGTGCAAAAGGTGTATTGTTGATCCTTGGTGGTGGTACAACTGATGAAGCGAGTGTACTGAACTCAATTCTAAACAGTGCTGGCGGCGTGATTAGCGGGCTTCCTGACGTGGCTGCGGCATGGTTAATGTATGTATTCCAATCTATCTTCAACTTCTTCGTCACTTCGGGCTCTGGACAAGCGGCACTAACGATGCCTCTACTGGCCCCTCTGGCAGACATTGCAGGCGTTACACGCCAAGTGGCAGTTTTGTCATTCCAACTTGGCGATGGCTTTACTAACGTTATCGTCCCTACTTCGGCATCTCTCATGGCAACGCTTGGTGTCTGCCGTATCGACTGGGGTGACTGGGCAAAATTCTGCTGGCGATTTATTCTATTACTCTTTACCCTATCAAGTATCGTCGTTATCGCAGCTCATATTATGGGTTTTGCGTAAAACGAAACCAATTGGTAATTAAGGCGAGACATGTTCTCGCCTTATTAATATTCATGGTATGACGACGCTAAGGTTTTAGATTAGCTTATGGTTTTGGAGTGGTAACTTTAATGGCAACACAATTTCTCGATGACGTGATTCAAGGTCATCAAGTGATTCAATCTCTCAATGTAGCAGGCCTAAATTCGGGCGAGCATAAGTTTTGGTTTCGCATCGCAACGAATGCTCTCTCTCAGTGGCAACACCTACCTGTGCTAGTGTTCAAAGGTGAAAAACCTGGCAAGAAGATCATGATTACCGCAGGGGTTCATGGTGATGAGTACAATGGTGTGTTAGCAGCGCAGAAAACTGCTCGAGAGCTCATCGGCACTGAAGTCGCTGGTACTGTCACTATTGTTCCAACCATTAACATGCCAGGTATGCTAAACCACAGCCGCGATTTCTATTCCGCAGACCCTGATGCGTCTCCTGCAAACTTAAACCGCTTTTTTCCTGGTGACCAAAACGGCAATGAGGCCCAACGTTACTTATATGCATTGTGGAATGATTTGCTCAAGCCAAATGCTGATTTAGCCATTGACCTTCACACTCAAACCAGTGGTGCGGCCTATCCACTTTACGTGTTTGCAGATTTCCGAATCGAGCAATCATTAGAAATGGCTCGCCTCATTAATCCTGATGCGATTTTAAATGATCCTGGAGATGCTGGCGTCCTTGAAACGGTCTGGAATAACCATGGTGTCCCAAGTATTACTGTTGAAGTAGGTATGGGGCGATATACCGAGCAAGAGCTCATCAGTCGAACTGTAACAGGCATTTTTAATGTGCTGAAAAAGCATAACATTGTTGAAGGTGATATGGACCCTATTACGTCATGCTTGGAAGGAAACGAAATCGTCAGTGTGAAAGCGACACACGGCGGCTTTGTACTGCCTCATGTCAGTTTGATGAATTTTGTCGAGCAAGGCCAACTTCTTGCGATTCAATACGACAGCTTTGGCGCTGAGATTAAACGCTACACCGCCCCAACAAGCGGCACAGTACTTAGCCACAATGTTGAATCTATTCGAGCACCAGGTTCCCTGATCGTTCGTTTGATTAAGTAAACCATAACCGTTTGTTGATAGATCAACCTTTCGACGCTCACTCAAATTTATATAAGCCCCATCACGAGTAATCACAAATGATGGGGCTATATCCATTTTGACCACATTAAGTTACGCGGTAACAAATTACTGTTAAGCGAAATGACAAACTGAGCTCTTAATTAGGAAGCTTCCCCTCTGTCCGCTTTTTCAGCCACGCTGATGAACTTAAAGCTGCCGTTGTTTCTCTTGTTCAACAAAAATGAGCTCGTCGATAGCGAAACCTTTCTCTTTAGCTACGTACTTAAAGCGCTCCACTACTTTCTCATCAACATTAGGCGTTCTAGACAATAGCCACAAGTAGTCGTGGTTGTAACCTGAGACAAACGCATAATCATAGTTTTCACCTAGCTCAAACACAATGTAAGAAGAATATATTGGCCCAAAAAAGGAAACCTTTAAGTGTCCAACCGTTTCATCTTCAACAAAATAAGCTTTACCTTCAGCTTCTGACCACTGTCGCTCTTCTTCGGAATATCCACGGTTTATCACCTTAACCCCACCATCCTCGCGAACCTGATACTCAGCGGTAACGTTGGATAAGCCTCGCTCAAATGAATGGTCTAGGCGTGCAATTTCGTACCACTTACCTAGATATGGCTCTAAATCGAAATTATTGACGGGTTCCACCCCATCCGGCTTCGAGGTACAACCAAATAAAGTTGCAAGTGACAAAAGTAAAAATATTTTTATCGATTTCATACAACACCTAAATTTTAATTAGTGATTGATTTTACTCTAGAAGATAACAAATCGATCACTAAGCCGCACCATCGCCCTCATAGGTACACATCACAATTCTTCATCATCAATAGCGCGCTGAACACCGAAACCTCGTCATCTCAGCAAATCGATAACAAGATTGCTCTATTTTTGACTTACAAGCTGACCATGCTTGTACATTTTGTCAGCATTTAACCCTATGCATATAGAAACTTTGCACAACATAGACATTCGTAGGCATATCACCCTCCTATAATACGTTGCGTTATAGACAGAGGTTATTGTTATGAAATTAAAAACAGTGTCAGTTTGTGCACTTTTGGTGTTACTTGCAGGTTGTCAGCAGGAAAAGCCGAGCGAAACGACACAATTAACGACCTCGGCAGATGTATGTAATGCACAAGGAAACATGCCAGGTGGGTGGAATGAGTTTAACGCGACCCCTGATGCACAAAAGGCAATGGCCTTTGTTTTAAAGAAAATGGACACAATAGCGTCGTTTAAACAAATACTGAATGTTCACGCGCAAATCGTTAGCGGCGTCAACTATGCTATTGAGTTTAAATTGGATGATGGCTCTGTTTGGAACACGATTGTTTATCGCAACCTCGATGGCGAATATGCGATTACCCAATCGCCAAAAGAAGGCCACTTTTGCGAACAGTAGCGACTTAGTCAGAAAGCCCCAACATTAGAGGCTTTTTGATCTAACAGTAGTCACTGAATTAGACAGCGAAGCGACATTGAGATTTAATCGACACCGTTGAACCAAGTCTTGATGGTTCAACATCAATCCTCTGCGCCATTTGCTCTTTCAGCTCAGAAACGTGAGAAATAACACCGATCATGCGCCCAGTCTGTTGCAGGTCCACTAGCGTTTGAATAGCAAGATCTAAAGACTCTGGGTCTAAACTACCGAAGCCCTCATCAATAAATAAAGTGTCTAAACGGATACCGCCACTATAGGATTGCACAACATCCGACAAACCAAGTGCCAGAGCAAGCGCTGCCATAAATGATTCACCGCCGGAAAGTGTCGCAACATCACGCGTTTTTCCTGTGTAGCCATCTTCAACCATTAAATCTAAGCCACGACCCGCAGCGCCTTTGAAGCCCTCTGTTTTTCGAGCAAGAATATAGCGCCCTTTACTCATAAGGCTTAAGCGTTGAGAGGCCTGAATCAGCACATCATCCAACAGTACACCAAGAACAAAGCGATGTAGGCTAACCCTGCTGCCTGTTTTACCGCTAGCAACGTCGTACAACGTACCAAAGACTTTGTATTCTTCTTCTAACTTACTATTTTTCTCATGCAACACGGCAATATCTTTACGAACCTTTTCAAGACGTTCAAATATTGAGCGTGTGGTATCAAGTTGATTCCTTACTTCAATATATTGCGCCTGCAGAGTGGTTAACCTGTCGTTAATCGACTCCAAATTAGGCCTTTCAAGATCTTTCAATGCATGATTTAAATCATGTAGTGTTTGCTCAAGCTTGGTTTGTGCCTGTTTGAAACTGTCTATTTCTTGCTGCCAGGCTTGAAGTTCATCATCTCCCACTCGACTACTTAGATAATGGCTTTCATCCTCAAATTTACTCGCCTGTAGTGCCTCATTCCACGCTAATTCTGCTTGGCTAAGTTTTTGCTCTGACTCAGATAACCACTGCTTGTTCGTCGCTAAGTGACTTTCCGCATTTGATTTCTCCAATATCGCTTGCTGCAAAGCGTTTTGCGCCTTTTCTAAGCCTGTGTTCAAACTCAGAATTTGCTCGTTTGTCAGCAAAATTTCACGTTCAAGCAAGTCAGCGGAACTGTATTTTGGGTCAATAGAAGCTTGTAATTGAGCCAATTGTTCTTGGTTCGCTTTAACGGTTGATTCATTTGCCGCCATTTGATTCTGCAGCTCATGAATTTTATTTTCACCCACGACGCAGCGTTGATTAAGCTGTTCAACGTTCCTTTCTAGTTTTTCAATATCAATAGCTTGTAGACGTAGGAGTTGAGCATTAAGCGCTTGCAAATCATTTTGAACCGTCGAGATCTCAGATGTAGCATACTCACCCAACTCCTCTTTCAACTGGTTATACTGATTCTGATACTGACTAATGACAACGTTATGTTGTTCTAGCTGATTGCTTAGTTGGTTCAACAAGGTTTGAGCTTCTCGCTCTTTCGCTCTAGCCGCCTGAACTTGCTCTTTTGTAACGGCTTCTTCAACAAACGTTGTGGGGTTAGGATGCGTTTCGCTACCACACACCGGGCATGCTTCACCTGCTTTTAGTCGCTGCGCTAATACTGCTGCTTGAGCGTTGTGCCACTTAAGCTCTATCGTATCAGCGTCTTGTTGACACTGCATATAGCGCTGACTGGCTTCGTTTAGTGACTGCTGCTTACCTAGAGTTAGCGCATTGAGTTTAGAGAGCTCTAAAGTAAGATCATGCAGCTTTTGTAGATCCTGTAGCAGCCGTTGTTTTTGTTTTATTTCCGCATCGATGCTGCCAATAAGCGCAACATCAACTCGTGCTTTCTCTAGCTCCTTCTGTCCCTGCTGGGCCTGTAACGTTAACTTATCTTTTAGTTCTATGTACTGTTTTAACGTTGCTTCAAATTGTTGTTTTTGTTGATAACCCGCCGTTATTTTACTTTCCAAATTGTCTTTCTCGACCAACTTGTTTTTCATACTTTCAAGCTGATACTGCAGTTGCGTTAACTGCGGGACCTTTGCCGCGGCCTCTTTTGCACTTTGCTGCAAGTTTTCTTGTTCTCTCGCAACGACATGAGCTTTTTCGAGACTCTCTTTCAAAGCTACGATTTTTTGCCTAAGCTCTTGCGTTTGAGCTTTTGCATTTTGTAATGAGATGTAGGGCAACTCTATCTTATTGGCATTTTTAGCGTTTTCTAATTGCTGTTGACGAGCTTTTATCGAATCTGAGTGTTCTAGATGCAGCTTGAGTGCGCTTTCTGCTTGCTCTCGTTTCGAAAACTCTCCATTCAAGGTTTCCGCTTTTTGCAATTCAGATTTAGCAGTATTGAGCTTATCTAACGCTGCTTGCTCATTCTTTTTATCAGACTCTAATTGCTTAGTTACTTGTTCCAGTTGTTGTAATAGTTCTTGTTCAGAACTCGCTTCTGCAACTTGTAAAGCACCTCGAATTTGATTATCAAATTCGCCTTTCGCTTTACTAATTGCACTCGCTTTATCTTTGAGCGCGTACTCAATTTTTTTATATATGTCAGTTTGAAAGAGCTGGCCAAAAATTTCTTCACGCTCTTTAGAACTAGCAAGCAACAGTTCTCGGAATTTTCCTTGAGGCAACACCATAACTTGACGAAATTGAGTTTCATTCAAGCCAATAATATTGCTAACTTCAGTTTTAACCTGAGTCGTCTTGCTGGTGATAAGCGTTTCAGTCTCACCGAGTTCATAAAGAGCCGCAGTGTGCTTTTTAATCGTCATCCCTTCACCACGGGCCTTGGGCGCTTCCTGCTCAGGGGATCGAACAACTCGGTATTGTTTGCCGTGTAACGAAAATTCGAGAACTACTTCGGTTGGTAAGTCTTGCGCGGATAAGTCACACCGCATCTGAATACCTTGTCGCTCATTACCTGTGGTTTCACCATAAAGGGCGAAGCAAATGGCATCTAAGATCGACGTTTTACCGGAACCTGTAGGACCATTAATCAAAAATAGAGGGTTACTGCCAAGCTTCTCAAAATGAATGATTTCAGTTTTTGCAAACGGACCAAAGGCTTGCATGGTTAGTTTAATTGGTTTCATCTTTGGTCCCTATTGCTGTGATAATTGCTTAATAATGTCAGTAACAGCCTGCTCTTGCTCTTTAGACAACTGGCTATCTTGCGCCTCAATAAAAAAATCTCGGAACATATCAATTTCGCTTCGCGCCAACTTTGCTTGCGCCATTTCCTGCTCTACCCCAATTAACATGCCAGGTTTCTCAAGGTGTAAAACGTTTGGATACACTGAACGAAGTTTTTCCATTGGGTTTAAAATCGCATGTTTATCCATCAAACGAACTAACAAATAATCTTCATTCTTGGGGTCTGTTTTCCCTTGATCAATAACTTTATCCAGCTCGCCCTCTACAATACGCATTTCATGAGGAGCCGTAAGATCAATATGCTCTGCAGAAACGAATCCTTTCTTGTCCAGTTCAACTAACGTGAAACCTTTTCTCTGGTTCTGTTCACCAAAGCTATACTTCATGAGAGAGCCAGAGTAACGGATATGCTCTGCGCCTTTCTTTTGAGGCTGATGCAAATGACCAAGTGCGACGTAGTCAAAATCTAAGAAGTGTTCATGACTCACGCGATCAGAACCACCAATAGATAATGGTCGTTCAGAGTCTGACTCGATAGCCCCATCAACAAAACAGTGACTCACGAGCACGCGCTTTTGCTTAGAGATAAAGCGCTCTTTAATTTGCTCAACAAGCAATCGATGAGCCTCATCATGAGTGGATACCGAGGCTTTGTATGCAAACCTGACCTGTTCAGGGTCGTTATAAGGCATACCATAAAACGCGACCTCATCCGCAGAGTCCGTTTTTATGATGATGGGAGTGAGCATCTCTTCAAAGTTGCTAACAATATGGAGACCTGCATTTTTCATTTGCTCTGAGCCGAAACCTAGCCTTTCTGCACCATCATGGTTGCCAGATATCAATATCATTGGTGTTTCTAACTCGGTACAAATGCGTTTCACGACTCGATTTAACAGTTCTATTGCAACCGTTGGTGGCACCGAACGGTCATAAATATCTCCCGCCACTACAACCGCATCAACGGGATTGTGTTCAATATAGTTAATCAGTTGTTCGAGTACTGCTTGTTGATCTTCGAGTAGTGATACGTTGTGGAATTGTCGACCAAGATGCCAATCTGAGGTGTGGATAAACTTCATTCGAATTCACTTTCCGCCAATTCTATGAGTAGGCTTGCTTCTGTCAGAGTCCATGTACCGTTTATAAAAAGGAATGCGTCACGGGTGGGATCTCGAACAAGCCAAAACTCAAGTTATTTTATATCGGTAAGGATATCTTGAGTCGAACAGCTTTTCATGTGGTTTGTGTTCTATGGCTGGCTATTTAATCAGAAAGCGAGAAGAACACTGTAAAAACGCGGTGAGCAAAGTTATTTTGAAAAGCAAGCTGCGCCTAGTCATTGTCCAAACATCATTAAAGGGCAAGTTTCGAGTCAATCCCCCCATAACATTTGCATCACTATAACCTCAGCTACTAGAAGGAAAAGCAATAGCCAGACCTATTCGCTACGCCAATTGTATATTACTCCTACCGCATAGCCATCTGACTCGATGTCGGCTTGCAACACGTGAAAGTCTGGGCAGGGGCTGCTTCTTTGAAGCTCATCAATCACTAACGCTTTTAAAACGCCGCCACATGCACCCAATCCGCCAAGTTTGATATCAACAAATTGATACTGAGTTTGATCGGTCACCCACGGAGACAAGAATTGCATTGAGTTTAACCATTGCGGCTCTTCCTCATTAACGGATAAATACAATTGACTGAGTGGATGTTCACAACTTACTCCTAATTGCTTAAACACCTTGTCCACGGCGATGCGTTGTTGTTTGGCATCTAAATCAATTCGAACAACATCAGGCACAAGACCTGAATGTCGAAAAAAACACTTGGTTAAAATGATAGAGCTTTGAGGTTTGACATGCCCTTCTACATCGCTCGTAACCTCTATAGCCAGTATCCAAGTCGCTTGCGTTTCATTAACTTCACGATTTATCCGATTTAGTGCCATCAAAAATGCAGCTTGGCCATAAGGATAAAAGTAAATTTCAGTATTGACAGTTTGGCCAACGAAAATAGAAAGCTCGCTTATCAATGCTTTAAGCAAGCTTTTGTCTACCGAAGATGGTAAAAGAACACAGAGATTCCCTTTGATATCAACTTGCTCAAGACTCTCGCGCTCAGAGCGCACGAGGCTTAATATATGCTCATCTATTGATTGAGCAAAGTCAGGGGGTCGGATTTCCTCGGACAATCTAAAAGAATCATCAGCTATCTCGCGAACGGTGTGTGAACGGCCATTAAAGGATAGAAGATGCGTTTGAAATGCGAGTGGCATCTAGCCTCCGATTAAAACCGTAGGCATACCAGATAGAATTTTGCCACCATGAGACGTTGAATCGCCGACTCTTGCGGCTTGTTTACCGTTGATTGTTACGCTAGAAGAACCTGCTGAGATACTATCCGGAGGACCGATACAAATAAGCTTGTCGCCTTGTCTTGCCGCAGGTATCCCGCCAATCGTTACGTTTGGTGAACCAACAACGACGGGACCACCGACATGCGGTATCTTTCCTGTTTTTTTAGGGCAAAGATGAAAGCTGCCCAAAATTGCGGCTGGTTTACCCACTTTAAATCACCTTAGTTCAATGAAATTTGCCCAGCTTTAAGAGCAATAGCTGAGCCGTTAATGGATATTTTATTACCTTTGATATTGATTTCTCCAGAGCTAGACATCTGAATAGAAGCACCACCTACTTTGATCTCGACGCTCTTTCCTGCATTAAAAGACAGTACTTCACCCGTTTCATTCGAAAAGTTTTTACCTACTTTCAAGCTCGCGTTCTGACCAACCTCTTGATTAACATCATTGGTCACTTTTTCGGTTTTACTGTTTTCAACGGCGATATCAACACAGTCTTCAACTAGCATTTGGAACAGTTTTTCAGCATGAAGATAAATGTGCTCTTCACCAGGCTTATCATCGAAGCGCAACTCATTAAAATTGGATGTACCTTTTTGTACAGAGCGTGATTTATAACCACTCTGAGAACTTTGCTCTGGTAAAGCGTAAGGAGGGAGTTGACTACCGTTATATAGTGACCCCGTAACGATTGGTTGATCAGGGTCTCCGTTAACAAACTCGACGATGACCTCTTGTCCGACTCTAGGGTGAAACACCGACCCCCATCCGTTACCTGCAATATTTTGCGCAACACGAATCCAACATGAACTATTTACATCGTATTTACCAACACGGTCCCAGTGAAACTGAACTTTGATACGGCCATGTTTGTCTATGTAAATTTCACCATCTTTGTTCCCCGTAACTACTGCGGTTTGCAAACCTTTCATCTGAGGTTTAGAGTAGTTAACTGAAGGACGCAGGATTGTCTTTGAGTCAACACAACTAAACGAGACTTTGACACCTTGCGCACCGGTGCCACCTTGACCAGTCTGGTTATAAACAGCAGCAGACAAAAAAACAGAAGACAGTACATATTCTTTGCCGACTCGAGATTTATCTTCATGCTTTTTAAACTTGAAGCACTTGCCCACACTGAATGTTCTGCACGTAGCCACGCCACGACACAAATATGCATTTTGCTGTAGTGCTTCTATTGCATGCGTGTTTCTCAGTGCGTATTGATCATTGCTCTCCATTTCACCCATGTATTCAAAATACTCGCTTCCAGGTACTGTAAAAAAATCACTTTCACCCTTTGCAGTATTTTTAGGATTCGAAGAAGGCTTGAGCATGTTATAGCCTGACTTTTGACTCGCTTTAGTAGTCAGAATTTGCGTTTCATGCCAAGAAGAAATGTGGCTAGATTTCGCCGTACCTGTATCAAAATCGACTAAAAACTCAGTACCCGGCTTATAAAAACTGATGTCATCAAAAATATTGAGCGTATGGGCAGACTTAGTATGTGTAAAACAAAATGATAGCCCCTCCTCCGATAACAGACGTCGAACAAATTCAAGATCTGATTCTTCATATTGTACTTTGTATGTGTATTTAGGATAGGACTTGGTTAATTCAAAACTAAAGGCAACACTATGCTCCGATAGTACTTCAGAGATAATTTCCTTTATATCTTTATGCTGAAATATTCTGCAATTTTTTCGATATTCAGCGAAACGTAATTTAGGCTCTATTAATAATTCTATGTTTTTATAATTTTCGCCTTTATGTGTATTAGAAACCCTTTTCCCTTCTAATCTTGCAGCAGAAACATAACCATGCATATAACGAGGATTTGAAGAAACATCCTCATTATTTTCAAGGGTAATGGTAACTTCCTTACCAATAATTTCGTTTAACTCACTTCGTTGATCATTAAAGTAAGCTTTAGCACGCAATGAAAAAAGTTCTGAGATCTCTTCTCTATACTCAAACGAGTTTAGTATGATGGCATCTTTACCGAATGGGGAAGAAATTCGGATGAAATTGTTATCTTGAGTTGCTCTTTTCATTAAATACTTCTTTCAAAAAAATGCGGAGGAATATTCCCCCGCATGAAAATTACATTTGTTGACCTTTAACACCGCTGTAGCCGTATACCAATGGAGCAGAAGTGTTGTTCTTATCGTCAGTAGGAGTCACTGTCATCATCATTTCTGTGTAAGAAATTGTGATAGTTTCAACTGGACGATCGTCTTGGATAGAAACTGAGTAGTTAGAAATCATCGCATCAGTCAGTTCGATCTTCATGATCTCTTCAACCTTCTCACCCTGCTTAGTAATATGGAAAACCGCTGGTTTACCTTTACCAATCGTCGCTTCTTTAAATAAGTCAGGAGAAGAACGGTCTTGAAGTTTAGTGATAGTCAAATCATATAGACGAGTAGCGCTCGCTTCACGGTCCATCGCTGTACCAGTGTATGATGAGATCTCACGACCTACACTCCAATCTACAGATAGTAGTGTAATCAAATCTTTGTATTGCTCGGCTGTTGCCTCACCCTTAATATCTGCGTATTTAAGATACGTATTAGACTGCATGCTAATCTCCTATAGCATTATTAATTGACATATATCGTAATAATTTAATTATCTGACGTTTGGTGATAATTAGTGATTAATGTATCAAAAACTTCATTTTAAATACGCCCTGTTATATCTTTAAATAAGATTTAATTTAAGCGTTTTTTATAAAAAATAATAGTTAATATGAACCAACTCCCAATTATTATTGAGAGTGTAAAGGATGTTAAACTATTGAGACATCAAGTCCACTAGTTGTACCTTTAACAATAATTTCATCAAACGTCTTATCATTAAGAATTGCATGCAATATTTCATGAGAAATCTTCGGAAGCAATGTATTTTCTATGGTTGTTTGTACCACACGCGCACCACTCCCAGACTCATTGCTATTGTCTACAATATCATTAATTAGTTCCTCATCAAAAAACAGGTCAGCGTTATAGTGCTTACGAATACGAGTCGTAATTTTATCCAACTTTAATTTTGTTATTTCTATCAATACTTTTCTTGATAGAGGCAAATAAGGTAATACATTCACACGCCCTAAAAATGCTGGTTTAAAGTCAACCAACAAATCATCGCGTAAAGCATCTTTTAGTGCTGACGGCTCAGGCGCTAAATCAGGGTCAGAATACAAAGACATCGTCGTTTCGGTCCCTGTGTTCGCGGTCATAATAATAATAGTGTTTTTAAAGTCTATATCTCGACCTTCACCGTCTTTAATTGAGCCTTTATCAAATACCTGATAAAAAATATCTTGAACACCAGGGTGCGCTTTTTCCATTTCATCTAGGAGAATTACACTATAAGGTTTACGTCTAACAGCTTCAGTCAGTACACCTCCTTCTCCATAACCGACATAACCAGGAGGAGAACCTAATAGCAATGAGACTTTATGCTCTTCCTTAAATTCCGACATATTGATAGTCGTGACATTTTCTTCACTACCATACACTTTCTCTGCAATCGCCAAAGCCGATTCGGTTTTACCCACTCCGCTTGGTCCGGTTAGGAGAAATACACCATTTGGTCGTGTCTCATCCGTGAGCTGCGCACTCGCAGTTTTTATCACTTCAGACATGAGCTCTAAAGCGTGATCCTGCCCGACAACTCGCTTGCACAAACTTTCTTTCAAACCCAATACTGCTTGGATTTCATCATCCTGAAGTTTACCCAGCGGTATACCGGTCCAATCCGAAATAACTTCTGCGATTAGCGCTTCATTTACATGCGAAAAAACTAAGGGCTGTGAGTTAGCGGAGAGGTTATTTTCAAGCTCTTGTAACTTGTCTCTCGCAGTCTCAGAACCCTCCTGGATTATTTGGGTTCTAAGTGACTTAGCTTCACTTACCCATTCTTTTTCTTTTTCCCAAAGTACTTCTAATTCAATAATGTCATTAGATAGCGCATCAATCTCTTTTCGGACACTTTGCAGCTGCACATCAAGAGATGCTCCTAGCCGATTCTCTTGGCTAAGATGCTCATACTCAGCTTGCTTTGCTTTAAGTTTATTTCTTTTCGCATCTAGGCCTCCCGGTGTAGATGACTGACTTAACGCAACTCGAGAGCAGGCCGTATCCAAAACAGAAACCGCTTTATCTGGCAGTTGACGACCATTAATGTATCGAGCTGAGAGTTGGACCGCTGCATTGAGAGCTTGGTTAGTGATATGAACATCGTGGTGTTGTGCCATTACATCAAGTAAGCCTCGTAACATTTCAATCGCGAGCTCAGGGGCTGGCTCATCAACCTTTACGACTTGAAAACGCCTAGTTAAAGCTGCATCTTTTTCAAAATACTTTTTATACTCTGCCCACGTTGTTGCTGCGATCGTTCTGAGTTCACCTCTCGCTAATGCTGGCTTCAGAATATTCGCCGCATCACCTTGGCCCGCTTGCCCACCACCGCCAATTAGGCCATGAGCTTCATCAATAAACAATATAATAGGCTGTGGAGCGTCGTTTACTTCCTTCACAAGGTTCTTAAGCCTGTTTTCAAACTCACCTTTCATGCCTGCGCCGGCTTGCAGTAACGCCAAATCCAGAGACTTAATTGCCACATTTTGCAGAGCGGGAGGTACATCGCCATCAATGATCTTTTGCGCCAAACCTTCAACAACGGCTGTTTTTCCAACACCAGCTTCTCCGGTAAGAATCGGGTTGTTTTGTCGGCGTCTTAATAAAATATCGATCATTAGGCGAATTTCATTATCTCTACCAATCACCGGATCTATTTTACCTTCCCTAGCTTGCTCAGTAAGGTCTGTTGTAAATTGATTCAAGGCGGAACTCGCGTTTGACTGTGCTAAGTCATTCGATCTTGATTGAGGCGCATTACTTTCTTTAAAGTTCAATAAGCGAGATGGTTCTATCTTGTTTAGTTCAGGACTAATCGAACCAGCCATGTTGACTAACGTATCATCAGACAAGTAGGCAAATAAAAGATGGATGCACCCCAACTGTTCTTGATTGAATTCAATGGTTGCAGATAACAAAGCATTTTGCATAACAGTCACCGTATGAGCTGATAGCCCAGGCACCGACTGGCATCCTGTTTTGTATTTTTCTAATGCCTTTTGAATATCGGTTTCAACCTTGATTTTATCGACATCAAATTCGTCAAAAACTTCAGAGTAAATATCGTCAGGATGGCGGATAATCATCATTAACCAGTGAGACATTTCAATACTGTGATGAGTTCGGGAGCTTGCCATCGCAGCTGCCTGTTCAAGTGTTTCCTTAGCCTGAGGAGACAATCTTTCGACCAACGCTGAAAGTGAGAGTGAAGCCATTACATTTCCTTTAAATAGTAATTGTTATAGTTCGATCTTTTGTACGTTCGTGTTTTTTAAGCACAGAACCAATACCTAACTGCCCCTGCTGTTTCGATAAACAAGCTTGTGGTAGCAAACTATGTTTGGTGGTGAGCTGCCACTTCAGTTGTTTATGTTTTCCAATCAGCTCATAAGCAGCGTTCTTAATGATTGCTATATTGGGTTGGTTAGGAAGCAATTTACTAACTAGCTGTTTATCTTTTGGCAGAAATTCTATTGTTGTCCCCGCGTTGATATTCCATGCTTTCGAACCCAAAGAAGCTCCTACACCAAGTTGAGCAAACTGCCCTTCAGGCATAGTTCGGGATGCAAGGCGTGTTTGCTCTTCTTTCGTAAGGTGTAACCATTGTCCTTGAAATTCATGAACTTTTACTTGGCATCCAGATAAACATTCAAGAATACTTTTTAGTCCACCTTTACTTCTCATTGGTGAAGCAAACACACCACCATAGTGCCGGGACAGTGAACTCCCTTTCCCAGTTAATGCCGATTTACAGCTTTCTAACGGCGAACGCGCGCCCTGCGCATGCGCACGAGACTGAACAGTCAGCTGACTCAATTGCCAACATCGATAATAAAGAGATAATAAGCGATGATTGAAAATATCGTAGAAGTCCACCATAGCCGTATCGCCTTCTTTTTGGCGATGTAAAGCTAATTCACTATAGTGCTGGGGAAGCACACCTTGCTCACCCGTTAGGCCTATTAAATTGGTCTCAATCTCTAACTTGTTGTCATCTATATTTTTCAGTTCACAAAGCTGTGCATTTTCAAAACCTAATGATGGATTAACCTTTAAGTTTAGCTTTTCATGCTTCGGTAACGCATCTGTTCCTATTTGCGCCTCTGCTTGCAGAACTTCGTGTTCGATAAGATGAATCGCTTCAAACAATGGATGTTGCTTTAATTCTCGATAAAATTGTTCCGCGCTCATAACAACACCTTATCGCCAGTTAATGCGGGCCATAGGTGGAAAGACTTTCCCGTGGACTTAAGTCTTATTTCTAACTGCGTAAAAATGTTAATTTCAGCATATTGCGAGAAGTAAACAGATAAAACACTACCTAAGAGAAAGATCTGCTCTTTAGGTAAAATTTGATCAGAAACCGTCAAAATAATTTTTATACCGTGCGCAAATCCAACTTTACCTTTCTGACTAATTCTTCCTGTAGTAGGCTCAAACTCTAACTTAGTTAAAGCATCGATTACCGCTTTCGTTTCTGCTGTCCCAGAAAATGCATAGAGATTAAGGATCTGCTTCAAAGTTGCTAAACCATCTTCCTCGGTAAAATGGTTTAAAGTTAAAAGCTTAGTTAACTGCCATCGTGTGCTTTCATCCATTTCTGGCCGAATAGTTTCTGATAAAGAAACTAAACAACGAACAGATTCGAAATTGTCATTTACCTCCGGTAAAGATACTTGCGGCAGCCCACCTCCAAATGGAAGTTTCTGCGCTAAGTTGCGGTTACAGCACTCAGCTTCCACGTACATTAACCAGTTTTCCCGGCTATCCGGGCTGAACAATTGATGTTTTTTATCAACAAAAGAAATGTAGGTTTCTCTACCTGGCTCATCATACCCACCAGCCCAGTTCTTATCCTCACGTCTCATCAACCAATAAATCTCACTAGTGTTCGTATAATGCGTGTGCTCACCAGCGTGATAACATGGCAAATTGTGGTACGTTTTGTTCCAGTTTCTCAACGTTACGTCAGAAATTGAGACAACCTCATTACTTTCAGCTTCTTGGTATTGTGGAGACAAGTGGTAATCGTATTCAGTTGGTAGAATACGCTTAGGCTCCATAATACTTTTAAATAAGTTGATCACAGGCACACAGCCTACCATTAAGCTTTCTTCGTCCACTTGCTTTGGAAGCCAGTCATCGTTGGTATCAAAGTAAAAATACAGTTCGACTTGCTCTCTAAGATCTAGCTCTGATAATCCAAGTTCGGTGATATCAAAGAACATAAACTTCTCAGGAAAGTGTAAATACTCAACAAGTAATCTTGCTCCTGAAAAGCTTCTTTTACTGTATGGCACAACTTTCTCATCTTCTGAAAATCCCACTTCAGAAAGATGTCTTTTGGTTAAAGGACGAACTTCTTTGCCATCCACAACAACAGATAAACCAATTAGGTTTTGAAACAGCATTTGGTAGAGCTTAAAAGTCAATTGAGATTGACCGTTTAAATAGAAGCGCAGCCGTTCTATCCCCATTTCACCAAGAGGAGTCTCTTCATCTTGAGCCGTGAGCTGTACTTTCAAAACTGAATGAGCATTGCTTTCCCATCGTGAGCCAACTGGCTTGAAAGGCGCATTTTTAAAAACGCCAGAGGTCACATCAACAGGATACATTCTGACCGGATAACAAGTTCTAAACTCGCATTCATGATATCCAGTAGCACCGATAACAACTCGCTCGCCTTCTTCTACATCAAAATAAGAGGAAGTGGAGTTAGAACAGCTCATTTTAATGACTGACATTGACGGGATTGGGGCGTGAAAATCCGGATATAACTGTCCCATCAAAGACTCTGTAAACTGAGGGTAACTATTGTCTAAGCTTTGTCTAATCCTTGCTGTTAGAAATGCGCAGCCTTCTAACAATCTTTCTACGTGTGGATCGTCAACCTGTTCCTCACTAATACGAAGTCTCGCGGCAATCTTGGGATACTGCTCACCAAACTCTTGCCCTTTGTGACGCAAATAAGCTAACTCGCGATTATAGTACTTGAGAAACTCTTCACTCATTTTGCTCTACTCAGTTTCATACCTAAATTTACCGGCTCTACTTCAGAATTGAATCGCACTTCATGAATACTGTTATCAATTAAGCAAGTGGCATTTATCTGTAACCTCAATACCCTATCAATAGCGTTTTTCTCGTCCGAAATCTGGACATGAGGGTTCCTTAACCTCGGCTCAAACTCTTTAATTGCATCATGAACGATGTCGCAAAGCTGATTCTGCCCTTCTTGGCTGCTATAGGGCATTGAGGAAAAATCTGGCAGCCCATAGTTCAATATTGAATAACGAACCTCTAGAAGATCATCAGGAATATTTTTCCATCCAATACGACTATTCAGCATCGACTCTAGATCTCTAAGTAAGCTGCTCAACATCTGTTGCTGGCTTGCAGGGAAGTCTTTCTCATCCCGAGCGAGAGGATCACTATCTATCAATTTGTCGAGCAGAGAAACGGTTAACGACATGATATTTCTACGCTATTTGTTTCTGTTCTAATAATGTAGTCAAATCACAGATTGGAAGCGCTGAGTCACCGACTAACCAACATTTTTGACCCAAGCCAACAAAAGATTCTTGCTCACCAATCTGCTTCCAATCCGTTTCTCGACCTAACTTTTGCGCATCGGTCTCTGAGTCGACATACGTCAAAGGCATATGGCCTTCGCCTTCACCAAGTCCATCGATATCAAACTCGACAGGTCGCCAAATACTCTCTAACAAAGAAGCAGGTGCTTTAACTTCTAGCGTATGGATACTCGATATGGGTACAAGAAAATAGTTACCTGCTGTAGAAAACAGTTCAATGTAACCACCTAAACGATCATCAATATCTCTAGCATCTTCGTAGTTTGTGCCGTTTACGTTAAACCCTTTAATAGTACGATGCTCTTCAATGCGATGCGATAGACGTGACGCTTCTTCGTACTCTTGATTTCCGAGAGCAAGATTAAATCGAACAAGCTCTTTAGTTAATTCCTCATCACCTAATACTTTGGCACTAGCCGCACCATTGATAAAATCCTTTCTAGCTTGAGCTGCTTTCACTAAATGTCGTAGCTGACTTGCACCAGGCAGATACTCAGGAAACAATTTAATCGATTGCATGAGCTGAGCGTCCGCACGCTCGAAGTCCCCATCAATGCAAAGAAGCTCAATGAAGGAACTTCTCAAGCTCGCATCTTTAGGGGTTGCTTTAATTTCATCAATTAATTGCTCTAGAGCGTGTTGCAATAGGCCTTGGGACAAAGCATTTTTCCATTGAGTCATTGTTATTTCCTTACACCATGTGCTCTGGTGATAATTCGGTAATTAATTTAATGCTAGATACCATTTGATCGAGTTGAAAATGCGGTCGCAAATGGATAACTGAGTAATAATGTCCAGGAGTTTCTCTTTTCTCTCGAACTGTAATTTTCGCTTCATTTAGGGGGTATTTAGCTCGAAGCTCATCAGACGCTTCATCTGATGCGGTAGTGTACTGATGTAACCAGCGTTGAAAGTCACGCTCTAGGCTTTCTGCGTCTTGATACCCACCAATTTTGTCACGCCCCATAACCTTGAGATAATGTGCGACTCGCGATACACACAATGTGTATTGCAACATCGATGTCAGTTTTGCATTCGTTGAAATATGCTTTTCTGCGTATTGTTTGGGCTTGTAGAGAGATACATTCGAGGTCATCCCCACCATATCGGTCTCAGGTATTGGAGAAATAGAAATAAAACCGCACTCAGACAATTCTTGTTCTTTTCTCTCAGAGATTTTCAAGTTTAACGGACATCTTTCACGATCATTCTTGCCATTAACACGCATCTTGCTCCTTGTAGGAGCGACGATAATACCCTGACTGTAATCGCCTTGTTTAATCCCTCGCATATGCGTGAACCAACCATGTTCCTGAAATGCTCTAATTGATACGGCAGCAAAACAGTACGCACTACTCCCCCATAGCAAATCTCGATTGGAGTCGTAGATGTGTTCTTGAAAATTGAATTTATCATTCCGCGAGCCATCACTTTTGTATGGCTGACGGAACAAGACGTTAGGTGCAGTCAAACCAATAAATTTAGCGTCATCGTTGTCTCTCAAACTACGCCACTTTGCATAATCTTCCTGTTCAAATTGGGCCGCTATATCTCTTATCGCAGAGAGTTGAGCGAAACTATCAACACCAAACATCTCTGGCGATGCAGACATGATAAATGGGCTGAATGCTGCAGCTGCAGACTGAGAGATCTTACTCAACACAGACAGATCTCTATCAAAATAATTTTTACTAGGATCACAGCGAAGCTGATAATCTCCAACCACCACACCAAAGGGTTCTCCCCCTGCCATCCCATATTCATTTTGATAGAGCAACTTAAATAGTGCTGATTGGTCAAACTCGATGGCTTTTAAAGCATCTTTACTGATTTCATTCCATGTCGCCGTTAAAACCTTAACTTTTACAGAATCCGATGAACGAGAATCAACCTGTTCACATAAATACCTAACTCCAACCCACCCCCTTTCGAGCTGTTGAAACTCAGGATGATGTAATATTTCATTTAGTTGAGATTCTAATAGCTCATCAATGCGGTTAATTGTGTTCATCACACTATGACGAAAGCTGTCCAAATCTCTTGAACGTGTACCTTCTAGCCAAATTCGCGCTGACGATACAAGATCAGAAGATTCATTGAATCGAGTCAACCACGGGCTATCAAGTTCAGCGTAGCCTCCGGTACTGAACTCATGTTTTAGCTTGCTAGGGTCGCGAAAGTTAAGTGACACTGCTAATTCCATCTAGAACATAAAGATTGGTCATGGCTGGCCTTTCGACCAGCCAATTCGTTTCTTATCCACCTGACTGAGGGATCTTGGCCACAAGTCGCAAAGATGTAGTCAGTTCTTCCATTTGCAACCAAGGTTTCAGCCATGCTACGGCATTGTAAGAACCAGGTGCGCCAGGAATTTCCTTAACCTGAACACGAGCGTCTGCTAGAGGGTATTTCGCTCTGATCTCTTGACCACCGCCTTCAGAAGCATTGACGTAACCTAGGATCCAGCGGTTCAGCCAAGACTCAACGTCTTCTGCTTCCATAAAGCTACCAATTTTATCTCGAGCCATTACTTTCAAATAATGCGCAAAACGAGATGTTGCCATCATATAAGGTAGGCGGGCAGAAATGGCCGCATTGGCCGTTGCTTCAGGGGATTCATGGTTCGCTGGTTTTTGACAGGTTTGCGCACCAAAGAACACTGCATAGTTGGTGTTTTTGTAGTGACAAAGCGGTAAGAAACCAAGCTTACCAAGCTCCGCCTCACGTCTGTCGGTAATACCAATCTCTGTTGGGCACTTCATATCAGGGTCGCCATCATCACTCATGAAGAAATGCGTTGGCAAGTTATCCACTCGACCGCCGCCTTCTGCACCACGGATGGCAGTACAAAATCCATATTTTGAAAATGCGTCAGTTAACTTAACACCAAGAACATACGAAGAGTTCATCCAACAGTAGTCGTTATGTTCAGCGTTAACAGCAATACCTGAAACAGGATCTACTTCGAACTCTTCAAACCCAAACTCTTCGACTGGAGCGGTAGCTTGTCCGTATGGCAAACGAGCAAGGACTTTTGGCATCGTCAGACTAACGAAGCGCGAATCGGCACTCTCGCGGAACGAACGCCATTGGGCGTATTCTAGTGATTCAAATACCTTATCTAGGTCGCGTGGTTTTGACAGCTCAGTCCACTCATCAAAGCCGAATAGTGCTGGTGAAGCCGCGGACAAGAATGGAGAGAAGCCAGAAGCCGCTACATTTGACATTAGGCGTAACGACTCAATATCTTCTGGGTGGTTGGTAAACTCATAGTCTCCAATCAATGCACCATACGGTTCACCACCAGCACTACCAAACTCAGACTCGTAAACCTTTTTAAAGATCTGGCTTTGATCAAACTCAACAGCTTTGCTCAAGTCTTTATGTAGTTCTTTCTTGGTCATACTCATCATGCGAACTTTCAGAGTAGAACTGGTCTCTGAATTCATCACTAGATAATTTAAGCCGCGCCAAGAACCTTCGAGTTTCTGTAATTCTGGGTGATGCATTACTTCAGACAACTGATCAGAAATCTGCCTATCGAGCAAATTAATCGCTTCACGAAAAGTTACTGTTAGGTTTTTGTTCCAAGTAACTGTCCCTTTCATTGCTTCTTCAGCGAGCGTTTTAATCAGCTCCTCAGCACGAGAAGCTTCGGTCTGCTTAGTCGCACCAATAGCTTGATCTAAGAATGAAGTTGTCTGTTCATTAACTGTTGGATCTAACTGTTTTTCAGCTTCAGTCGTCATTATTCCGCTCCTTCAGTACTGTCTGACTTCGCTTTCTTGTCAAGATCTAACTCGCCTGCAAGTCTTGCCAGATTGTCCGTATTGTTCAAAACATCCTCTAGGATATTTTCAAGCTCTTCTGAGCGGTCAACTTTTGTCATCAAATCACGCAGTTTATTACGCGTTTCCATCAATTGGCGTAGTGGATCAACTTGATTTACGATCGCAGCAGGCTCAAAGTCTTGCATTGATTTAAAGTTTAAATCGACCTCAAACTGTGAATCGTCATTCGCAAGCTTATTCGCAACTTTAAACTTCACCGATGGATTCATTTTTTTGAGTACATCGTCAAAGTTATCTCGATCGATCTGAATAAAACGGCGGTCTTTTAATGGCTTCAACGCTTCTGTGTTTTGACCAGCGAAATCACCCATTACACCTACAACAAAAGGCAGTTCTTTCTTAAGAGTTGTACCTTCAGTTTCAACATCATAGGTAATGTGGACACGAGGCTTCCGTACTCGTGATAGTTTCGAGTGGATACTCGTCATACCATTCTCCCTTTATTAATTTTCATTTTGTTCTGCTATGCCAACCAAACGGAAGTAGCTTTTCTTTGCATCCCCGTCGGAGATAAGTTCCGCCAGTAACTCCGGCAGAGGCATCCCACACCAACGAATGATCTGTTCGATGGAGTAAGAAACTGGTGAGTGAGGTTCACTCTCTCGGAAGAAATCAGCTACTTGCTGCAATTGTCTAATTGCCTGCTCTCGTGATTTCATGTTTGTCGCTAATAATGCATCACAACTTTGTGCACTTAACGGTTGTTCAGAAGAAGATTCATCAAGATCCTCTAGCTCTTCAATCACTGCTTGTGGTTGATTAAAACGATCTCCAAGAAGGTGCTTTAATGCCGAGTGTATTGATTCAAGTCTTTTTGATATATAAGAGCTAGGAGTCACATCACCGACCGCTTCATCTAATCGCTGACTGAATTCATTAAATGATTCCGTAGCGAACTCCAAATCCGTGATTAATTCTCGATAAAACGTATCAGAAGTCGACTTAACCGTAGTTATAATTTCAGATAGCTCAACAGCCCCAAGCTCGACTCGATTTCGGCGCTTATCTTCGTCTAAGCGTTCAAGCTCTATAGCTTGCTGATATTCCCAATAGGCATAAGCTTGCTCCACGCCTAAGTCAGTCAATGGTATACAAGCAATTGGAAAAATAAGTGTTCCTTCACTATCGATACCATTGAGGCCAATAATCGCCGATATTCTTGTCTCAATACCATCTTCATCAGGCATTGGGTACAGATCATCCCAAAAGTTCTCAATTAAACTGGTTGCGAGTTTGTAGCCAACGCCCATACCACGAAAACCATACAATCGAGTTAGGGCTTCTATAAGCCAGGCAACAAATTCCAAATCTTTAGACTGATTCGTGAGTATTTCTGGGACATCTTCAATAAATACTCGCCATAAATTACTGTGGGTATAGATACTTTCTTCTTCTATAAGAGCATTACGTTCAGCGTTGCGGGCGGCCATACGCTGATCTTTCAACCGATAGTAAGCAGACTGTGGTGATACATCCTCTCTAGGATCAATACCTGTAGGATTTTCTTGAGATATAGGAGCCAACGCTTGTTCATACCAATCAAACATTTCATTACTCATAAGCTCTCCCTCTTAGAAAGACAGGTATCGTCGCGTCTTCTCTAGTTACTGTTTCGCACTCCGTTTGCGCTTGGCGAACTTTGATCAAAGCACAAGTTACGTTATCACTTGCGCCCCGAACCAAAGCCGAATGCATGAGCGCTAATCCAGCTTGGTTGACTGAGTCTGCATACAATGTCCGATGAATTTCATCACTCGTAAGTTCCTTAGAGAGTCCATCGCTACAGAGTAGAAACTGATCGCCGTCAGCCAACTGCCCTGAAACTTGATCAATAGTGACACTTTCGTCGACCCCAACAGCTCTGGTAATAACATTTGCAAGAGGGTGCGATTCGGCATCTTCAAATGCCAATAAGCCCTGATCCACTAAGTCCATGACTTGACTATGATCACGTGTTTTTTGGACAAAATTACCACTTCTAAGCTGGTAAATTCGGCTATCACCCACCCAAAGACAGTGGTAATACCCATCCTGAATAAACAACAAAACAAGTGTTGTTCCCATCGTTTTACCGTCTAAGTGATTTTGTGCGTATTGGTAAATTTCTAAGTTCGCTTCTTGAACCACTCTTCGGATATCATCGATATTAGTATTGGAGACATCCTGCATGTGGCGCGCGACTCTATCCACTAGCATCTGGCTTGCTATATCGCCAGCACTGTGTCCACCCATTCCATCGGCAACCACCCAAATATGCTGTTCTGTCATATCCAACAGAGCATCCTCGTTATAAGGGCGTACTTTTCCTGCGTGCGATTTAGCAAAGGTAAAATAGTTCCAATTCATTCTTCTATCCTACCAATTCCACTTTTTCCAGCCGCCATCAAGCATGGCTGAAAACTGACCAATTGAAGGAAATCCACTCGTAATGAACATGCATGGTTCAACCTTCGTTGAACCTTCAGTCCACCAAAAACATGGTTTACTCAATTTTTCTTTAATGAAGTAATTCAAAAGCGTGTTTTGATCAGTATTGCCGTGATCATGAAAAACTGTAGATATTTGGCTTTGATAAAGAAACTCCAGAGGCCTCACTTCACTTGTTACATTCGCAACGAGGTCATTTTTTTCTTGAGTACTCTTATGCCAAACATCAAAGACAAAGTCGTCCTCAAGTACTGAAAGAGCAAGAGCTGCACTGTCCTCGGTCCAAGCTCTGTCACCCCAATATTGCGCAGCTTCACCTTTTACGGCACGAGCTATAGTAAAGAAAAAGTATCTACCGCATGCATCAACACTAGGAATCATGCTACCAATGTAGGTTGAGTCTTCTAAATAGCTAATATCCAAAGCAAAGTGCCACACAGGAGCCGTTAAAAAGTGCTCATTCCAGCTTTCACCCAGTTGTTCCCTGCTGACTGCAATAACCGCCTGTTGCCAATCATGCCAACGCTCCGAGAAATTTTGTGATAAACCATCTTTCACAAAGTCCCCTTTTGCAGGCATTTTACCGATATAACCCCAGCCTGATGTTATAAGGTTCGTGGACATCTGAACCTCTCCATTTCATTTGACCAAAACGGATTAATGGCACTAGAAGGAATAAGCTCTAGTTGCACCTTATTTCCCTTTAAATCAATCATAACTATATTGTCTTTACGCGATTCTGGCCTTGCTTTAAGTGATTGATCCAAAAGCTTGAATATGCCCCACTCACCTTCATAGGTATGCGCAATTTCGCGTTTAGATTCAGGTGGTGTGAACACAATTCGAGTCTGATCTTGACCGGCAGGCCAACTCAACGATTTAGCTCTTGCTGGTCCATGCTTATAAACCAAATCTTGTCCACCCAACTCTAAGACAAATCGAGTAATGTGCTGGTCTAGATAAACAGGCTTCATCCCAAACTCTACGCGTAAGGAATTATCAGATTCAAAGAAAGACTGCCTGATACGTTGCGCTCTTTGAAAGACCATTAGTGTTTCTGGACGAACTCCAATTTCCTTTTCTAATCGCCAACGACTTTTCGAAGTATCCACAAACGGTTCGAGGTATTCTTGGAAGAATGCGTCAAGCGTACCTCCATAACCAAAGAATCGCTTAAAGTCTTTCAATCTAACTTCTCTGCTCGCGTTGGGCTCGAATGGATATCTGCCAGCAATAGTCCGCTGATAAGGGCGGACCACCTGTGTTACCCAAAGTTGATTTAGATGATCCTTCGAACCGCTCTCCGCAAACTTAACCGACTCTTGAGAAAGCTCACCTAGCCATTGATTAAATGGTCTCGGCAAAAGTTCTTTAGCACGAGCAAAGGAAGCTGCGACATCTTGTGTAACGGTTCCATCTAAAATACTTTTGTAGGCAATTTTCTGATTGTTACCAGAGCTTGATAAGTCACTTAAATACGAACGCAAGTTAACCATTGCTTGTTGAATATCATCAAAGTCTTGCTCACCAAGGCGTAAGATCTCTGAAAAATGCGATTCGACTTCTTTACCTGGCAGAGCAACATTGAAACCGTTTTCTTCAGGTAAATACATGTCTAGTCTATCTGCCGTATTTGAAAACTTAACTTTGGCAACTTTACCAACAACTTCAGAAGCGGCTTTTTGATTTTCTGACAATGATACTTTTGATAGAGCAACCTCTTTTTGGATTGCTCTCAACAAAGATTCGATTGGTCTTTCAACTCCAGATAAAACCCTCGCTTGCTCTGTCGCAAGTTCTAGGCTCGGAGCCTGCTTCAATTGAATATCTTCGATCAACGTTTTCCATTCATTAACATAATCTTGATAGTATCGAGACTGAACGCCTTGGATGGCACTATCTTGATCAATTTCATGGGCCTTAAGATCGTCACCATAAACCCAGTTCTCTTCCATTAGGCTTTTTACTGTACGGTTGATCTGAATCTGAAAAATGCTATGAAAACCATTGTACGTGTAGAAACCCGAAATGCCTTGTGATAGCGGTTTTCCACTAGCTCGCTCGAACTGCTCAAGCCCTTTAGGTCCCAATACATCAGTCAAGCGAAATGAAGGTACATGACTCTTAGAAAATTGTATTTTCATTCGCTGATAAGCACGTTCAGGTAGAGACATTTGAGTCAACACTTCTCGAGCACTCGTCACAGCAGCAGTGTTGTAAGTAAAGCCTTGTCCATCGTTGCCTAATAAATATTGAGTGTGCTGTAGCAAGCGTCTTCTTAAGTCTGCGTTTAGCTCACCCGGATATTGACGTTCGAAATAAAAGTTAAACCAAGCCAACACTTCATCTTGTTGATATTTGTCTGGATTGAATAACATCAAATACGTTTTTAACGTTTCGTACAAATACTCACGATGCTGTTGATTGCTCTCCATTTCTGACACCAGGCTATCAAGAAGCAAAGGGGCGAAAAATTGGGTCAAAGCATCAGAATATGCATTGTTTGCCGCCTGAGATACTTTGTCTCCTTGATAGAGACCAAACCTCTTTACAGAGTCGGCATCACCGTAGTTGCTTTGCTTTCCGAGAGGAAGCGTCATCAACCTATCTAATGTTTCTACAGCTGAAACAATATCCGCTTCAAAATCTAAACTTTGAGCGCCAATCAGTGCATCAATATGGCTAGCTTGTTCATTGGTATCGACAATTAACTGTGAGTTCCACTTATAACTCATAAACCAAAGCGCAGAAGCTCCTAGCAGTAGCGTTGTACATCCAATATAAACACCTCGACGCATCCAACCTGACTGCTTTTGATAGTGACGATTAACTGTTCCTAACAGTTGCTCTTTGAAAATAACCTTGTCAAAAAGATTCTTTACGAAATAACTATGAGAACCAGTCTGACTCTTTGCTAGAGCTAAACGATTTAACCCAAGTCCATTGGTTGATTCATTCATCAGCTTATCGACTGGTAAGCCTTCTTGAACCGAACTCAACATAAACACACCACGAATCAAGGCAGGCTCTTCAAAACTGTTTTGTGCAAAAATTTCAGCTAAAAACTCGTCAAGATTAGCTTGTAGCACTCTTAATTGCTTTGGAAATTCAAAGATAAGCGCGCGTTTATCTAAATCGTCCTCTGTTTCAAGTATTCTAAGCATACGGGCATCAAGGCGCTCCAACATGCCATGAAATTCTTTGTTGAATAGAGAAATAACGCCTCTTTCATCATCCACTTCACGAGGGAACATGAAACCAAATAATTCCTCTCGCTCTTCCTTACTTAAATCGGCAAAGAACTCATTGAAACCGGCAACTAAATCCATTTTGGTGAGCAATACGTAAATCGGAAACTGCATGCCTAACTGGTTTTTCAGTTCTTGAAGTCTCGACTTAATTGCTCGAGCATGAAGACTTCGCTCGGTTCGAGTCTGAGACATCACGCTGGCTAAGCTTATCGTAACAATCGCACCATTAATTGGTCTTTGCGTTCTATACTTTTTCAACAATCCTAAGAAACCATGCCACGCTTTAGAGTCGACCTTTTCTTGACTGTCTTGTGTCGTATACCGGCCAGCCGTATCTATAAGAACTGCTTTATTTGCAAACCACCAATCACAGTGGCGAGTGCCACCTACACCGGCAATAGAGTCAGAGCCAAGGCTGTCTCCTAATGGAAACTCTAACCCCGACTGCTTTAATACGGTTGTTTTCCCCGTTCCAGGAGGGCCAATCAATACATACCACGGTAAGTCATACAAACTTCTCTTGCCTTTGTGTGTTTTCGTCACTACTTTGACAGCTTGCTCAATACGCTCGCGCATTAAGTCAATTTCACTTGCCGCTTCTTTATCTGATTGGCTATCAACCTCAAGCAACGTTTGAATACTTTCGTCTTCTTTCACCTTCTGCTTATGCTGCTTGGTAACGTTAAATATCGCCCAAAGCAACACTAACACAAGAATAGTGACTAGCCGTTGAAAGTCACTCTTTAGGGGCTCATACCCCGCTATCGTAATAAGTGGACCAACAACCCAAATGAAAATAGAACAAGCAGCGACACCGATAAGACCGAGAAACCATCTTTGAGTAAATATTCTGCCAATTTCTTTAATACGCATCTCTATCTACCTATTATTAATTCGCGACAAGAAGGTCGATTTCAATCCGGCGGTTAATAGCTCGGTTTTCATCACTACTGTTTTCAACTAATGGTCTTGCATCCCCCAATCCCTCGGGTATCACTCGCCCTTCTAATGCACTATTCGAGATCAGTTGTTCAGACATAGCAGTGGCTCGAGCTAATGATAGGTGCCAGTTCGAGGGATATTTACTCGTGAAAATAGGCCTATCGTCGGTGTGACCAGTAACAATGATCTTGCCTTGGGTCGACTCCAATGTTCTCGCAAGCTTAGAAATAACGGGTTGGATGTAAGCGACAACATCAGCACTACCTGATTCAAATAGATCTTGAGACTTTAACGAAATTCTTACCCTGTCTTGCAGCGGCTCAACATTGATTAGCCCCTTACCGATCTCAGTTGCTAGATACATTGAAATCTTTTCTGCAATTGGCGCTGATTTTGATTCTGACGTTGCATCTTGGTTAAGTTGTTGCGGTTGAATCAAATTGACTAATTGAGAAAAGGTGCGATTGGATGCCTTATTTAGCTCATAGCTAAAATACATATATATGCAGACCAATAATGCCGCCGTTACAGAACATACAACCCAAAGAGGGGCTCTATCAGAAGCCTTTGAGCCATTCAAAATGTGTTGGTCGATACTATTACTTAGCTCCTGAGGGACTCCTCTCCCATAAGACTTAAGAGTAGCAATAACCTGTCTTCTCAATTTCCGGTGCGATTCCAGTCCATTTTTTTCTAAACGGTATTGACCCAGAAACCCGAGAGATAAGCACACATACATTAGTTCAAGCAAATCTAAGTTCGCATCTGGTTTCGCCATGCACTTATCAAGATGCTTAAAGAACGCTTCCCCACCTTGACTGCTAGCATAGAAGGAGCTGAGTAATGAATCGTGACTCCAGAATGAATGCCCACCCCAATTGGTGTTAAGGACAACTTCATCTAGTGAACAGCATAAACAATAACGAGCTGTATCAATGGTATCCAAATCAACGTCATGCTGACGTAATCGGTTCTCATAATCTCTAAGCTTTTGTGCCAATGTCTCTTTTAGAAACAACGGATCGGAATGAGTCGCTGTCGACCGAATTTGACCGATAATAGATAACAGGCCATTCGCCTCTGCTAGTAGAGAGTTATTCCCATAAGCGACCACTGAATCATTGTTCACCAATTCAGGGCTTTTTGAGATAACTACGGTATTATCCAGTGACTTTTCTGATTGTGGTTTCGATGCGGGTGCTCTTCCACCCGGTGTTGGTTTTACGATCGTTTGTTCCATACTGAGCGCGCCTATTGATTAATACTCCAAAGCTCAAGTTCAGCATTCGGAAAATGCCCTGATAGGTGAAGCGCAATACCGCCACTATCTTTTAGCCTCATCCAAAATGGCCCTTTCTTGACAACTTCGAAATAGACATAGCCCGTTTGGTAAGGAATCTGTCTCGGGACGACACTCAACGGCACTACGTTTATACCGTTGATCTGATTATTAATTAGATCGCGAATCTGTTCTGCGGGGCCAAACTTGAGTTGCGCTGGGACCAGGCGTCTTATTTCATCTGTTGTGGTATCTGCTTTAATTGCTAGCACAAATTGGCATGACTCAAGCAAGCGTTTATCTGGAAGTGGCGTCACTTGAATACCGTACTGGCGAGGCTCCAACGGAAGTTTGGTCGCAGTTTGGTCAAGAACAACACTGAGGTACTGACTGAGTATCTGATTCAACTCGCTATAGACACTTGATACATCTAAGTGATCATACGCAAGCAAACTTGGGACTCTTTTAGTTTTATTAGAAAAAGTGGCTAACTCACCAATGTAACCTTTAAGTGTCGTCGCTAATTCCAGTGGATGTAACCTATCTAACTCACTGAAATGCTTTAACTTAGCCTCATATCGGTTCAGCATTTGGAGCATAATGAAATCAACAGCAGATGCCGATGCAGATTTACCCTTAATCAAGCGCTGCGCAATAACGTCAGCACGCATCTTTGTCATCGCGATAACGTTACGTAGATAGGCTGACATAACTTTGTCGCTAAGGAGATTGATAAGCGGAGGAACGTACTCATCGTCTAGTATAACTTCCCCTTCAGGAGTTACCTCTTTGATCCTTAAGATAGGTAACTCCACATAACCCGCTAATTTGTCATTACTCGCTTTCAACTCTAGGTTAAGGGCTGCAACTTGGATGGTTTCCTCATCTTGTCCTGTAAGGTTATCTATCACGTCGATATCTTGAAGTACATAACGAGAGACGATCGATTCGCTTACATCCGAAACGTTTTTACCTGTAACACTTGAAAGAGGGAGAGTTATTTTTACTAACGTATTTTCAGTGTTTTTATCAATAAGTAGAGGCGAAACTGAATCGTTGGATATTAACGTATTAACCAACGTCATATCTGGCAAAACAGCTTCAAGATGCTCAAGTTCAATAAGACCATCTTTTAGCGCGTGTTTTTTTACTCGACATTTCCAAACTCCCCAATTGTAAGCCCCACCTAACTGATGTAAGCCCTTGAATTCTTGAGAGGTTGCGCGTTCTTGTTGTTGGAAGTGCTGGGGACGTAAAAACATTCCTTCGCACCAAGCCGTCTTGGAGTATTGCGTCATTTATAATTAGCCAACTAAACGTTATTTAACGACCAAAGACAGATCTTCTAACAATACTTGATATGTGTTGTAACCGGTCTTATCCACTTTAATGACTTGTCGCCAATTTGAGTTTTCAATATCTCGAAACGCGACGACAATGCCTAAATATTCTGTCTTTGGAGACATACTTGCTTGATATGTTTCTTTCTGACCTGGAGTTAATGAAACTTCATATTTATTCACTAAATCAGGTCCTAAGGCTTTTTCACTTTCTTCATAAATAGAAAAAAAGTCCTGGCTTTCGAAAATGGTATTTGACGTTAATTCAAATACATACACCACTACAGGAGAAGGCCTGCCGTTTGAATCAGGATTAATGTTATGACTTGCTGCTATTTCTAAATCTGAGTATGGATCAACAACTAGGTTCGCTGCTGAGCACCCAAATAAAACCATTGAAATTAATAACAAAATATATTGGTAAAACTTTTTCATCACCCTAATTCCTAGCCTTTGTTTTTTAATGCTAATTCATAGTGCTTAGCGAAGTCTTCTAAATAGAACGGAGACTCTTTATTGATAATATCATCGGATAACTTTTCATGAATATCCTCAAACCTCTTCCAACTTTGAGCATATTTTCTAGCTGGAATAACCTTATTAATAACCGTGTCTTTCGCTAAAGCATCTGAGTATATAGAAGTAGGTTCAACAAGTGACATAACACTCGAAACCGTACCTTCAACACCTTTCATTAAGGCTTGCTCATGACTTTCGATGTCATTAAATGCTTCTTTAATGGCTGCATTTGGCTTTAAGAAGCTAGCGGTTTGACGGTTATATAAGTTATGAATCGCATCTTCTAAGTTTGCAGAAAACTTTAAAGGGTTATTTTCTGACTTACGAAATGCGGTATGACTAAGTCGATTTGTTTGTTTAAACACTGCTCTGTTATGCAGTGTTTCCATTAAACCAACTAGCATCAAAGAAAATGACTCCCCCAGTTGTTCGAACCATTCCTCTCGGTTATCGCTGGGAATCATCATTGGATCTATACCCACCCCTCTAACAAAAGCCGCAAGTTCACCCCCATTGGTATCAAAGTTGGGAGTCGATAGTTGTTCTGATTGTCGGTTAACTTTCGGTAAAGTTTCAGATACGGTGCTCTGTTTTTCGGGCTTTGGGATATCAATAAAATCATCGACTAAACCAATATCTAGCTGAAAGTCAGAAGGAACACTTTCGTTTAAGAGTTCACTAGCACTAAGGCCTAGGTCAACAAATTCCTCTTCCGATGGACTTGAGACTACTTCAGGGGGGGCGCTAGAAAGACTTTTACTTGTCTCAAGACTGAATACATCTGTATCTGTTTGAATAGAAACTGAAATTTGATAATCCCCTAAGCTAACCATATCGTCATCGCTTAGTGCTATTTCATTTCCTTGACCCACAGGAGTTACAGCATTATTTACAAAAGTACCATTAGTTGAGAGGTCTTTTATCAAGTATTTGTCACCAAACTTAATCAGTTCTCCGTGGGTTCCGGATACCACTCTTTCAGGATCTGGTAGTGTCCAATCACATTGTTCAGACCGACCAAATGTAACCTTGGCATGTTCATCACTTGATTCAAACACGAACTCACTCTCAATCTCTGGAGTAAATTTGTGAAAACTTGTTATGGTTAAAACCAACTTCATGTAAACCTCGCCAAAGACCTGCTAGATATTATTTTTAATTTTATTATTAATTGCTTTCTTATTAACAGTAAGATTAATAAAAACCTTAATACTGCCATTGAAAATCATGCACGGAATAATGAATCATTTTTTTATCAAAGCAATCACGTATTGTTCAACAATTTTAATTATCCAACCAAGTTCAAATTTTTGAAACTTAGACTTTCATCAATAAAAAAACGAATGTTAGTTTGGCCGAGAAATTCTAACATAATGACTTTTCATTGAGCAGAAAGGTATATATTCCCCCATCATTTATACGGAGTTCTTGTGATGGAAGACAGTAATAAAAACAATTCTATAAATAATGAAGAAAGCGGAGATAAAACCAAAATTGTAAAGACTCAAAAACGAGACAATGCAATTAAATCAACCAAACTCACTAATAATGAAACCTCCGTTAAAAATAAAAATGAAACAAATACAAAACTGTCTCAAAAAGAAAACACTCCGTTAGTTAATAAGAAAAAAAACAATAAAGATGACTCATTAAATAATAACAAAGATGTTATTAACGAAAGCTTAATAGGAACGACCGTTAAAAATCGGTATGAAATTGAGTCGGTTATTGGGCATGGTGGGCTTTGCGATGTTTACTTAGCTAAAGATAAGATTCTTGAATCTTCAGGTTCAGAAACACCCTACGTTGCGTTAAAAATATTACAGAAAGAGTTTGCTTCTCAACCAGAGACTGCACGCATGTTAATACGTGAAGCTCAACAAACTCAAAGGTTAAGCCACCCTAATATCATTAGGGTTTTTGATTTTGGTGTAGATGGCGAAATATACTTTTTAGTTATGGAGTATATTAACGGAGAAACATTAGAGAGTTTAATACAGCGTTCTAGGCCCCATGGGCTGAAGTTTAATGCAACTTTATCAATCCTAAATCAGGTACTCGATGCACTCTCATATGCTCACTCTCTTGGTGTAGTGCACGCCGACCTAAAGCCCGCTAATGTGATTTTAACGTCTGAGGGTAACGTTAAGCTGCTTGATTTTGGTGTATCTAAAACTCATCAATTAAAGCAGGATCAATATGCGGCTAAACGTAAATCCGAAAATGTTGAAACGCTTGGTTATACTCCCAACTATGCATCACTCAACCTGTTATCCGGTAAGGAACCGAACTTAAGCGACGATATGTTTGCTCTATTTTGTATTGCTTACGAGCTATTGAGTTGCAAACACCCTTACGCAAGAACTCCAGTTAATGAAGCTCTTAAAAAGAAGATCAAGGTCTCTAAACCAACCAACATGCCTGCATCTAAGTGGCCAATATTTTCAAGCGTATTTTCAACTGGCATCATTCCGAACAAGCTGACCCCTGAACAGTTGAAACGCAAATTGAATATGCGCTATTGGCCTATCGCTAGCGGCGCGGCAGCGAGTATATTATTAGTTAGCGGCATTGTATTTGGTTATCAGCAGCAACAAGAAACCATCGCCAATTTGGAAACCGTTATTAGCAAGCAAAATGATCAAATTGCCGGACAAGAGTGGCAGCTTGATACGCCAGCAGAAAAAAGTTTGGCACTGATTGATAGTGAAAAAAGCTTACATCCAGTCGTTAAGGCTGGCTTATTACGCTTACACAAGACCTATATTCTCAGCGAGTTTGAATCTGAAATTGATCAGGTTTTGAATTCTGATGCCAACAACTACCCGAATTATGATGAAATTGAGTCCATACTTGATAAAGCAAAAACCTACTACCCTGACTCACATAAAATAGAAGTTCTTGCCTTAGATATTCAGTCAAGCAAGCACTCCACGTTACTTTCGATAGCAAGGCAAATCAACAGTCAACTTGAAAAATCTCGGTACAGTAAAGAAGACGGCAGTAAATCCATCTATGAGCTCAAGGATGAGTTAAATCAGATTCATCAAGGTTATCCTTTCACGCCAAGTTCGTTATCTAGCGATGTTTTCGGTCAGCACCTCACTGAAGCACTCAAGAAGAAAGACGCAGCTGCACTTGTTGCTCTTATTAAGGTTGGGAACACCTTCTTTTCAAACGTAGAAGAGCATCAAGAGAACTTACAGATAAGTAATGCGATGAAAGATGCAGTGCTGGAAATGAAATTATATGAGACAGCGCTAGATTCCAACAGCCCTCTACCGTTTCCAGAAGATGCCGCTAGAATCCTGTTCCAAGAAGAGTTTGAAAACTTTTATTCTCGCCTAGAAAAGGCAAGGACGACAACTCATCTCGATAACTTGGTGAAGGATGTGGATCTGTTCTCGAAAAAATTTCCTATTGGTTTTCAGGATGTTAACGATTTAAGATTCAAAACTGCTGATAAATACTTACGCTTCTCCGATATATTACTTAATAAGCGAAGGACTTCGAGCGCAAGACGCGCTATGAAGAAAGCCAACGAGCTTATGAAGCAAATAGAACAGGACTCTAAGCAAAGCTAGTAATACAAAAGGGACGCGAGTCCCTTTTTTGCCGTAGATTACTTGCCAATATGCAACTAGATTGCTAATTTATACTTGTACTTAATGAGGAGAGTTAGCCTTGACTGAAGGAATAGTCAAAGTTGGCGAACGTCTGGCGTCCGTATGTAACGATAGCCTTAAACTAGGACTGCAAGACACTTACCGACTCGGCGTTTTACGTGGAAACGTCCCATTTGCTACTTGTGTTAAAAACACGCGAGTTGAAGTTTTTTCATCCCTACATTTCGACCATTGCCGTTTGGATATAAGTCAAAATATCTTTAACAATGACTTTCTTTTTGTAAGTTTATCTCAAGCGACAAGCAAACTATTTCTGCTCAAATACTGGTTGTGCCATTCATACCTTCGGCTAAGCCTTCATTATCCGAAACATTCCTCTACCTCAACGTTTAATAGGGGTATACATGATTAATTTTGATGTTCTCAATACATACATGGATAACGACGTAGATCTGATCGTCACTGTTTTTTCTACATACCTTGAAGATCACACGAATGATATAGAGCGTATAGATGAGCTATATGCAAGCAAATGTTGGTCAGAACTCTATCTATTAGCTCATAGTTTAAAGGGCATTCTAGAGAGTTTCGGAGAAGACACCGCGGTCATTGCGTTTCAAAGAATAGAAGAAAAAACCAGAAACGATACAGCGCCAGATAGCTCAGATATAGCTATAGTTACTAAAGAGTTAGCTGCAATTAATCAACAAATCTTCACTTACTTGAAGAATATGCAATAAAGAAATTCAAGGCTTAACTGGGGGAAATATGGCAATGAATAATAGCAATTTCAGGGAGTTGATTGAGTCTCTCAAAGACTTAACACCAACTCAAAAAAGGTACTTACTTAGCCGTACAAAGATGGCGCTAGATGATGAAAGTAATATGTTAAACATCAGTGATATTCTAACACCAGAAGAGTTGGAGGCGTTACTATCACCGGCACCAACAACGAATACAAAATAACAATGATATACAACGCAACCGTCAGATTAACGCTAGGGACCAAGTGAAGCAAATCGACTTTGCTTGGTTGTTAGTTTCTCTCCCTATTCCTTTTCACTACAACAAACGTATTGTTTTCGAAACCTTTTTCCAATGTAAACAGGTCAGATAATTGAGCGACTAACATCAGTCCGCGACCTGAGGAGGACCAACTATCGTCATCCATTAAGTTAGGTGCCTCAATCTGTTTATTTTTATGTTGGATGAACGTCTTTTCATTGATCGGCGCTCCGCATTCAGAGACTCTCAGTTCCACGAAACCGGACACTTGGTCATCCCCAACCCTACACTCCACTTCAATTGGTAGGCCTTCTATTTCACTGTAAGAATGAATATAAGCGTTATTCATGAGTTCAACGACACAAAGCTCCAATGATTGAATTGCATTTAAGGGGATTTGATGACCCATCAAAAACCGAACAACGTCTTTGCTCGCACTTCGTGAGTGAGTAAGGGAGCTCCCGTAAGTTCGTTTAAATTCGCTCTTTGACATTCTTTTCCTTAAAATCGAGCCTCTCACCATGCCATTTTACCTGTAAAAGGCTGGCATCATCATCAAACTCATCTTCGTTATGCCAAGATTGTACTTTTTTAAAGACGTCTCCCACTTGGTCTTCAACTGTCAGCGTGCAAACAGCTTTTATACTCGATGCCAATCGTTGTAGTGAAAACATCTCCTCACCCTGCCTCGCTTCAATCAAACCATCCGAATAAAGCCACAATGCATCGCCCTCATCCAGACTAATTTGGTTACCGATATATTCCATCGGCTGCATTGCACCAACGATAAAGTTATCGTCACCTATCTGTTCCATCGTTTTCGTACTCGTTCGCCAAACTAAGATCCTGGGGTGGCCAGCCGTGCAATAGCTAAGTTGCCCTGATTTTGTGTTAAGAATGGCGTAAGCCATAGTAAAGTAAAGTTGACTGTTTCTAGTTTGCTGATAACGCCGATTTAGCCGTTCAATCACAGATGCAGGCTCACTTACGCAATAGCCGTCATCTCTCAACTCCATCGTGATCGAATCAGGCCCCTGACTTTGAGATAGCGTCTGTTGTATAGAAAAAGCCATCAAAGCTGAAGAAATACCATGACCAGAAACATCAAATACATAAAACGCAACATGTCGTTCATCGAGCTCCAAATACCCCAACATATCACCACCAATCTGGGAGCATGGTTTGTAGACATAGCTAAAATTTACATTCTGAATAGTTGATTCAGCAGGGAGTAGTTGCTCCATCAGATGACTAGCAGACTGTAGGTCTTGGTGAATTGTTTGATAGGCCGCATCTAGCTCTTTATTTCTCTCAACGAGTTTGTTGTGCAGTTCTAAAGTACGAAACCCCGCACGGATTCTGGCCTGAAGTTCCTCTACAGACGTCTTCTTATCTACGAAATCATCTGCGCCAGCATCAATGCCTTTCACGATCGAACTTTGGTCATTTCTAGAAGACAGTAGAACAAAGAAAATGTAACGTTCGCTAACTTTAGATTTTAATTGGCGACACAATTCAATACCATTAATTCCAGGCATCATTAAATCACTCAGCACAAACTGAATATCAGGGCGGTGGGTTAGCACCTCAAGCGCCGCTCTTCCGTCTTCAACTGCAACCACTTCATAGCCCTGCTTTTCCAATGCACTGCTGATGTAAAGCAGTACTGTTTTACTATCATCGACCAAAAGAATGGGTTTCATCTTCCTCCTTAATACGGTTGCTTTACTGGCTAACGCAAAACACTAGTCACTGACTGCTCATTTCTAAAACGGCTGTAGTCTTCGGCTAATAATTGGTGTTGATATCGAGTGTAAGACAACGCTTCATTAGAAATTAGTATCTGATGCTCTTTTTCGATTAACTGACTTTGCAGCCTTTCAATCTGTTCATTCTGCTGTGTGTAATTGAGGTACAGTGCGAATAGACCAAAAACCGAAACCATTAACAGGGCGATTAGAATATTATTGATAGTTTTCACTTGAATACTCATGACCTCTCCTTGTCTATTATTAGACTTTCCATGATGAAAGAGAGCGTCTACGGACCAAGAGCCCAAGGCTCTAAAACGCAACGAAGCAAATTGAGGTTGTTTTTCCAATTATAGGCGATAGGAGAAGAAATAAGAAAAATCTGAAAAAATTTGAATATCCTGCTGAGTTAAGAATCGGTAAGGTGGTAGCAGCGAGCTATCATCCACTCGCTGCAATACATTAACTCTGAAATGCAGGTCTAGCTAAAATTTGGTTATACCATCGAGCAATGTTTGGCGACGTCGATAGCACATCAATTTCTAGGCCTTTAATTGCGAAACTGATCAAAATAAAGCCTGTTATATCGACAATAGTAAAATGGTCTACGGCGATAAAATCATTATGTTCAAGACGCTTGTCTAAGACAGGCAGAAATTCGTAGACGCGTTGTTTTGATTCTTCGCCCCATGCTTCAACGCAACGTTCTCTGTCTCCATAAACTCCGGTCATGTTTCGAAACGCCTGAAATGCCGCATTTAGTCCTTGGAACTCCACCACACGATGCCACATTTCCACCTGAGCACGTTCAAGCTGGTTAGCACCAAACAGCGCCAGATCATTTTCAAACGCTTCATCTAGGTAGCGACAAATCGCCACACTTTCACAGATCGTCGTACCATCATCCAGTTCGAGCAGAGGCACTTTACCGTTCACGCTTTTCGATTTAAACGGTTCAGATAGGTTATCGCCCTCACGAACGTTCAGCGCAATTCGCTCAACCTCGCCACCGATTTCCTTTAGAAAAATGCTAACTCGCTTACAACTTGGAGTCATTGCGGTTTCATAGAGCTTCATTTCACATCCTTTTATCTTTTTCTAACCGATTGGTTAGGATATACTGTAGCCAGTTTATAAACGATCAGTCAAGAACTTCACTATCAAAAATTTTCAAACAGTTGTGGGTCTGTTTGCTGAGCGAGATTTTTGATGCCGTTTGTGAGTTCACATGAATTTGGAGGCTGATACCCAAGCATAGATGGGTATTCATCATATTGGTTCAGTTCGAACGCTAGAGGTTCTCTGTACCATCCCTCCAAAGCAATTTAATTACCCGATAAGCAGACCCAGGCAGGTAATTTATGGCAAGAAAAGCCAACTTCGACCGAGATGAAAAGCTTCTCGTGGCTATGGATGTGTTTTGGCGCAAGGGCTTTGCGAACACGTCTATCTCGGATCTCACCGACGAACTGAACATCAACCGCTTCAGTCTTTACAACACCTATGGTGACAAGCAACAGCTCTACTACGAAGCGCTCGATACTTACTTAAAAAAGGTCTCGCTACCGTCACTCAATGATTTGGAAAAAGACGACGCGTCTTTACCTGAGTTGGAATCGTTCCTTAAATCTTTTGCTGAGCTGCAACGCAAACGCAGCTGTGGGTGTTTTATTCAAAATGCGTTGATTGAGCACGCTGGTGAAGACGATGATGTACTGCGCAAAGGGCATTTTTTGTTTGACCATCTTATCGACATCATTGCGGATGCGCTGACCAATGCACAAAAAGAAACCTTAGTGCCGAAAACGCTGAAACCAGAAGAGCTTGCTCGTTTTGTTCTCAACAACATGCAAGGCATGCGCGTACTTGGCAAAGCCAAACGTTATGCCGACTTGGATACGGCGCTTTCCTGCTTGCTGGTTTTGATTAGGAAGTGACATGTCGATTGAAGTGATAGCAGTACGTCTTACCAAAGGCATGGACTTAAAGCTGAGCCTAGCGAAATTGGTCGAGCAGCATGGTATCAAAGCAGGCTCGATTGCTTCATGCGTTGGCTGTGTCTCTCACCTCAACCTTCGTTTGGCAGGAGCAGAGAGTACGTTAACCAAACAAGAGCCATTTGAAATCGTCTCTGTGATGGGAACCCTAACGGCTGAACATCAACACGTTCATATCTCGGTGTCTGATTGTGAAGGACGAGTTTGGGGTGGGCATTTGCTGGAAGACACAGTGATTGATACTACCGCAGAATTGATCATCCATTCTTACTCAGAACTTGAGTTCACTAGAGCGATGGACGACTCGACTGGCTATACCGAACTCCAAGTGAATCCTTCCAAATAACAAAAAGCTCCAGAGCCATACTGTGCTGTCTCTGGAGCTTTATTCGCTTTTCTCTTATGCCAATAATTTATTCATATCGAGCAAGCTAATTTCGAGGATCATTCTTCAAGTAAGTAACAAACCTGATTATCGTCGACTGTTACTTGCCACGTTTTTAGACCGTGCGATTCGTCTTCCAAACACTGCCCGCTCTTTAAGCTGAAATGCTGTTTGTACAGTGGTGACGCAACACACATCTCACCATCGATATCACCGACAATCCCTCGACTCATCACATAAGCCTTACCAATTGGGTCCCAATCTTGAACGGCGTAAACACCGTTATCAGGAATGTAGAATAACGCCACATGCTCGCCTTCAATCAATACAGTGGCACCGATAAACGGCATCAAGTCATCAAGCTGACACACTTTCACTTTGGTTAACGCTGCCATTTACACCTCCTGTTTCACTGGAATACGCTGACCGCGCACACGTTGGTACGGTAAGACTTTACTGCCCGACGTGCTGTTCAAGAAAGGACGGAAGCGTTGCAGTTTCTGAGGGTTATCCAACGTACTCTTCCACTCACATTGATAAGTATCTACGACTCGCGCCATTTGTTCATCCAAAGAATCACATAGATTCAGAGAGTCATCCAAAATCACTTGTTTAAGGTAATCTAGGCCCCCTTCCATGTTCTCCATCCACACAGACGTGCGCTGCAAGCGATCAGCGGTGCTGACGTAGAACATCAAGACTCGGTCAATCATGGTGATCAACTCTGGTTTGGATAAGTCGGATGCAAACAAATCAGCGTGTCTTGGTCTCATGCCGCCATTACCACACACATATAGATTCCAGCCGTTTTCAGTGGCGATCACCCCAATGTCTTTACTTTGCGCTTCTGCACACTCGCGAGTACATCCCGATACGGCAAACTTAAGCTTATGGGGCGCTCGCAATCCTTTGTAGCGGTTCTCTAACTCAATAGCTAATCCGACCGAGTCATCAACACCATAGCGACACCACGTAGAACCGACGCAAGATTTCACGGTGCGCACCGATTTGCCGTAGGCGTGCCCTGTTTCAAAACCAGCATCAATCAAGGTTTGCCAGATTTCTGGGAGTTGCTCTAATTGCGCACCAAATAAATCCACACGCTGACCGCCAGTGATTTTGGTGTATAGATCGTATTGCTGAGCGACTTCGCCTAGCACGATGAGTTTGTCTGGTGTGATTTCGCCGCCCGGAACACGAGGTACAATCGAGTAAGAACCATCTTTTTGCAGGTTAGCCATAAAAGCATCATTAGAATCTTGCAGAGATTGATGTTGAGGCTCCATGATGTGTTCATTCCACAAAGAAGCAAACACAGATGCCGCCGTCGGCTTACAGATATCACACCCATGCCCTTTGCCATGCAGTGCAATTAAGGTGTCGAAGTCTTTGATTTGTTCCACTTGGCAAATATGAAACATCTCTTGGCGACTGAGCTCAAAGTGCTCACAAAGATGGTTGTTAACCTCTACCCCCATGGCTGCCAATTGAGTATCCAATACCGACTTCACCATATTGCTACAGCCACCACAGCCTGTACCGGCTTTGGTGTTAGCTTTAAGGTCTGTGAGGTTGGTGGTTCCGGCTTGAATCTCGGCAACTAAGTCGCCTTTTGTGACGTTGTGACAAGAGCAGATGATAGCGCTGTCTGGCATCTCTCCATCAAGCATTCCGGTATCAAACAGCAGGTTCGCTGCGTGGTCTGGCAGGACCGTTTTTTTCAAATAACACTGTAAGAGCGCATCGTAGTCACTGTTGTCACCAACGAGAATCGCACCAAGCAATTGGGTGCCGCTCGCATCAACCACCAGCTTTTTGTAGATGCCTGCGACCGCATCTTGCAAGACCATTTCTTGAGCGCCTTCGGTTTGCATTTGTGCATCGCCGATAGACGCCACATCCACCCCAAGCAGCTTGAGTTTGGTGCTCATGTCTGCGCCTTTAAAACCTTCGCTTGGCATACCAGTCAAGACATCGGCAGTAGTTCTCGCCATGGTGTAACCGGGTGCGACTAAGCCAAAGATCTTCTGCTCCCAAAGAGCACATTCGCCAATCGCATAAATATTTTCATCGCTGGTTTGGCATTGGTTGTTAATCACAATACCGCCTCGCTCGCCTACTTCTAGCTCAGCCATTTTTGCCAGCTCATCTTGAGGGCGAATCCCTGCGGAAAAGACAATCACATCCACTTCGAGAGGATCTTTGTCTTTAAACACCATGCGATGCTTAGCCGTTTCACCATCGCAGATTCGTTCCGTACCCGTTGAGGTGTGAACGGTTAGCCCTAGCGCCTCAATCTTCTCTTTTAGCACTAAGCCAGCACCATCGTCTAACTGTACGGGCATCAGGCGAGGTGCAAACTCAATGACGTGAGTTTCTAGCCCCAACAGTTTGAGTGCGTTTGCCGCTTCTAAGCCCAACAAGCCGCCGCCAATCACTGCGCCTGTTCTTGCACCTTCACATGCCTTTTTGATTTGTGAAAGGTCATCAAGCGTGCGGTAGACAAACACGTTATCGCGGTCTTTACCTTCAATTGGCGGCACAAATGGGTACGAACCAGTAGCGAGCACAAGTTGGTCGTAACCCAGCACATCTTCACCATCAAGCAGAAGGCGCTTTTGTTCTCTGTCGATGCCTGTTACTTGGCTGCCAAGTACGAGTTGGATGCCATGCATGTCGTACCATTCTTGGTTACTCAGCATCAAATCATCATGAGATTTACCCGCAAATAAAGAGGACAACTGTACACGGTCATACGCGATAAAACGCTCTGCACCAATCACGGTAATTCGGTGCTCCAAATGCGCGTTTTTCTGCACTAATTGCTCGACGAGGTGTTGCCCGACCATACCGTTGCCAACCACAACGATGTGGCTTAATGCGTTCTTTACTGGAATCGTTAAAGGACTGTTCATCGCTATCTCCTTATGCCGTTTGCGCTGCGGTTTTGGGTTTGTCTTCTTTCGAAGCAGGAATCTCGACTTTGGATTGCTTCTCGTAAAGGAACTTCAGCACCGCTTGTCGACACTTCTGATACTGCGCATCATCCGCCAGTGCGACACGCTCACGAGGGCGAGGTAGATTCACTTCTAACACTTCACCAATGGTTGCTGCCGGTCCATTAGTCATCATCACGATTTTGTCGGATAGCAGCACCGCTTCATCCACGTCATGGGTAATCATGATGACGGTATTGTTTAGCTCGGCTTGAATCTTCATCAGTGCATCCTGTAAGTGCGCACGTGTTAACGCATCCAACGCGCCAAATGGTTCATCCATCAGCAAAACCTTTGGTTGAAGTGCCAGTGCTCTCGCAATGCCGACTCGCTGCTTCATACCGCCCGAGATTTCATCCGGCTTTTTGTGCGCAGCATGCTGCATTTGAATCAACTCCAAGTAGTGATTCACTTGTTCCTGAATCCACTCTTTGCCCTTTTTGACGGCAATTTGTTTTACAGCTAACTCAACGTTTTGATACACGGTTAACCAAGGCAATAATGAATGGTTTTGGAACACCACTGCGCGGTCAGGTCCCGGCCCTGCCACCTCTCGTCCATCGACGATCACGCCGCCGTCTGTTGGCATGTGTAGCCCTGCGACTAAGTTCAATACCGTTGATTTACCGCAGCCAGAGTGACCAATTAGGGATACAAACTCACCTTTATTGATTTGTAAATCGACGTTCTTAAGCGCGATGAACTCGCCATCTGGCGTTGGGAATCGCATCCCTAAACGCGTTAGATCTAATAATGCTTTTTCCATGATCTTTTCCTTTATCTCAACGCTTGTTGTTTATTCCAAGACAGCCCCTTTTGAAGTTGCAGCATGCCTCTATCGAGCATCAAACCGATAAAACCAATAGTGATGACTGCCACCATGATGCGACCCAATGATGCCGAACTGCCGTTCTGGAATTCATCCCAAACGAACTTGCCTAACCCCGGGTTCTGAGCGAGCATTTCTGCCGCAATCAACACCATCCAAGCGATACCTAAAGAGAGACGTAAACCTGTGAAGATCATTGGAATGGCAGAAGGTAATACGATGGTGCGGATGTGCTGCCACCACGAAAGTTGAAGCACTTTACTCACGTTGATTAAGTCTTTATCAACGCTTGTTACACCCACAGCGGTGTTAATCAGCGTCGGCCATAGGCTACACAGCGCCACAGTGATCAGAGAGTTGATGAACGACTTAGCAAACATCGGGTCATCACTCACATAAGTGGCACTTACAACCATAGTGACGATAGGCAGCCAAGCCAAAGGTGATACGGGCTTGAGCAATTGAATGATTGGGTTGAACGCTTGATACAGCCCTTGATTAAGACCAAGCACGATGCCAAGCGGAATCGCGATGACCGTCGCCAGCAAAAAGCCCGCAGTCACAGTCACTAAGCTTGTTATGATTTGGTCGAAGAACGTCGGCTTACCTGTGTAAGGACGAATCTTCACTTCCGCGTCCGGATTCTTGGCTAACTTCGCAGCATTGCGTTTTTCCTGACGTTCGATAAACGCTTGTTCCTTTTCTCGCTCTTGCCAATGGTCATCGACAAGGTTGCTGAACTGCTGAAAAGTTTGCACAGGCCCCGGTAGCGTACCTAATGAGGTTTGCACTTCTCTCGCCGCCAAGTGCCACATTGCCAAAAAGATCAGCAAGCCAATGACGGGCAAAAGCACCAGCCGACTTCGGTTCACTACCTGCTTAGCAGGAAACAGGGAAATGACATTACTAGACATACTCACTCCTAAGAAATTTACATCCTTGTTGCCACAAGCGAATCCCCCTCGCCTGTGGCGTTTATCGTTATGGTTAAACCTTGTCTTTTCCTTTAAGCCCGATAGAGAACTTCTCTAGATATTTATTTGGCTCGCGACCGTCATAAACGATGTTGTCGATAAAGTGTGTTTGTGGCGCACGGAAACCATCTTCAGCACTAAAATCTGGGAAGTCTTTTTTGCTCAACACACCATCTTCAATTAGCGCTTGAGCTGCTTGTTGGTAGATATCTGGACGGTAAACCTCTTTCGCCACATCCATGTACCAATCATCGGATTTCTCGCTTGAGATTTGTCCCCAACGGCGCATTTGAGTCAGATACCAAATCGCATCGCTGTAATACGGATAAGTGGCGTTATGACGGAAGAACACGTTGAAGTCTGGCACGTCTCGTTTGTCGCCTTTCTCGTATTCAAATGTGCCGGTCATTGAGTTGGCGATAACTTCAGCATCGGCTCCAACGTATTCGCTTTTTGATAGCATCTTCACTGCGTCTTGGCGGTTGGCATTGTCGTTTTCATCCAACCAATGTGCCGCTCGAATCAAGGCTTTCACTACGCGAATGTGCGTGTTTGGATACTTCTCAGCCCAAGCTTTGGAAACACCAAACACTTTCTCTGGGTTGTTCTTCCAGATCTCGTAATCGGTCACGACTGGCGTACCAATACCTTTGAATACGGCTTGTTGGTTCCATGGTTCGCCTACGCAGTACCCTTTGATCGTGCCCGCTTCCATTGTTGCTGGCATTTGTGGTGGCGGTGTAACACTCAAAAGAACGTCAGCATCCAACTGGCCACTGTTATCGCCTGAGTCTGGTGCGTAAAAACCTGGATGAATCCCACCTGCCGCTAACCAGTATCGCAACTCATAGTTGTGCGTCGATACAGGGAACACCATCCCCATGTTGAACGGTTTGCCTTTATCCAGATAGCTGTCGACCACAGGCTTCAGTGCATCCGCTTTGATTGGGTGAACTGGCTTGCCATCTGGTTGCTTTGGAATGTATTGCTTCATCTGCTCCCAAGTATCATTGGAAACCGTGATTGCGTTGCCGTTCAAATCCATACTGAACGCAGTAATCACTTCTGCTTTTGTGCCAACACCAATCGTTGCGCCCAATGGCTGACCAGCAAGCATGTGCGCGCCAGCAAGCTCACCGTCGATGACTCGGTCTAAAAGCACCTTCCAGTTTGCTTGCGCTTCTAAAGTGACGTACAAGCCTTCGTCTTCAAAAAAGCCTTTCTCATAAGCAACCGCTAGCGGTGCCATATCGGTTAACTTAATAAAACCAAACTTCAGGTCTTCAATTTCTGGTTCACCCAACTCTGCCTTTACGCTGACCGTGGTGAATACCGATAACGAAATTGCTGACACTTTCAGCATCGAACTCCATTTCATTGGTTTGCTCCCATAAAAAAGCGCCACTACTCCGAAGAGCAGTAGCGCCGTTGCTAAGTCTACAATTACCGCCGTTGATAATTGAGATAAGCGATTCAACAATAAACCCAATTCTACTAATCCAATTACTGTGCCAACTTATTTTTCACAGTAAATACAATAAATTAGTATATCTTGCCGTTTGTTATTCCCTGTTATTGCTTGCTGATAGTGCAACACGCACCACGTTAGAAAACGCACTCTAACCCCAAAGTGGTAGAACAACTAATCAAGCACCTCCAAAGTAGTTATCAAATTCTTGGCAACTTGTGCGAGCGTTTGGCTCGATTGCATGGCTGAATTTCTAAGTGCTTTATAAGCCTGTTCTTCATCAACGCTGTGCATCTTCATCAGCAGACCTTTGGCTTTTTCCACCAGCTTGCGCTCTTCAATCTTATGGGTCAGCGATTCAATTTCCGATTGCATACTTTCGAATTTCGCTCTCACTAGTGTCGCATGTTCAATCCAAGGCTGAAGCGCAAACTCACTATCGTGCGGCATGAGCACATAGTCCATTTTTTCTGATAAACGATTGATATCATTGGATGATAATTGCTTTAAGACGATAAGAAGTGGTGCCGATTTTCTGCGGCAGAAATCGACGATCAAACGCAGTTCTGCCGTTGGCTGCTGCCATCCAACCACAACGCTTGCAGACGGTTCTCGCTGCATAAGCGTTTCTAGTTGTGCCAATTGGCAGCCGATGATGTTGTCGTAATCTTTGCTCAATGAGCCGGACAATCGAGCCTGCTCTTGGAGGCTATCACAGCATACTATGATGGGTGTTTTTGACGTTGATTGAGTCATGCACATTCCTTGTTTATATCTCACTCACTAAGAGAGACATAACAAGGAATGTGCCAACTAAAGTAGACGCGTTTTAACTAGAGGCGAGATGTTCTTTGAAGAAGCCGAGTGTACGCTCCCAAGCGAGTGCTGCTTCTTCCGGTGCGTAGCGTGCTGTTGAGTCGTTATGGAAGCCGTGGTTGACATTCTCATACATTAACGCTTGATACTGTGCGTCGGTTGCGATCAATTGCTGCTCATAAGCAGGCCATGTGTCGTTAACACGCTTATCGAGCCCTGCAAAGTGAATCATTAACGGTCCTTTGACTTGCTTTTGGATCTCTTGCGCAGCTGGTGTTCCATAAAAAGGCACACCTGCATCGAGCTCTTCAGGCATTACCGCTGCAAGCATATTGACAATGTATCCACCGAAGCAGAATCCAACCGCGCCCAATTTACCGTTGCCGCCCTCGTATTGTTTGAGGAAGTTAGCGGCTGCAATAAAGTCTTGTTCGATCTTGGCTCTGTCCATCTCTTTCTGCATGGCGCGACCTTCATCGTCGTTCCCCGGATAGCCGCCGAGTGGATAAAGTGCGTCTGGAGCGAAAGCAATAAAGCCATCTTTTGCAAGTCGTCTTGCGACATCTTTGATATAAGGGTTCAGACCTCGATTTTCATGAATCACCAACACTGTCGGCGATTTTAAGGTCTTCTTTTGTGGCACAACCAAATAGCCGCGACCTTCTCCATGCCCATTTGGAGATGGAAAGGTTTCGTAAGTTGCTTTGATGTCAGGATCGTTAAATGAAACTTGTTCTGCCAATGCGTAATTCGGGGTTAACGCATCGACCAGTGCTGTCATGCTAAAGCCAAGCACCGCAAGGCCACCCAGCCTATTTAGAAACTCACGGCGCGAGATTTTTCCGTGGGCGTATTCGTCGTACCAATCGAAAGCTTCTTGCGGGATCGGGTGGGAAGCCTTTTCACTAGGAGTGGTATGCTTTAGAACCATTATCCATGTCCTCTGTGTCTTACCATATGGGATTTTCTCATTCTCAAAAGCGAAGCGAGAAACGAACGCGATTGAGGCTAAAACTGCGGTTTCACCACTCTGATACGGAGCAAGGTGGTGAAACACATCATTGGCGAGCTAGGATCTTTTACCTTCTTCAAACAATAGATAATGGATTCAGATTCAACAACTTTGCGTCGTTGGTTTTACATTAATTGACAATAGTGCGTTATTGCAGGCCGCAATAGGCTTGCCAGTAAGAGAAGGCGCGTTCGAATGCTTTTTCCCTGTCGTGCATTTGTGCAAACAAGACCACTGTCATTGTGGCAAGAACCGTATTTGCCATTTGGTTCATGTCATCTTCTGACGTCCCAAACGGGCAGTTCGCAGGCATTGGCACCTCAGACAGCATTTGCTCCGTCCAGTAGTGCGATGTCACGCCGCTTGTTTGGCTTAACCATAATGTTTGGCTTACTTTCGGGTTGTATTCTGACTCACCCGATTGTCCTTTGAATGACACAACAGCGTGAGCGGTTTGACCAATCTCGTATTCGACTTCAGCATGAAGTTGTTGGAACCCAGGATGGAAGCTACCACGAATACCAATCGTTGCTTGCCCCGGGTTCAATGCTCGAACCACGGTATTAATCGGCGTTCTAAGCCCATAACGATTCTTCCAACCAATCATGGTTTCTGCTTGAGGAGCAAACGCACTCAGCGGCAGATACACAATGTTTTGTGTTTCTAATACACGCTTTGCGTCTTCTGCTGATTCCGCTTTCGTAATAGCAAATTTGTCGAGGTAGTCTTCAGCGTGTAAACGACCAGATTGACGGTCGTGATAGCCGTGCATCAGCACTTTATGACCATTATCGGCGAGGATCTTGGCTGCCAACAGGTGCCAAGGCTGCCCTGCCGCTTCACGTTTGCCTGCATAACATGGCCAGTCAATGTCTGCACCAATAGCTGGCATGCGGGATTGGAATGCTTTCACAAAGCCAGCGATTTCTTGTTGAGTTTCGTTCTGTACACGGATCAGCATCAATAGCATTGCCATCTGATCGTCGTCGCACTCACCGTTTAGGTATTCATCCATAACTCGAAACGCTTGGTCAAAGTTCAGTGGTTTTCTACCACGTTCGCCACGACCGACTGTTCTAATACATTCCAAAATGCTGCTCATATTCCCTCGTATTCCGTCACTGACTGTACGGTTTCTATTAGTTGTTCGCGCAGTTTGACAACTTCTCCCATCACAATCAATGCTGGGCTCACGCCTTTAAGTGTAATTGATAAATCATTGAGCTGATTGAGTTGGGTAACATGAACTTGTTGTTGAGGGCTGCAACCATGAGTAATGATCGCGACTGGGAAATCTTCTCTCAAACCAGAGCCTATTAAACCCGTTTGTATTTGCGATGACTTTTCTAACCCCATATAGAAGACTAACGTTTGTCCGCTTTGCATCAGTTGGCTCCACGCCTCAAATGCACCTGTTACCACTTGCCCCGTCACAAAGGTAACGCTGCGAGCTACGCCACGATGAGTCAGCGGAATCAAGCTGTTTGCTGCACATCCAATCGCAGCAGTAATACCGGGGATGACTTCGTAAGCGATTGAGTGCTTGACGAGTGCTAATGCTTCTTCGCCTCCACGGCCAAATACGAATGGATCTCCCCCTTTTAAGCGCACAACTCGCTTTCCTTGTTGAGCGAGCGATACCATCAAATCACAAATTTCTTCCTGACCAATGCTAGGTTGTCCGCATCGTTTGCCCACGTAAATCCAATCGGCTTGTGGCGAAGCCAACTCCAAAATATCTTTGTTCACCAAACGGTCGTACAGCAGAGCCTCTGCCGACATAATCGCTTTTACAGCCTTCACGGTTAACAAGTCAGGATCGTGCGGCCCTGCTCCGACAATCGAGACAAAACCTTTGTGGTTCGCGTCGAGGTCTATTGAATGGTCTTCTAAAAGTTGGTTCAGTTTGCTTGCTTGATCATGCTTAGAAAAACGAGACGAGCGTTCTTGTTTCTGACTCGCTTGTCCTTTCTTAAACCAAGACTTTTGATAAGGCGCTTCCATGTGCTTATCCTCTTTATGACTTACTTTATTTGAATAGCCAAACTTTGCTGGTTCGCTTGCTGTTTGCCCTTTTGATGCTGATGGCTGTCGACCATTTGCCTGATTTGAGAAACGCACGAGCCACAGTTAGTGCCGCATTTGAGTTTGTTTTGAAGTTGAGTTAGTGAAGTGCAGTCTTGTTTCTCCATCGCGTCATGTATTTGTTTATCGGTGACACGGAAACAACTACAAACCAGTTTTGCACTGCTTTGCGATTGAGTGATGGTAAGCAGTTGCGATAGCTCCATCGGTTTGCCAATCAAGCCGGTAAAGTTGGTGTAGTCGGTCTGAATCGGTTCACTAGACACCACTAAAACAGAACGAATGATACGAACGTCTCCAACAAGGTCGTAATCCACCGCGAGCCAACCCTGGGCAATATCTATCGTAATTCTGCGGCTCTTTTCCGTTCGACAAAAACTCTGCTTCTTTGGTCGCTTATCATGTGCAAAGCGCCAAATACCCAAATTGCTTTCTGCTTGAAATGCGCTGTAGAGAAATTTACCGGAATCAAACTGTGTACCGATGAACATACCGTAGGTTTTTACCGCCGCATCTTGCACTTCAACATAAGATGACTTAAACGCAGGTTGCCCAGAAATAGGGTCTTTTGCGCTGTTTACTATCGCGTTAACGCTGCTTTCACCGCCATATCGACCCGCCCAGTGCATTGACATAAACAGCTCCTGAAAACCTAAACCTTCATCAATGGCAACTTTGGCATAAATACCGGTGTTTGAAGTAGGCTGGAACAGCTTGGTGAGTTGTCCTGCTTTTAAGCGATTTTGAGTAGCAGAGAGTGTGTTCATGTACACGGTTGGTTCTAACTCAGAGGCGGCAAGGTGTGCGATATGCCCTGTGCGCGTCATAGTATGCCATTGATCGCGTTGCCTGCCCGTATTGAGCCACCAGCCTTTTGTTCTTTCTAAACGCGTTGGAGATTCACTGGTCACGACAAAACGCGCTTTACCATCTGGGTGCGAATAGATGCCATCAGCAAAAGGACGCTCTCCTCCCCATTGTGTCGGCACCCACTCTTCGTATTCTTGCTCGGTTAAGTTGGCGTATTGAGAAAGATCTAGCTTCAATGGCGAATCTGCATTCATGCCTGTCATCGCGGCATATTCTCTGAATACCGCCCGCTCAGAAGTAAACGCAAAGCCATTTTGTGTCTTTTCCAATGCACACAAAGCTTGTCCAACTTGGCTTATCGCCCACCAATCTGATTTTGCTTCACCGGGAGGCGTTTGAAACTGACGCTGCCTTGAAAGTCGACGCTCAGAGTTGGTCACCATGCCTTGCTTCTCCCCCCAACCAGCGGCGGGCAGCAATAGGTCCGCGTAATGCGCAACATCCGAATCCGCTGTGATATCGGAAACAATCACAAACGGACAAATCTCTAGTGCTCGTTTTACCAATTGGTTATCTGGCAAAGAGACAACAGGATTGGTTGCCATGATCCACAGAACTTTAATCTCACCACGTTCTACCGCCTCAAACAGTTCAACGGCTTTTAAACCGGGCTGAGTGGCAATTTCTGGTGAATCCCAGAACGCCTGCACTTGCTTAATAGACTCTGCGTCAAAAGCACGATGAACCGCTAATTGATTTGCCAAACCACCCACTTCTCGTCCACCCATCGCATTCGGTTGACCTGTAATAGAAAATGGCCCGCAACCTGACTTGGCAATTTTACCTGTCGCCAAGTGTGCATTAATAATGGCATTGCCTTTATCGACACCATTTTCGGCTTGGTTAACCCCTTGGCAAAACAACGTGATTGCGGTTGGGCTTTGTGCAAACCATTGGAAGAATGTCGTGAGTTTTTCTTCTGAAATCCCAATGGAAGACGTTAGATTAGTGACATCGTAACGCAAGTCAGAGACTTCTTCTTTAAGTGTATCAAACCCGTCGGTATAGGAATTTATGTATTCAGAATCAATACATTGCTGCTCAATAAGAAACTTAAGCAGCCCATTAAAAAGTGATACATCCCCATCGTTTTTAATCGATAGATGCAAATCGGCTTGCTGTGCAGTGACCGTTTCACGCGGGTCAATGACCACTAGCTTGAGGTTAGGATTGTTTTCTCTCGCTTGTTGAATACGTCGGAATAAAACAGGATGCGTCCAAGCGGTATTAGCACCGCAAATTATCAATAGCTCAGTCTTATCAATATCGTCGTAATTGACGGGAACGACATCTTCACCAAATGCTCGTACATGAGCCGCAACCGCCGAAGACATACACAAACGGGAGTTAGTATCGATGTTAGCGCTGCCAACATAGCCTTTCATGAGTTTGTTGGCGACGTAATAGTCTTCCGTCAACAACTGACCAGAAACATACATAGCGACGGAATCAGGTCCAAACTCCGCTTTCGCTTGATGAATCTTTTCTGCAATCAGATCCGTGGCTTGTTGCCATTGTACTTCTTGCCCTTGAGGTCGCTGCTTGGTGACAAGCTTTGGATACAGCAAGCGCGAAGGCATATTCAAACTCTCTGCCAGCGCGACGCCCTTTACGCACAGTGATCCCGCATTTGCAGGATGACACGCATCCCCAACGATTCCTTTCGCATTGACCTCGACACCACATCCAACACCACAATAGGGACAAGTGGTTTTTTTGCATCCTTGCGACATAACACCTCCAGTGCGATTCAGCCCAACTTACTAGCAAAAAAAAGCCTCTCCCGAATCGAGAGAGGCAGCAATGCCTTTAACGCTGTTAGTACATTTTCAAAAAGTAATACCCTATACCGCTCTCGCCTGCTATTGAGAGCGGCGCATCGAGTTATCGATGAACGTTTATGTAAAGCAAGTGAGGTGCCAAGATTAAAAACCTTTACTATACAAAAGGTTAGCTTAAAACCAATTATAGCAACGTAATGCTACGCACTGATTGTGTGCAAATTTCGGTCATTATCGTGCAGAATTACTTTACTAATTCCATGACTAACCTGGATTCTTCGTCACCAAAATAATGCGCTTCTTCTTCTAACGTTTTAAAGCCAAGAGAGAGGTATAAAGACAATGCAGGTTGGTTCTTAGGATCGACAGTCAATTTCACGCTTGAGCCTAACTTCAACGGCGCAATAACGTTTTCTAGGAGGGAACGCGCAATACCTTTACCTCTATGTTGAATATCGACGGCCAATGACATGATCCAATATTGATGTGCATTTGTGCTAGTCGTTAGCAATATATACCCTGCGACCTGCTCTCCCTCTTTTGCTACCAGTAAGCTCTCTCCCCAACAATCAAAAGCTTGCCGAAAGAAAAATTGAGGATAGGCGTGTTCTCCAAATAAAGTATTTTCGAGCTTATATATGGCAAATAAGTCCTCTTTTTGCGCAGACAAGATGTCCATTCAATGACCTCCTTCTTTAACATGAATGGCAGCAGTATACCTAAATCTCATCTAAATGACGGGACACAAACATCTCAATTAAGTGCTTAAGAAATGTAATATTCTTCCTGAAAATTAGGCCTAACTCACTTAGAACATACATCCGTGATTAAGTTTTAACCGCAAAATCAAAAACCACACAAGATGAAAATTTCAATACATACAACCATTAAATACATTAAAATTAAGAACTTTATTCTGGTTTATTGAAAAATTCATAGTTGGATAATTTACAACCACCCCAAGTCCACAGCATTATTCACCAAGCTTCGCATGTGATAATAAACACTAAAACCTTTACCATTTTCAGCATTATTATTTTTATAAAAGCGAGTTTTAAAGTGAAAGAATCTCGAAATTCCTTAAATCCTAGTGAAATAAACACAACCACAGCTTGGTCAAAACATGATACACATTGGGTTCTTAGCCTATTTGGAACGGCCGTTGGCGCAGGCATCCTGTTTCTGCCAATTAACCTTGGGATTGGTGGTTTTTGGCCTTTAGTCGCGATGGCAGTACTTGCTTTTCCAATGACCTATCTTGCGCACCGTGGCTTAGCTCGTTTTGTACTATCTTCTAAGATCAAAAACGCAGACTTCACTGATGTAGTGGAAGAGCACTTCGGCGCAAAAGCAGGCCGTTCTATTTCACTGCTGTATTTTCTTTCGATCTTCCCGATCCTGTTGATATATGGTGTTGGAATAACAAACACAGTAGATAGCTTCATGGTAAATCAGGCTGATATGGCTTCTTTATCTAGACCTTTGCTTTCTGGCGTACTAGTGTTTGCACTAATTGCTATTATGATGGCGGGTGAAAAAGTAATGCTACGGGCCTTTGCCATTATGGTGTTCCCACTTGTTGCCATTCTTGCCTTTCTATCATTTTACTTAATACCGAACTGGACCATGCCTGTCATGGATGTGCCAGAAGCGTCAGCTTTTGCTAGCACTATGTGGTTAGCAGTTCCTGTAGTGATTTTCTCGTTTAGTCACGCAGCTGCAATTTCAAGCTTTGCAAATGTACAACGTCGCCATTACGGTAAGCAGGCAGATGCCAAATCCGAAGTTATTCTTCGCCGCACTAGCATCATGCTGATTGCCTTTGTTCTTATTTTTGTATTTTCCTGTGTGCTAACACTATCACCTGAACAATTGGCTCAAGCAAAAGAACAAAACGTATCCGTATTGTCTTACCTAGCGAACGCAACCGATAATCCATTTATTGCAACACTTGGTCCTTTAGTAGCGTTTGTTGCTATCACTTCATCTTTCCTTGGGCATTTTTTAGGTGCGCGTGAAAGCTTAAATGGTTTAATTACCAAGCATTTTAACCTATCTGAGAAGCGTGTTGATCGTATCAGCGTGGCAGCACTGTTCTTCTCAATCTGGGCGGCGGCGATCATGAACCCAAGTATTCTTGGTATGATGGAAGCATTGTCAGGGCCTGTTATTGCAATGATCTTATTTATTATGCCAATGTTAGCGGTGTATAAAATCGAGGCGATGAAACAATATCGAGGAAATGTCTCTACTTACTTTGTTCTAGCAGCAGGCATTGTGGCGGTAAGTGCATTGATTTTTAGCTTCTTCAGCTAATAACTAAAGACTAGCTTGGATTTTCAGGGGAATACCTTACACAAGGTTAAGGTGATTCCCTGAATTTTCTTACTCTTTAAAAGGTAATCATCGTTACCCTTGACTCTTAAATAAGAGCGAAAACACCCGCAATCATAAGTACTGAAGCGATGCAGGTACGGCCGATAATGCCGAAGTGCGAAGGTTGAATCATTTCATTATGCATAGTTAATCTCCTATTTATTATAAATAGCCATTTTTTATTGGCTTAATAACACTATGTCTAATATCCAGTTTTTTAACAACCCATACAAACATTAAATATTTATGACAGAAACGTAATTTTTTACACTTCACCCTGATTTCGAGCGATGAATCCGCGGCTTAAATCATTAGATTGAGTCCACCGAATATGCTCACTTACCTTCCATCGTTACCCTACCTATGCCATCTTCCAATCATTACATAAGTTTTCAATAGATTTTGTTTTTATAAATCATAATATTATAGAGATCCTTCTCGTATCTCACTCCCAAAACACTTTGCCACTGGGAATCCATCCGCACTTAACCAACAAGAAATGGTAGACTTAACTGGTATTCGGTTAAGAGATCACATTTTATTAATACGCTCATGCACTTCTCAATTAAAACACTGGCTTGCGCACTTTGTACTGCACTTGGACTTTTCTTGCATCCCACCAACGTACTGGCGAGTACCGAAAAGCAAGCTTATCTGGAAGAACACATTTCAGCAGAAAGCAAGCCCATGTTAAAACTCTACTTTCGCTCGATGGGTAAGCCGCGATCAATTCAAAAAGATGAGTTAAATACGCCACAGCATGCATCAGCGGAGTCTCTTGCTCTGTATTACTTTGCACGAAAGTACCTTAAGCGTTACGAAGGCGTTCCATTACCGAAAGATATGCCCGATTTAATCGAATTCGGTAAAAAGCACCATTTGGAATGGGTCGTCGCTGAAGCACAGCTCAATAAAGCTGTAACAATGATTGAGCAAGACGATAACTGGAACGCAGAATTGTTACTCCATGACGTTGTTTCTACAGCCCGTGATCTTGGTTATCTAGCATTAGAAGGCCGTGCTTACCGCTGGTTAGGCAATCTAGAAGTATCTCGAAATCAACTACGCAGTGGCCTAAAATATTACCGCAATGCCTATGTGTTATTAGAAAAAACAGTATTTGAAATACAAGTCGCGATGACACTGAACAACATTGGGACGGTCTACATCGACGCATCAGATTGGGCTCGGGCCAACAGTTACCTAACGCAAGCTCTCGACACTTACCTAGAGAGCGAATATCAATACGATAATAGCTTTTTTATGGGGGTTATCTACGCAAACCTTAGCATCGTTCACTCGAGCCTCGGAGATAACAAAAAAGCGGAATATTATTTCAATGAAGCCATTCGACTTTCAATGCAAACGGGGTCGGACACAGTCAAGCACCACTCTTTATCCAGCTTTTCACAAATGTTGAGCTCGGTAGGAAAAATTGATGATGCATTAATGGTCGCACAGCGTTGCGTAGACCTGCCCATTCCAAAAAATCTAGAAATGCTAAAAACGTCTTGTTACGAGGCATTTGCAGAGGCTTACCTCGCAAACAAACAATACGATAAAGCTATTACAACAGCGCTTAACGTTCTAGAACAAACCAAGTCAACCAGTGAATTAGAGCTGCGGCAGCGTATTGATATGCTTTCGGTACTGGTAAACGCTCATCAAATTCTTAATGACTATGAAGCTGCTTTTCATTATTTAACCCAATTAAGAGAGCTAGAGGCTGAGTTTTCTCATCATATTCATGGTGAAGAGATGATTAACATTAAGTTTGATCTCGAAGCTAAGTTAGCCCAGAAAGAACTCAAATTGCTAGAAACAAAAAATGCGCTACAAGCGTCTGAACTGCGTTCGCAGCGCTATCGAGAAATGTTCTACTTTATCGCTATTACGGCAATTGGTGTCGTTGGTTTTCGTTACGTACTGCGCGTTAGACGTATTAATAAAGCACTCACTCAAGAAAATACTACCGATCCGTTAACTCAACTGCATAACCGTCGCTATCTTCACATTTGGCTGGACAAAATGGCTCGTAGAAGCCCAGATAGAACATTTGCCTTAGCAGTTTTAGATGTTGATCATTTTAAAACCTTTAATGATCAATATGGACACGATATTGGCGATAAAATGCTGACTCATATTGCCACGCTATTTAATGAATCCACTCGCTCTGGTGACCTACTCATTCGTTGGGGTGGAGAAGAGTTTGTCCTATTATTCGAAGTACAGCGAGCTGAAGATTGCGCTAAGTTTTTGGAGCGATTGAGATATACTGTTGAAAACACGCCATTGGTGGTTGACTCTAAACCATTAAGCGCGACAATTTCCCTTGGAGCAGTGGACAAACTGTCGGCACAAACAATTAAACAAGAATGGGATCAGTGGTTTTTCTTGGCAGACCAAGCTTTGTATGATGCGAAGCAAGCTGGCAGAAACCAGTTCATCATTCACCCTACATCATAAAAAAGCACACATGAAAAAAAATCTAATCATTATTACTTTTGCGCCTCTATTTCTTATGGCGTGCAGTAATCAGCAAGCATCTCAACTGGGAATGCGCAGCAGCAGTGTCAATGTATATGCCCAGCAAATGAGTAACACTCAACTATGTGAAACTCTCTACTACAACCGTGCAACCAACCAAACCAAAGTGGCGATTGGTGCTGAGTTCAATCGACGTGGATTAAACAAAAAGTGGTGTGATAAAGAATTCGATAAGTTGTACATTAAAAAGTGGATTGATAACGTGCTGCCTAAAGAAAAAGCCGAACCTAAGAAACCAATGGCAACTATTCAACCCGCTTCAACTAAATAACTCCCCTCTTGAAGCAGACGGTACACTCGTATTTTCTGCTTTTCACTTTTCACGCATGCTCGATGCGACATATAAAAACCTCATGGTTTCAGTAAATTAACAAAGACTTATGTTGTCCATCGAACTTTTAATGTAAACAAGTTGTAAATGGTTTTCGTCCTTATTCTTTGTCGTTAGCTTTGTTTGTTCCTGTTAGCGGAATATGAAACAGGAACTAAAAAATTCCAAACAAAGACATGAGGTCAAAAATGGAAATACGCATTAATCGCCTATTTGCTGCTATGTTGGCAGTAGGCATTGCACCTGCCGTCTCGGCGTTTGATCCACTCTATTCTGAACAATGGCACTTAGACAACACGGGGCAAACTGCGTTTGCGACTAACCCTGCTGTTGCTGGGAACGACTTAAACACTAAGCTCACTCAGGCAATGGGGATTGCAGGTGTTGGTGTGAAAGTTGCCGTCATTGATTCTGGAGTGCAGATCGATCACCCCGACCTTGCAGGTAATATAGTTACAGGTAGCAGAAACTTCGTCGAAGACTCTTCATTCCCACCAAGTTATCCGGTTGATACTAATGGTCATGGCACTGCTGTAGCCGGTTTGATTAGCGCCGTCGGTAACAACGGTGAAGGCGGACGCGGTGTCGCTTCTCACTCTTCCCTCATTGGTTTTAACTGGTTAGCCAACCAGACATTAGAAGGTTGGTTAATCTCCCATGGCATGGACCCCGCAACACGCGATGTTCGCGTATTTAACCAAAGTTACGGTTTCAGCCCTATAAACCCGATTACTTTTGATGAAAGCGACCCTCAACTAAAACTTGAAATGGACGTGATGAAAAACGTCAGCGAGAGTAACGCCTGGGGTCGAGGTGCTGTATTTGTAAAGTCAGCAGGTAATGGTTACCGCTATTTCAATGCAGGGCGATTCTTCGTATTGCCAAGTAACTTCTTTGCTGGTGGAGACAATCAAGGCTTACCGATGCACAACTCTGCTCAGTCTTATGATAACGCCAATTACTTCAATTTAGTCACTAGTGCACTACGAGCGGATGGTACGCGAGCGAGTTACTCATCGGTGGGTTCGAACGTGTGGGTTGCAGCACCAGCAGGTGAATATGGGCAAGATTTCCCTGCTATGGTCACCACTGATTTAATGGGTTGTGAAGAAGGGCAAAATACCAGTGAAGGCCTTGGCATTAATGGGTTACACGGCGGAACGGAGCTCGATCCGAACTGTAACTATACCAGTACGATGAACGGAACCTCATCGGCTGCGCCAAACACATCGGGTGCCATCGCGGCAATCATGTCAACCAACCACGCTCTTTCTGCTCGTGATGTACGTGCTTTACTAGCGGAGACAGCAAAAGTAACGGATAAAGCGCATCCAGGCGTACAGCTTGAATTTACTAACCATAATGGTGAACAGGTTAGCTACGAGGCTATTGCTCCTTGGCAGAAAAACGCAGCAGGCGTAGATTTCCATACTTTTTATGGCTTCGGCGCTGTAGATTTAGATGAAGCGATGCAACGTGCTCGCATGACGAATCGTGTTTTACCAGCTCAAAGCATTACGCCATGGGTTCATAACGCTACAGAAGTAAGTGTACCCGATGCAAGTCTAGTTGGTGGTTCTTCAAGTATCGCCATTGCCGATGAGCTGACAGTAGAATCCGTTCAAGTGACATTGACATTGGACCACGCTCGTCTGCCCGACTTAGCTATCGAGCTCATTTCGCCATCAGGGACTCGTTCCGTTTTGCAAACACCGCGCAATGGTCTTGTTGGTCAATCTCTTGATCCAACGATTACAGGCTACAAAGATCAATTAATGTTGTCTAACCAATTTTATGGCGAAGATGCAAAAGGCGAATGGACGTTGCGAGCAATAGATACGAACGGCGATGAAGTCTATTCTTACATTGCATATTTCAACTCTTCCACCATCTATGACGTTCCGATGGCAAACAACGCTCAGCCCGGTGTTATTAAGAACTGGTCGATGCGCATATTTGGACACTAAGGAGTCAATAACATGAAATACAAATCATTTTCTATGCTGGCTCTCGTTATCATGACGTCGAGTGTATACGCTGAGCAACAGCTCTCTCAACAACCTGCACCAGAACTGTTTGTGCCATCAGAAGCGGTTGAGATTAATGGCCAAGATTATCGAAAAGTGCAAACTGGCACTGTTAGAACCCTATCTAAAGACGTAAAACTTCAAGCGGGTGATGAGGTGTTTAAGAATGCGTTTAGTAACGTATCCAAAGCCACTGGACTGGTTTATATCACCGTAAACAATCCTAACGAAGCGAAAGCAGTCGCCAAAGAGTTAAAATTAGAAGTTATCTTCGCAGAGGGGGAATCAGCGGTGTTAAAAGCATCTCAAGATCAAGATCTGCTAAGTATTAGCGACTACCTAAACGCAGACAGCCGGGTAAAAGCGTCTAAAATTGAACTAAACAGCGGTAAATACCGTGCACAATAATTCTCTAACAAGAGAAGTTGGCCTGTAAAACCATGCCTCAGCGATTGCTGAGGCATTTTTATGGGTAGGAACAGATACGCTATTATTCTTTAGTAACATTTCGCATAACTAGTATGATACCTAAACACCCTACTCGCCTGCGCCTGTCATTTCTTAAACAAAATAATTTCCGTTCTTAGCTCTTCTTCCGTGGTTTCCTTCGGACTATTCAGGTAGCGTTCGATTCCTAAAGGACTGGTTTTGACTTTCATACCACTCTGACGAACCAAGTTCATCGCTAAAGCCCATGCATTTCCCAAAAACTGATATTCACCTCGGTGTTCAACGACAAATGTTTCACTCTCAGGAATGGTACCGGTAACCGCCCCTTGAGGCGCTGGTACTGAGTTATGAAGAGGAAAGCAAGTGATAAACTCGAATGTACCTTTCTGCATATCCATCGACTCGTAATAACAAAACAATTCACCATTCACGGATAGGGTTTCGTCACTAATTAACTGTTCTAGTTGCTGAACATGCTTCTCAATTACCGAACCTAATTCCTGCAAGCTAGCCACACCCTTGATCCCAATGTAATGAATTTGAGGCAACGTTCGGTTACCAATTTCGGCTAAGTCTGAATGCACTCTTCCGGTTTCAAGCTTACTTTTAAGCATGCGTAACCCACGTTGATAATCCATCTCTATCATCGACTTAAACATACTTTTCAGAAAGAACAGATACCAAGGGACGCGAGATTGCATTTGCCATTCGACTAAACAGCCATTTTGTGACGGCGTCACGATTAGAGTCACCTTTCCATGGCTCTTGATTGGGCGAAAGAAATGTAGCTCCATATCTAATCGATGCTCTTGAGTACTTTCCAGTACAATCGCGCCAGTCCCAATACGCTGACCATTCCATTGATAACCAGCTCCAACGTGGCCCTGATTATCACTGAATGTCAGCTCGCAGCTTGGTTCAAGAATGACCCATGGTGACCAGCTAGGCCAGTTATTGAAGTTCTTGAGATAGCCAATAATTTCACTTTGATTCTTATTAATTTCAATACTTCGGCTGACCTGATAAGAGAGCATAACGGTTCCTCGAGTTTCCGCTTCACTAACTTCAGTCTAATTCAAATTCCAGTTTTTTCTTGTTTGACTGCGGGTTAGATGCGTACGACAAGAAAAATCCAGAGCGTTAATTCTCACTTGAATCAATACGCGCAAAGCTAAGAGCAGAACTCCACTTTTGCACTAAATCGAACACCATCATCGTCCAGTACTAACGCCCACCCCATCCGTTCACATATTCGTTGTACGATAACAAGCCCACAACCATAACCAGCATTGTACGTCTCGTTGCCATCGTGACGGTTTAGGATCTTAAGCGCATGACCTTTCAACTCAATTTCAATATCTCCCACACTATAGCTAAAAGCGTTTTTAATCAGATTGTTGATTACAATGGTCACAAAACTCTCCGGTGCATTCACGACACCACTATGTTGTTCGTGCAAAGCGTAGTTCGAATCTTGCTTGGCAAATAAAGGCGCTAGCTCTTCCAACTGTTTTTGTAAACAAGTGAGAAGCTGATGCTCTCCGTAATGCTGAGGCTCTATTTTCTCTTTACCAAGTAAGAGAAACGCTTCTGTCAGTACACGCATCTCGTCACAAGCTGACTGCATCCTCGTGATGGCTTTTTGCGCAACTCGAGGTTGATCAGGAATACGCGTCAGAATGTCTGTTGAGCCTTTAATCACCATGATTGGCGTTCTCAACTCATGCGATGCAAAACGGCTAAATTCTTGTTCTCGTTTGAAATAGCCCGCGATATCGTTCTTATTATCCAGCAAAGTCTGCTCTATCTGGCGTGTTTCGCTGAACTTAGTTTCAACTTGGAAAGCGGGTTGATCCGGTGACATTTGGCTAATTTTGTCTTCAATTTGCGCTAATGGCCGAGACAATATTCGAACCATGTAAATGCCATACCCAACCATGACAAATGAAAACAAACCACCGAGCAGCAGCGTAAACTGATGCAGCGAGCTTTCGTATTCGTCCAAGTAATCATCTGAGTCATCTTGAAACACAATGTACATAAGCCCCTTCCCTGAGGGGTGTTTCAATACAACAAAGTGTTTATCTTCTTCACCAAGCAGGTATTCGTAAAAACCAGGTGAAGTAAAAGAGAGCAACCAATCGGGTGTCGGTGCTTCACTCCAATATGAGTTGAACTCCAATACGTTTGGCAATGGCGCATCCCAACCCTGTTTCTCGAAATTCTCACTATAAAGCGCAGCTTCAGTATCGAGCCAGTGATGTAAACTCAGCACTTCCAGTTTGTTTTCTGCCACATAAATCAGCGACCAAAAAAGAGTAAACATCACAAACGTCATGACCCCAAAACCCCAACGGATCTTGCGATAAATGCTTGGATATTCGTTATGCTTTAAGTCGGTAACCTTGTCCATGAATAGTCTCTAATCGTGATTCATCAAAACCTTTGTCTAGTGCGGTTCTTAAACCATAAATATGGCTACGAAGTGCATCACTTCCAGGTGGTTCGTCTCCCCACACACTATCGATCACTTCTGTGCGCGAGACCGCTGCTGGAGCACGTTGGAGGAGCAATTTTAAAATTTTAGTTTGAATTCGACTCAGCTTAATTTCTTTGTCTTTTCTCGTTACTTTTCCTGTACGCGCATCTAAACAAATATCTGCAAATTTGAGCGTTCCGATATCTTGTCTTGGACCACGATTAGCCAAAGCATGAACACGCAAACTGAGCTCTTCCATCGCAAATGGCTTCATTAAATAGTCATCTCCCCCCGCTTTAAAAGCCGCGATTTTGTCATCTAGCGTATCTTTTGCCGTTAGGAAAAGAATTGGCGTTCCACATAACTTATCTTGTCGAAGCTTCTGTACCGTACTGATGCCATCGAGCTTCGGCATCATGATATCCATGATAATTACATCGTAATGATTTTCCTCGATTAACTTAATCGCAGCCTCTCCATGAAACGCACAATCGATAATCATGCCTTCGAGCTCAAGATAGTCTGCAATCGTCTCCGAGACGTTATGGTTGTCATCTACAATTAAAATTTTCATAAAATCACATTTCTTCACGATCTCTTCACGATATGCCCAATAAGATACAGGCAATTTCCTAAACTCGCTCGTAAATTGAGGTTAATACAATGAAAAAACTCGCTCTTATTTCTGTAGTAGGTTTGGCATTGTCTGGTTGTGGTGGTTCAGGTGGTGGCAGCAATAGCGATAGCACACCAACTCAACCAACAGTGAAACCAAGTGTAGCGATTGGCTCTGTTGAAGCGGTCAACGCTGAAGAAAGCACGTTAACCGTCAATGGACATACGTATCGTGTGTCTGAGGTGGTTTATGACGACACACAAGTGCAATTGGCCGATGTAAAACCCAAAATGGTGGTTCGCGTGGGGTCAGATCTTCGGCAAGCTTCGAACAATGGCGTCCGAGTCACACTTGAACCAACCATTACAGGACGTGTCACAGCGATTGATCATGTGAAGAAAACATTTACGGTAAACGGCGTAGATCTGCAGTTTGACGGTTTAAGTGATGATATAGAGATCAACGACTGGGTGATGGTGTCATCCTTGCCGACTGCGGATGCGGGTTATCGAGTGTTGTCTGTGGTCGAACTCGACGTAGATAACGATTACCCAGTACTTGATAACGACTACGAACTGGAAGGCCGTATTACCAGTATCGATGAAAATGCTGGCACGTTTGAGCTTGGTACAAATATAACCGTATCTTACGACAACATTAGCCAACTTAGCATCGGCCAATGGGTGGAAGTAGAAGGTGAAATGCAAAACGGTATCTTCATGGCACATGAGGTACAAGTTGAAGACTACAACGATCTAAAAAATGACAGCGATGTGGAAGGTATCGTGACTTGGGTTGCCAAGGATTATAGTGAGTTCTCTCTAAACTACCGAGGAGCCTTCTTCATTGATAACGCAACACGCTTTGAGGATGGTAGCAAAGCTAATCTAGAACAAGGTCAAGAAGTAGAAGTGACCTCTGTGATGAAAAATGGCAAACGCACCGCTACCGTCATCGAATTTGAGCGGTCGGAGTTTGACAATGACAACCAATGGCGAGGTAAAGAGTTTGAATGTGAAGGCTATGTATCAAACTACGATGCTGATTCAAGAGCATTTAAAATCGAGCATTGTGAGAATGATGCTGATCAAGTACTAAGTAATACCACCGTTGTGATTGATGCGCAAACACGCTTCCAAGGCATTGAAGAACTTAACCTAAATGGTGCTCGTGTCGAAGTCGAAGGTGTGATCATTAACGACCAAAATATTGCCCGTGAATTGGAGTTAGACGTTTACGACAACTAATCCCTTCTACGCTTAAGAAAAAGTGTCACTTCGGTGGCACTTTTTCTTTTCACCTTACTTTGCTTCCCAAGCTCAAACCAACAAATTCTCAGTCAAAGCCTTTTCTCTCCGTTACACTTTACCTATGTTTCACAACATTGGTGACGACTATGAAAAAACGCAACCTCATTTTGTTAATCTTGTTTTTTGGTTCAGCCACGAGCTTAGCTAGCGTTATGGATCCTGACTGCGATGCAGAAAAGGCAGCTAAAGCCGCTGCGACAAAAGCCGTGGTTGGTGTTGGGGGTCGCTGTACGCCTAAAGAGGCACTGAAAGATACCGCAGTTAATGCAGGAAAAGACAAATTGCCAGATGAAGGGATGGCGGGTAAAGCTGTTGATGCAATGACACCGGAAAAAGAGAAGAAAACGGTGAAAGACGTAACCAAAAAGCTCAATAAAGATTGATACGCTTTCTTGTAGTTAACTTTAATAGCGAAACTCCCCCCTCCCAAAAAAAAGAGCGCCGATTGACGCTCTTTCCGAACTCTAATAGATAACCAATTATGCGGTTTCTGCTTCACCTATCCAATGATAATGGTGGTTGGCTTTTTTTCCCACTAAACCGAGCTCTGCCAATTCTTCAAATACCTTGTCTACCTCTTCCGCAGACAGCCTAAACTGTTTAGCAACGGCTTTTTTGGTGCACGTAATTTGATGCGTTTTAAGTGCATCGCTAACTTGCTCTAACAAGGTTTTCGGTTCCTTTGGTTCTTCTGGCTCCGGCGCAGCTGGTATTTCTTGCTCTTCTTCCTCTTTTATATGAGGAAGATAACCCGCAGGCGCTGGGTCTATATCGCGAACTGTTTTCAATATCATGCCCTCATTTCTGCGATAGAAATATCGGAACCGTTGCTCTTCACCAATCAAGCCAACAAAAAATGCAGCAAAGAAGTCCAAAAGAATCGAAAGAAATACAACCAAGCCAAGCTGAGCTTGCTGAGAGGTGGTACCAAATGCGTTGGCTAGGCTATCAATCAAACCAATCACTGAGCCTTGCGTAACCGGCGGTAAACTATCACGCTCCATAGCCAAGCGTTGCTGCTCTTCACGTAAGGTTTTGTTTTGATCCTGAATGCGAGTTACACCAGTCGCGATACGCTCCATCTCGATGTATTTCTGCGCTGCCATATTGTTGAGCTCAATCTGCTTATCGATTGCCGCAATCTGACGATTAAACGCTTCCACTTTCGCCTGCTCTACCGAAATATGACTTTGTGCACTATTGGTTGCACTATTAATCCCACCAATACTACCGCCAATGGAAATCGCAGCTAAGACTAAATAAAACACGAGAGCGGTTGCTGCTCCTGTGTAGTTGCGATGGGCTCGGCGCTCACCGTATTCATACCAAGCGTAAAATTTACCTGCTTCAAAAATGATCGCTAAACCACCAAATAAGGTTTGCATCATCGGGTTTTCGTCGATAGACAAAAACAGCAATAGAGAAAAAATAGTCGATGCTAAAATCGCAGCACCGGTGAATGCATATACACTCACCATGGCAAATCGACCTTTAGGGTATCGATATCCAATCTGTTGTTCGTATTTCATTTGAGAAATTTCTTAAGATTAATCGCCCCTCCGACTAAGTAGGACGGACGTTTCTGGCATGTACAAAGGGGCGCAGAATACCGTATCCTTTATTAAATTACTGTCATAATTCCGTTAATGGAAAACAAGTGGAGATTCGGTGTGCATTTTGAATCGATATCAGCCAAATCTAGCACGTAAAAACACCACCACGACACCCACTAACCGAAGCTTCAGTGGCATATAAGAGAGATTAATTCGGTATCTTCAAAAGCGACTAGGCAAGACTGACAAGTTGAATTGGAGGTTGTGAATGTCAGCCGAATCAAAACATTAAAGCGTTAAAAATAGGCAATAAAACAAATAATGCACACTTGCATCACCTTTTAGTAAACTGATAATTACATTGTTTGGTTAATTTGTTAGTATCCCGCGCCGAAGAAGATAAGCACTCAATTGTATGGAAAACACTCTAATACAGCACAAACACCATCGCTTGCACGCTATTGCGGTTATTATCGCGGTGTTGTTTCAGTTGTATTTAGCGTCCACAGCCGCTCTTAACCCTACACAAGTTCACAGCACAACTTGGCTCAACAAAGTCCAAAGTGAAAAGGTTTTACTGTGTACCGCAGATGGTTTCAAATGGGTGGATATCAATACGTTGATTGAGGCTAACGCTCAATCTTCTTCTAAGCTCATCCAAGATCTTAACTTACACGACGGCTTCCAGTTTGAATGCCCGCTTCTTCAAGCTGTTCAATTCTTTCTTTTAGTTGCGATTGGGCTTTACCTGACAACCATCCATTGGCTGCGCCGAGTAAAGTATGCACTGACGACTTATCACTTTTCAAAATGCGATAAGCTCGTTTACAAACACATCGCGCCTAAGCACTCTCCGCCGAGTGTTTTTCCTGCCTAACAGGCATCTAATCATTGACAACTTTATTCAAAAATAACGATGACTCTGTTTGTTGTCCATTCAGAGAAGCTATTAATTCAAAAGGAAAAACACATGCTTAAATCATTAAAAACCGCCGCTATCGCGCTTATTGCTGTCATCGCTAGCCCACTGAGTTTAGCGCACGATTATGAAGCAGGAAAAATTCATATCGACCATCCATGGAGCCGCGAAGCGCCACCAAACGCACCTGTTATCGGTGGTTTTTTTCAATTAACCAACCACGGTGACAGTGAAGATGCATTGATCGCAGCAGAAAGCCCAATCGCAGGGCATGTCGAAATTCACACGCATAAGAAAGAAGATGGTGTGATGAAAATGATTAAGATTGACGAAGTGCGCGTTCCAGCCAATGACTCAGTGTTGTTTAAGCCAGGCAGCTTCCATTTAATGATTTTTAACCCAACACAAACTCTTAAAGAAGGCGACCGCTTCCCTATGACGTTAACATTCAAAAACGCGGGTAAAGTGGAAGTAGAAATGGCGGTTGAAAAACAAGGTCACATGGAAAAACACATGCACCATTAATGACGTAAACAAAAGTGCCCGCTGATTTAGCGGGCATTTTTATCTCAGCTTAGTCAAAATCATTATTCCGGTAGATCCTAACTCGACTCTTCAGAATAATGGTGATGAATAACGCTCGGCGAAACGGGGTCACATATCATAACAGCGTGCTCGGGCAAGAGATTCTAAATCACGCTCGTTCCTCGCTATTCAGAATGACCTTGAAAGACTTAAGATCCTAAAAAGGTTCCCTACCCGCTTAAAACTCAACCTCTCGACAAAGTTATCCAACCATCACTTGGCAAGCCTAAATGAAATCATAAGTTTGGCAACAAAGACCCACGGTTAATCGGCTTTCTTTCTACTTGCAACAAACCTCGGCCCAACGAGCTAAGCCCGCAGCTATAAGCTCAATTGTTTATATATCCCGATTATCCTGACTAGATACAAATCATGCACGACCGTAAAAGTCGATATATGCCACTGGATGAGTCAGCATCTAAAGAAAGTACGTGATCGACTTCTCATTGTTGGTGTTTCTCTGTTTATTAAACTAATTTGTATTACAATAATACTCTATGTTAAATAAAAAATCCTTTCCAACTCTACAAACATGAGAGAACACCATTATGTCTACTAAAATTGCATTTATTTCTGGTGCTACTGGCGGTATCGGCTTCCAAGTGGCAAAGCGTCTTGGTCAGGATGGATACACGGTCATTCTAAACGGCATTGAAGATAAAAAAGGTTCGGAGTGTGTCTCCAAACTACATAACGCAGGAATTGAGGCTGAATACTACGGTTTTGACGTTACAGATGAACATGCCGTCGATGAAAACATCAATGCTATTGGTGAAAAATACGGCAAAATCGATGTTGTCGTTAATAACGCAGGTGGTCTTGGTGGTCGTAGTCCTATTGAAGGTATGGAAACTGATTTTTTCCGTAAAGTCATGGCTTTAAACCTCGATAGTGCATTCTTCGTATCACGCGCAGCGATTCCATTTCTAAGAAAGTCTGATAATGCATCAATTATCAACTTCACTTCAAACGCGGCTTGGAATGCAGGTGGTCCAGGTGCAGGTATTTACGGTACATCAAAAGCCGCCGTTCATACATTAACTCGCGCTTTAGCTAAAGAGTTAGCTCCGGCTGGAATTCGTGTCAATGCAGTATCTCCTGGCACTATCGATACACCATTCCATGCTCAAATCAAAGCAACCAAGCCTGAAGTATTTGCTTCTTGGGCAGACAGTATTATGCTTGGACGCCTAGGCCAGCCAGAGGAAGTCGCCTCTGCTATCTCTTTTCTGGTAAGTAAAGATGCATCATTCATTACCGCAGAAACACTGCAAATTGGTGGTGGTCAAGCTTTAGGCATTTAGTACCAATAAGTCTTTTTACCTATCAGTAAGTACGCTTTAGTACTGATTTGATAACGGCCGCAGTATGTTTGTACTGCGGCTTATCCTTATACCACCTCGCCTTTCACCCCATCTGGAACGTTTCACCCATTTTTGGTATAGACAGTATTCCTCTAGCTGAAACAAAATCACTTGTATTACAATAAATCTTATTTTTTACGTTATTTAAGCCTCCTAAAGGCTTTGTTCACGATAAAATGGAAGCGTGATGAATCCGCTTTTCTTATATACACTGATGAATAAAACCCCCACAAACCTTACTTACATCTCACTTTTAGAAAAAATTCATCCCAAGCCCGCTATGCTCATAATTTTCAATTGCAAAAGCCACAATAGTCATTATGATTACTAACAAGAAATATAATCATACAATAGTATTTTTGGAGTTAAAATGACTAAACCTATCATTGGTTTCATCGGCCTAGGCTTGATGGGCGGAAACATGGTTGAAAACCTACAGAAACGTGGTTACGAAGTTGCTGTAATGGACCTCAATAAAGATGCTGTTGACGCAGTACTAGCTCGTGGAAACGCTTCTGAAGCTTCTTCAGGTAAAGAGCTAGCAGAGAAAAGTGATATCGTGATGCTGTGCCTAACAACATCTGAAGTTGTCGAAAAAGTTGTTTACGGAGACACTGGTGTTCTAGCTGGCATGTCAGAAGGTAAAACACTCATCGACTTCGGTACATCTATTCCAGCTTCAACGAAGAAGATTGGCGCTGACCTTGCTAAGAAAGGGGCTGGTATGATTGATGCGCCTCTAGGTCGTACACCTGCCCACGCAAAAGATGGTTTACTGAACATCATGGCCGCAGGCGACGTCGAAACATTCAATAAGGTTAAGCCAGTGCTGGACGATCAAGGTGAAAACATATTCCACCTTGGCGCACTAGGCTCTGGTCACGTAACTAAGCTTGTGAATAACTTTATGGGTATGACAACCGTAGCAACCATGTCTCAGGCATTTGCTGTTGCTAAACGTGCTGGTGTTGATGGCCAACAATTATTCGACATCATGTCTGCAGGACCATCAAACTCACCATTTATGCAATTCTGTAAGTTTTACGCCGTAGATGGCGAAGAAAAACTAGGCTTCTCTGTCGCAAACGCAAACAAAGACCTCGGTTACTTCCTTGCTCTATGCGAAGAGCTTGGTACAACTTCCCTAATTGCAGAGGGCACTTCTAAGAGTCTACAAGCGGCAGTTGATAAAGGCCTTGGTCAAAATGACGTTCCAGTCATCTTCGACTACTTTGCAGAGCTAGAAGCTTAGTCACACTCAGTTGCAACTAAAAGCCCAGCAACCAATGTAGCTGGGCTTTTTTGTTTTTCCCCAGACGCTCATCACTCCTTGATACCCTAGCCACTCCATTAAGGTTTTGCAGGGCTGCCTCTTCCAATTCTCTTATATATTTTCCACTAACACTTCAAAACCTCTCTCCTATTTCTGGCGTACGCCTCATTAAAGCTACGTCTGATTTAATGCTTTTTCTTTGCTAAGAAGGCACACATATTTATTTAAATAGACAAAGCATCAGGTTTGGGGTGTAAAGTGTAAACACGGCGTGCAAAGAAAGTTAGATTGCTTTTTCGCTTTAGGCTGACGACTCTAATGTGAATATAGTCGCACCTTATTGGGAGTTCCCCAATACAACGAATAACAACAAACGATGCGCCACGCTTTCTCAGTCAGCTTGATCAAAAAATCCCACGGCTTTAACACCGCGGGATTTTTCATTGAGAGTCTTTAACTTTGGTTAGCTTTTCGCGTTAGCTAACTTTGGGCTTTTAGGCCCTCGGGCTGCGTTCACCAATAGAACACCCACCGAGAGAACAATCGCACCACACAAGATAAACAGTAGTCGACCAGATGGTTCATTTGGAATTAGAGCCATAGCTAGGATACCGAAGCCCGCTACGCTGATAAGCTTACCAAGCATGCCGCGCTGTTTTGTATCTAGGTTCTGCTGCTCTTCGCTGTCAGCCACAAGTGGCGTATTCCAGTTCTCGAACAATTGGTCCACTTCTTTCTCACGTTCAAGTGATAGACCTTTGTAGAAGCGCGTTGTCAGCAAGAAGAAACCACCGGTGAAGATAACGTGTGCCGCTAAGCTCAAGCCAACTTTTAGGTCTGCCCACTCACGTCCTGTAAACGCTTGCTCTAGACCGAATAGGCGCTCTACATCTTCTGCTTGTAGTGAGATACCGAAGATGTAAGAAACAAAGCCACCAACAACCAGTGTTGCCCAACCAGCCCAATCCGGCGTCTTACGAATCCACATACCAAGTAGTACAGGAATCAGCATTGGGAAACCAATTAATGCACCGACGTTCAGTACGATATCGAACAGGCTCAAGTGACGTAGTGAGTTAATGAATAGACCGATACCAATGATGATGAAGCCCATCACGATAGTCGTTGCTTTACTCACGATAACCAGTTCTTTTTGCGACGCTTGTGGACGCACAATCGGGCTGTAGAAGTTCATCACAAAGATGCCCGCGTTACGGTTAAGACCAGAGTCCATTGAAGACATGGTCGCCGCAAACATTGCTGACATCAGAAGACCCACCATACCTGCTGGCATTACGTTTTGTACGAATGCTAGGTAAGCTGCATCACCACCTACTGAGCCGTATTGCTCTGCGAAATCAGGCATAAATGCCGCAACGTACCAAGGTGGTAGGAACCAGATGATAGGACCAACAATCATCAGCACACATGCAAGACCTGCAGCTTTACGTGCGTTTTCACTGTCTTTTGCACATAAGTAGCGGTAAGCGTTGATGCTGTTGTTCATGACACCGAACTGTTTAACAAAGATGAACACAACCCAAAGGATAAAGATACTGAAGTAGTTCAGGTTGTTACCCAGCATGAAGTCGCCGTGGAAGTTCGACACGATGTTGCCAATACCGCCACCATGGAAGTATGCCGCCACCGCACAAGTGATCGTCACTGCCATGATAACCAGCATCTGCATAAAGTCAGATGCAACAACTGCCCAAGAGCCACCCGTTACCGCCATTAGCATTAGCACTAAACCCGTAACGATGATGGTCGCTTCCATAGGAATGTTGAAGACCGCTGCCACGAAAATCGCAAGACCATTCAACCAAATACCGGCTGAGATCAAGCTGTCTGGCATACCAGCCCAAGTGAAGAACTGCTCTGAAGTCTTACCAAAACGTTGACGAATTGCTTCAATCGCCGTCACTACACGTAACTGACGGAACTTTGGAGCAAAGTAGAGATAGTTCATGAAGTAGCCAAATGCGTTGGCTAAGAATAGGATTACAACAACGAAACCGTCATTGAACGCGCGTCCTGCGGCACCTGTAAACGTCCATGCTGAAAATTGCGTCATGAAGGCGGTAGCACCTACCATCCACCATAACATCTTACCGCCCCCTCGGAAGTAGTCACTGGTTGAGGTAGTGAACTTACGGAACATCCAACCAATTGCAACTAAGAAGAAGAAGTAGGCAAGAACAACAAGAGTATCAATAGTCATTTTTTCAGCCTTTCAAGTTTGATCATTTTCTAACGTCTAGACTACTCTTCTCATAACCCCATTTGTACTACAATAAGCTTTAATTGTGATCTAAAGCATAAGTTATTCAACGAAAAAAACACGTCAAATCCCTTACTTTCTTAGACCAATGGCTTTCTAGGAGATAATTGCCACTCAGAACACCTCAACATATTGTAATACAAATTGTCTAATTGAAATTTATTAGAGTATGGAATATTTTTCTTCTTCGCGCTTTGTCTGAAGATCAAAAATGCGCGGCATTTCTTTGAAGGAAACGTAATGAGATGTTTCGAAAAATTGGATAGAAAGTAGGATTTATATGAATGCGATTCTTAACTCTCGCCTCTTTCAAACTTTCAAACACAAAAAAGCGAGCACTGATGCTCGCTTTTCATTCTTTCGCTAGTTTTATCGGGGTGTTACGACACTTATGCTACGTGAGCTACTGCGTCGCGAACCAGTGTCCCTAGTTCATCCCACTTACCTTCATCGATAAGTTTTGTTGGCACCATCCAAGTGCCGCCACATGCCAGTACTGAAGGGATAGACAGGTACTCGTCTACGTTACCTAGGCTCACGCCACCTGTTGGCATGAATTTCACTGGGTAAACCGCCGTTAGTGCTTTAAGCATACCAACGCCGCCAGATGGCTCAGCAGGGAAGAACTTAAGTGTACGCAGACCCATTTCCATCGCTTGCTCAACTAGGCTTGGGTTGTTTACGCCAGGTACGATAGCCACGCCTTTGTCTAGGCAGTATTGAACCGTGCGAGGGTTAAAGCCAGGGCTTACGATAAAGTCCACACCAGCTTCGATCGCTTGGTCAACTTGCTCGTTAGTTAGGATCGTACCTGCACCGATCAGCATTTCTGGGAACTCAGCGCGCATAGCACGAATCGCTTCTGCAGCACACTCTGTGCGGAACGTGATTTCTGCGCAAGGCATACCGTTTTCAACCAACGTGCGGCCTAGAGGGATCGCATCTTCTGCTTTGTTGATGGCAATAACAGGAATTACTTTTAGGTTTGCTAATTGTTCGTTTAATGTCGTCATAAGAGTGTACTCGTCGTCGTTAACTTGAGTTCAATAAATCACTGCGGAGCGCCGATTACTCAACGCTCCGCAAAAGAATTACAAAGGAAGATCTGGCATCACTTCACGTGGAATGATGGCACCTTTATGTTGAATTACCGCGCCAGCCATACAGTGGCCAGAGTAAGCCGATTCCGCTGCATTGCCGCCAGTCAAGCGCTTCGCCAAGAAGCCCGCACTGAAAGAATCACCAGCCGCTGTTGTATCAATCACGTTGTCGACTTTGTTTGGCGCCACGTATTGCGCTTCGCCATTCGCCACAACCAAGCAATCTTTGCTACCACGTTTGATGATGATTTCATCCACGCCCAGTGCAGAGGTTCTCTCGATGCACTGTTCTAGATGCTCGTCACCGTAAAGCATTTGCTCATCTTCAAATGTGAGCAGTGCGATATCTGTGTGCTTAAGGATCTTAAGGTACCAAGACATGGCATTCTCGTGGCTTTCCCACAATTTAGGACGGTAGTTGTTATCGAAAATAACCTTACCACCTTGTGCCTTGAAGCGCTCAAGGAAGCCAAACAGTTGTGTCTTACCTTCTTCAGTAAGGATCGCTAATGTAATACCGCTCAAGTAAACCGCATCGTACGAGTAAAGTTTGTCAACTAATAGCGGAGACTCGTTTTGTTCGAATAGGAACTTAGCGGCCGCTTCGTTACGCCAGTAGTGGAAGTAACGCTCGCCAGTTTCATCGGTTTCGATGTAGTAGATACCTGGTTGCTTTTCTTTAACGGAAAGAACCAGACTAGTATCGATGCCCTCTTCTTGCCATGCTGATAGCATTTCTTGGCTAAAAGGATCGTTACCCAGAGCCGTTACATAGCTGGTTTTGATATCGTGAGCTTTGGTCAAACGAGATAAATACAGTGCGGTATTCAACGTATCACCACCGAATGACTGCTTTAGCTGACCTTCCTTTTTCTGTAGCTCAACCATACATTCGCCAATGACCGCGATGTTTAATGATTTCATGTTGTCACCTTAGCAACTGAGGTTGCGCTATAGATTATTTTAAGAAGTCTTCACGAGCTGGGTTGAAGATGTCTAGAAGAATGCTGTCTTGCTCTAGTGCAACCGCACCGTGCATCATGTGCTTACGAGCAAAGTATGCATCGCCTTCTTTAAGTACTTTCTTCTCGCCTTCGATTTCTGCTTCAAAGCTGCCACGTACCACGTAACCGATTTGATCGTGAATTTCGTGAGTATGCGGAGCGCCAATCGCGCCTTTGTCGAAACATAGGTGAACCGCCATTAGGTCATCTGTGTAAGCAACAATTTTACGTTTGATACCGCCGCCTAGCTCTTCCCACGGGTTCTCATCTAATACAAAGAAAGAATTCATCGTCATACTCCTAAAAAGTCTCTATTAAAGCGAACCCTACGGCACTTCATTCTTAACCATGCTTTATTAAAAGGTCCTCTTAAAAAAGCGTCGTATTGATAAAAGTGAAACGCGAAGCGAAAGGGTCTGCTGTCGAATTGGTAACGAGCATATCCGATCTTCTTTAATTGTCATACAATATATCTAAAAATATGTGATATTCATCAAACGGTGCTCGTTAAAGCATTCCACTTAACGATTGATAACGCCGAAAAATCAGTCACAACAAGGATTATCACAACAATACAAATCAATGGGTTAGCTAAATTCGCGTGATTTCACTCTCCCTTTTTGCCACAAAAACTACACCCAAACTTAATATTGTATTACTTTATAGAAAGTTTAAGAAAACAACACACTTCATCTGAGGGTGGTAAAGAAATGACTACACAACCGATTTTGTTGACTGAAGCAGAAGTCGAACTACTAAGAAAGGAAGTCGGAAAGCCGAGCTTAATGGGCAAATCCATTGAAGCGAATCGCAAGGAACTTGAAGCCTTCATGCGTCTGCCTCTAGACGTACCAGGTCACGGCGAAGCGGGTGGCTACGAGCACAACCGCCACAAACAAAACTATACCTACATGAACTTAGCGGGTCGTTTGTTCTTGATCACTCAAGAAGAAAAGTACGCGCAGTTCGTTAAAGATCTTCTCGCTATTTACGCAGAGAAGTACCTCACTTTTGATTTCCACGTACAGAAAAACACTAACCCAACAGGTCGTCTTTTCCACCAGATCCTTAATGAACACTGTTGGTTAATGTTTACTAGCCTTGCTTACTCTTGCGTGGCATCAGTGATGACAGAAGAAGAGCGCACAGCCGTTGTTGAGCGCATTTTCGAACCAATGCTAGACATGTTCACAGTGAAATACGCGCACGATTTCGACCGTATTCACAACCACGGCATCTGGGCAGTTGCTGCTGTTGGTATTTGTGGCCTAGCCATTGGTAAACCTGAATATCTAGAGATGTCGGTATACGGTCAAGACCGTGATGATACTGGCGGCTTCCTAGCGCAAATCTCACAGTTGTTCGCCCCTTCTGGTTACTACATGGAAGGCCCTTACTACCATCGTTATGCGATTCGTCCAACTTGTGTATTTGCAGAAGTAGTACACCGTCACATGCCTGAAGTAGACATCTACAACTACAAAGACAAAGTGATTGGCAACACAGTACAAGCGATGCTGGCAACGGCTTATCCGAATGGTGAGTTCCCTGCCCTAAACGACGCATCTCGTACCATGAGCATTACCGACATGGGTGTTCAAGTTGCAGTGAGCGTTTACAGCAAGCACTACGGTCTAGACGATAACATCCTAGGCATGGCGAAGATTCAAAATGCCGTTTGGATGCACCCATGTGGTCTTGAGCTTTCTCAAGCCTACGATAAAGCCATCGCAGACCGTGAAATCGGCATGCCTTTCTGGCCAAGTGTGGAACTAAACGAAGGTCCAACCGGTAACAACGGTGCACAAGGCTTTATCCGTATGCAGGATAAAACCGGTGATGTGTCACAGCTTGTGATGAACTACGGTCAACACGGTATGGGACATGGTAACTTCGATACGCTTGGCATTACTTTCTTCAACCGTGGTCAAGAAGTGCTGCGTGAATACGGCTTCTGTCGCTGGGTAAATGTAGAGCCTAAATTCGGCGGTCGTTACCTAGACGAAAACAAATCGTACGCACGTCAAACTATCGCGCACAACGCGGTAACGATTGATGAGCAATGTCAGAATGGTTTCGATGTAGACCGCGCTGATTCAGTGCACGGTTTGCCTCACTTCTTTAAAGTAGAAGGCACTGAAATCAACGGTATGAGCGCGTTTGCGAACGACCATTACCCGAACACAGACATGCAGCGCAGTGTGTTCATGCTTAACCTAGATGAGCTTGAAGCACCGCTATTGCTAGACCTTTACCGCATCGAAGGTGAAGGCGGGCATCAGTACGACTACTCTCATCAATACGATGGTCAAATCGTACGTACTAACTTCGATTACCAAACCTTTGGTGAACTGAGCACGCTTGGCGATGACTTCGGTTACCAACACCTTTGGAAAGTAGCAAGCGGCAAAGTGCAAGATATGGCGCTGGTTAGCTGGCTACAAAACAACACCTACTACACTTGGTTAGGCACAAGTAGCAGCGCGAAACAGAACGGCGATAATGAAGTGATCTTCACTCGCACTGGCGCCAATGACCCAAGCTTTAACCTACGTAGCGAACCGGCATTCATTCTGCGCAGCAAGGGCGAATCGACGCTATTTGCTTCTGTGCTAGAAACACACGGCTACTTCAATGAAGAGTTTGAGCAATCGGTGAATGCACGTGGTCAGGTGAAAGATATTCGCGTCGTGGGTTACAACGCCGTTGGCAGCATCGTAGAAATCACTACTGAGAAATCACTGGTTACTGTGATGATCAGCAATGTGTTAGGCGCTGACGACCAAACCCCACACCAAGTAGAAATGAACGGTAAAACCTACAGCTGGAATGGCTTCTACTCTCTAGAAGTGAACGCATTCGGGCAGGAGAAATAATAATGAGCTACCAAACCCTGTCTTACCAACCGCTATTAATGAACTTTGAAGAAGCGGCAGAACTAAGCAAAGCACTTGGCACGGATAGCCTATTAGGAAATGCATTAGCACGTGACATCAAACAAACTGACGCTTACATGGCCGAGGTTGGCATTGAAGTTCCCGGTCACGGCGAAGGTGGTGGTTACGAGCACAACCGTCACAAGCAAAACTACATCCACATTGATCTAGCGGGTCGCCTATTCCTTATCACTGGCGAACAGAAGTACCGCGATTACATCGTGGACATGCTAATGGCTTACGCGAAGGTATACCCGACGCTAGAAAGCAACACCAGCCGTGACTCTAACCCTCCGGGTAAGATCTTCCACCAAACTCTGAACGAGAACATGTGGATGCTATACGCGTCTTGTGCGTACAGCTGCATTTACCACACATTGGAAGAAGAGCAAAAAACACTGATTGAAAACGACCTGTTCAAACAAATGATTGAGCTGTTCGTAGTCACTTACGGTCACGACTTCGACATCGTACACAACCACGGTCTGTGGGCAGTAGCAGCAGTAGGTATCTGTGGTTACGCAATTAACGATCAAGAAGCAGTCGACAAAGCGCTTTACGGCTTGAAACTGGACAAAGTGAGCGGCGGCTTCCTAGCTCAGCTAGACCAACTGTTCTCGCCAGATGGCTACTACATGGAAGGTCCTTACTACCACCGTTTCTCGCTACGTCCAATCTACCTGTTCGCAGAAGCGATTGAACGTCGCCAGCCTGAGCTTGGTATTTACGAATTCAACGACTCGGTCATCAAGACCACGTCTTACGCAGTATTTAAGACGGCATTCCCAGATGGTACTTTGCCAGCACTGAACGATTCATCGAAGACGATTTCGATCAATGATGAAGGCGTAATCATGGCAACGTCAGTATGTTTCCACCGTTACGAGCAGTCTGAAACGTTACTTGGCATGGCAGACCACCAGCAAGATGTTTGGGTTCATATCTCAGGTAAAACATTGTCTGACGCGGTTGCAGCCGCAGATAACATCAAACCATTCAACTGGGGTAGCCTATTCGTAACAGACGGTCCAGAAGGCGAAAAAGGCGGCGTAAGCATTCTTCGTCACCGTGACGAGCAAGATGATGACACCATGGCGCTTATCTGGTTTGGTCAACACGGCAGCGATCACCAGTACCACTCTGCGCTAGACCACGGTCACTACGATGGTCTGCACCTGAGCGTGTTTAACCGCGGTCATGAAGTGCTGCACGATTACGGCTTTGGTCGCTGGGTAAACGTTGAGCCTAAATTTGGCGGTCGTTACATCCCAGAGAACAAGTCTTACTGTAAGCAGACAGTCGCGCACAACACAGTAACGGTTGACCAAAAGACGCAAAACAACTTCGACACAGCGCTAGCAGAAACCAAGTTCGGTTCTAAGCACTTCTTCAAAGCTGATGATGAAAAGCTGCAAGGCATGAGCGGTCGTATTTCTGGTTACTACAACGGTGTAGACATGCAACGCAGCATTATTCTTGCTGAATTGCCAGAATTCGAAAAACCGCTTGTGATTGATGTTTACCGCATCGAAGCAGATCAAGAGCACCAATACGACCTGCCAGTGCATTACTCTGGTCAAATCATCCGTACGGATTTTGAATACGACGTAGAAAGCACGCTGCGTCCAATGGGCGAAGACAACGGCTACCAGCATCTATGGAATGTGGGTTCAGGCCAAGTTGAAGGCAGCTCGCTCATAAGCTGGTTGCACGACAACAGCTACTACTCGCTAATCACAAGCGCTACAAACGGCGGCAAAGTGTTCTTCACTCGCACTGGCGCAAATGATCCAGACTTCAACTTGAAGAGTGAGCCTGCACTGATCCTACGTCAATCTGGTCAGAACCACGTGTTTGCTTCTGTGCTAGAGACACACGGTTACTTCAACGAGTCTATCGAAGCATCGGTTGGCGCTCGTGGCCTAGTAGAGTCAGTAACCGTCATTGGCAACAACGAAGTGGGTACCGTGATTCGTCTGCAAACTACCACAGGCAACGCTTACCACTTCGCTATCTGCAATCTAGACGAAGACAAGCAAAACGCGGCACATCGCGTTGAGTTCGACGGTGTGGCTTACACTTGGGAAGGCGCATTCGCACAAATTTAATCTTTAGCTAGTCACTAAAAATTAATGTAAAAATCGGGAACTAATTCAAAGCCGGACGTCATGTTCGGCTTTTTTTGATTGTTTACATGACTCTACATGAGCTTATCAATTAGCGTTTAATCATAGTAAAACCGTTAATAACTCTTAGGAAAAACAGACATAACTTAACCTTACGCCTTATCAAAGACACCACTTATAGATATAGAACTCTTCTGAGATTTAATTAACACTTTTACTATTTAACTTATGACTAAACTACTCCCCAACAACACTAAAATGATATTGTATTACAAATATTAAATAGTGTAAGAGACGTACTACTGTGTTTATAAAATCAACTAAATTGCTTCTAATAAGCTTCTCTGGGCTTGGATTAATAGGGTGTGGAGGAAATACCTCCCCTACAAGCCAAGATGATAAACCAAATATTCCACACCAAGAGCATGTAGCACCATACTCAATAGCAAAATTTCAAAACATATTGAGTAATTCAGATTTACAAGTATCAGATCCCAATGGGAAGGAGGGAAATAAAACCAGTGACGTCAAAAATGGAGCATTCTCGGATTATAAGAGTGACCACTTTTACGCAGAAAAGGATTCCAATTACCTTGTCTTTAAAATGTCGAACTACAAAATGCGCTCAGAAGTTCGTGAGCGAGAAAACTTCAACATTTCAGAACAAGGCGTCTCTAGAACTTTGTATGCAGATGTTCGATTACCAGAGATTAACCTTGCAATGGCTAGCTCCCCTGCAAACCATGATGAAGTCACTTTCCTGCAAATTCATAACAAAGGCACAGATACTTCTGGTACAGGTGCTATCCCACACCCTTTGTTACGAATCGTTTGGGAACAAGAACGAAACAGTATCACTGGTCATTACTGGGCGGTAGTAAAGAACAATGCCATAGATTGCAGTCTACCTTCTAGCGCATCAGATTGTTATGCAACATCATACGATCGTTATGATTTAGGAAAAGCCGATCTCAACGCATTCACGCGATTCGAAGTAAAAATCGGAGAAAACACATTAACCATTAAAGTGAACGATGAGCAAAAGGTAAATGTAGATGTATCCTACTGGCAGCACCTCCTGAGCTACTTTAAAGCCGGAGTTTATAACCAGTTTGAAAACGGTGAAGCAAAGGTACAATTTAATCAGTTAGGACTAACCAAAACTGACCATACTGATTCAATAGCCTGGAATATTGACGATTGGAAATTAACCATTCCTGCAAGCAAAAATGATTGGTATGGTTTTGGCGGTGACAGCGCGGCTGAATTAGAGCCTGAGCGTTGTAATTCAAGTAAAGATCTTCTGTCTAACGAAGAGAGCGTTTACCAACGCGAGATTGATTTATCATACTTCAATGTTATTGACGGTAGCATGCATTTCCGCGCCGATATGGGTTACGGCACGTCAACGGCCAACTCCAGTTACATCCGTTCAGAATTGCGAGAGCTCTACATCAGTACTAACTCCCCGGATTGCAGCACCAGCGATGAAGAGACAAGTTGGTATATTGAAGATAGTCGTACCGGTGCAACTTCGCATACGCTAAACGCAACACTAAGAATTAACGAATACCCTAAAATCGACGGTCAATTACCAAAAGTCGTGGTAGGCCAGATACATGGTTGGAAAATCAGCCAAGCACTCGTGAAGCTACTTTGGGAAGGTGACAATAAGCCTGTCAGAGTTATTCTGAACGATAACTACAAACTTGATAACAACAAAGACTGTACTGATTGCAACGCATTCAGCGTTAAGCTTGGTACCTACGCGGTAAACGAAGACTGGCAATATACGATCCGTGCCGATAAGGAAGGACTGTTTTTAGCCTCCTACGATGCAGATGGCAGTAATATGGTCTCGCACACACTGAAGTGGGGAGAAGCATACTCAGACACCGCTAACAACAAGTCCTATACTCTGACTGAAAGATGGGCGTCGCCTGATATTGCGTTTTACTTCAAAGCCGGAATTTACCCTCAGTTTAAACCTGATAATGCATATCGAGGAGAAATCTTTGATGTGAGCTTTAGTGCTTTGAGCACTCTTCATCAATAGTCATTTCAATCTCTTAGCAATAGGCTTGCTACTTTGCTCTAAAGCAACGAACAAAGCTCATACCGCCGCCACGGGAAATTTATTTTCTCGTGGCCTCTTCTTTTAGAACACCACAATTCAACTCGCTTCACGCATAGTGTTTCCTTCTACGATAAATATATAAATCAACCTCCACTTAGGCAGCTTAAAAACAGCTTCTATAGTTTCATGAGATATTTATCTACCCTAACGCTGAGTTATTTTAAATTTAACCAATTAAACTACTCTAATATACATTCGCACTTAAAAATAAACATTGTCAGAAGATAAAAGCAATCAATAATTATTACCTATCTATGGTGATAAATTTTTAAATTAATTTATCTATGTCAATAAAAATAATATTTGAGCTGTTTTATTCTTCTATAGAAAAAAAGCCCTCAGCTACAAAGCTGAGGGCAAAGGACTTCAATCAACTAAAAGTGATAGAACTAGCCTTGGTACTTACCAAAAGATTGTTTTAATTTATAGAAAGTAGCTTGTGCGTAATCATCTGGATTACCGTACATATTCTGGTTATAGACACCGGCTTTAAAGTACATATACCTGCCACCTTCGTCATAGCCACTGTCACTCATATCTACGACTTGAACAACATCATCTTTACCATCACGTTTTACCGTAACTGTCATTGTGTTGCCTTTCACATCAATGATGTAGCTGAATTTTTCACCTAGCGCGATGCCATCGTCACCGATTTCACCAGTCATATCACCCACTAAGCTGTAGTAATCCTCTGTTCCAGTTTTGGTTTTTTCGTGAGCAAAGTAAACTGTACCTGTTGGTTGGTCTGGTAGCTTACGATAATAAAGACGAATTGGCTCATCATCTTTGTCATGAATCTGGCCGATAATAAAGCGGCCAACTTCATGCGACTGACCAGTTGTGGTTGCGTGGTCAATCTTCAGAGTAGCTTCAAGCGTACCGTCTACACCACCCGCTTCTTTTTGATCTTCAACTGGTGCAGAACTGAATACCCAGTTATTAGGATTTACACCTTTTGTGCTGTAAGACTTATCACCAGCACGAAGCATGGTACGTAACTCAGTTCGCGCGTATTTAGTGTTTTCAGAAGTTCGAGCGCCTTTCACATAGCTCTTGAATACCATTCCGCCATCATCTGCTGTGTAGAATATATCAGAGTGTTGGAAGCCGTTAGCCAAGTCCCACTCATCAATATCATCAGCACGACCATCTTTGTCATGGTCGAAAGGTGTCGTCAGTTTCCAACGTGTTAAGTCAAAGTTTTCACCCGGTGCATTTGTAGCGAGTGGCTCTTTCGGTAACGTAGGGTAAGGCATCGCTTTAGAAAGATCACACGTCACAGTCGTTTCACAAGGACGGACGATTGGTGCTCCAAAGTCGCCTTTACGATTCTTTTTGAGTAAATCCTTTTGTGCCTTTTGCTCCGCTTTCATTTGCGCAATCATAGCCGCTTCAGCGTTAACGACGTCATCAGTAATGATGTGACTTGCCGGACAGGCATTAATTCCGCAATTAACTGCAGCTAACTCAGTAACTGAGTTCCATTGGTTTTTGCTATTACCGTGGCCAACGTAACGAACATAACGTGCTTTTACTGCAGGCTCAAACTGGAAGCGCTCTAAGCCAAGTGCGCGACCAGAGCTTTGCGCACCCTCAATAACCGTCACCCAGTTTTCACCATCAGTACTAAACTGAACATCAAATTTGCTGACGCGTTCGTTACCTTTGCTGAACGAGGCTTGAATTGCGTCGAACTCATAAACCGAGCCGTAATCCAACATCGCCCACTCACCATCACCATTTGCTGACCAACGTGTCATAATATCTTGGTCAAACAACTGCTCTGGAACATTACCATCATGACTACTCGCCGTTATCGTAACGGGAGTCAGAATATCAGCACCAGTTTCTTGGTTGTTTGGAAATGGATCTACCATGGTCGCCGTACTATTACAGCCCACAGCAAGTAAAATAGAAGAAGCTAACAAGCTTTTGAAGAAAATATGCTTCATGTAATCTAACACCTACAATATAAAAATGAATTAACAGCTCTTTTGCTGTAACAACAATTAGGCAATAACACTCGGGTTAAAAGCTGTATTTAAGGCCAAGGCGTGTTCTCAATTGGCGGTCATCCGTGGTTGAACCATCCTTACCTTTGACATTCCACAATTCAAAGTAAGGACGGAAATCTCCCATTTGGTAACCAACAATTAAGCCAGCATCCCACTCAGAATCTTTCCAATCAGATAAACGCACTTCGTCATAGTTTTTGTTGTAGTTGATCTCATAGCTCAGCTTGACGTTATCAAGGTACTCGTTATCAAACTGACGCATATCGTAAGAGCCTGTCAGTGTCCACTTACCTTGTTCAACTGTTTTCCCAGCAACGCTTACCGAAGTACCATCCGTTAGTGTTTTGTTACCTGCACCATCTGAATAAACTTGAAATTCGTGTCGGTAACGTAAAGCGGTACTTAAGCCAAAAGAGGATTTGTAACCAACACGAACTTGTGGTTTATAAGTGGTTTTTTCGTCATCATCACCAAAAGTAATAGGCATCCCTGGTTGGATAAACCATTGTTTATTTATTTGGTAGCGAACTCCCCAATCAAACTCAGAATCACCAGCAACGAGTTGATCCCAAAAATGCGAGTTGTCGTAACTATGGAATTTTTGTTCTACACCAAAGTTCAGTTTGGTCTGATCGTTAATTTTAGAACTACCACTAATTTTGATACGTTGGGCATAAGTTTCACTCTCATGCTTATATTCTGCGCGATAGTCTAAAGTTGCTGCGGAAACCGCTCCCGCCATTAATGTGGAAGCAACGAATAGGGACATTGTTGTAACTGCTTTCATGATTATATCTCTCTGTATATATTTTTTGGGATACCACTTAAATCCCTGGATTTGATTCAACACTATTGAATTAATGTATGACAAATACTAGTTAATTCATCATGAGAGTTCTGTGATATTAATCATGTAAGTGCCCCTCAACTGACAATTTGTATTATTATATATTCAAAAGTGTTAGCTATGTCTGATTCTAAAACGACCTTTGTAGACATCACTTACAGAGAAATGTTTTAACTCGTTTCATATGATAAAGAAGAAGATTAGAAAAAACACAAACAACAATAATTTCAATGGCTTAAAATAAAAAATCTTGATGTGAAATCAAATTTCTTTCCTAAATCACCTGTAGTTTTTGCTGTTTCTCTATAAAGAAAGCCCTCAACCTCATAAACGTTCAGCTCTTATTGATGTTGATATTCAACTATTTTGTGTGACTTATTCATCACTTCAGTGAGCAATCATTGTATCTAGTGTGAGTCGGATCATTCTATTGATAAAACCATCTAGATGACAGAAATTATTTGTCTAACAATATTACATAAATAAAAACACATAGAAGTGAGTACCTACCATGCAAGTAACAAAAATTGCAGCAGCAATTGCTATTTCCACAGGTTTGTTAACCGGATGTAACACTGATTTAAGGGATGCACCATCGGCTCCCCCACCAACAGAAACTGAGTCTGAGTTGAGCCAAGGTATGTGGGATATTTCAACACCAGCCACTGTGGCGAAATCCGATGATGAGCACGACCTGCCAAACGTCTATGTCTTTGAAGACGGTACGCAAAAGTATTATAACGATGATGATAACTTCGGTACTTACACAATCTACACTTCAACTTATACCGAAGATAAAGATACAGAGACGCTTACATTCAACCTTTATGACGAGAGCGATCTAGGTAACCCTACCGAGTTAACAGGGACTTATGAAGTTTCAAACGGCATGTTAACCATCTCAGGAACAAATGACGGAAACTTCACCGGTAACGATGAATCAGAAAACGATGCGGTGAAAGATGCAGTTGCAGCGGCAAATAATGACGCTGGCGATAACAACGTCGTACAAATTTTGGATACCAATAAAGGGGGAACAGAAGAAGACACCGGTGAGTTACGAATCAAGCTGTCTGATTCAACGAGTGTTTCAGAAATTTCAACAGGCCGACTAACTGTAGATCTAACTTACCAGCATCATGAAGAAACAGAACAGGAAGCCGACGGTTCTGGTGACAATGCTTACATCTCATTTTATGCAGCAAAAACCTCGAATTCCAACTTGCATGGCGAAGTGGCATTTGAAAACGGCAAAATCAAATACCGCGATGCAAGTGGAAACTTGACGGAAACAGGCGACACGTTTGAGTTAGGTGAAAACCTCGCGATAGAAGTCAGTTGGATAGAAAACTTCTTCTCTTTTTCGGTTAACGGTAAACAAATAGGTGAAATGTTACCTGTCGCTGATGGCACCGCTGTAACCTATGTATCACTGAGACTAGGTGATAATGGCAACACTACAAACTTTGAATTAAATGCAGACAACTTGAAGATTTACTCTAGTGATTCGGGCTCTGAAGTGTTGGTTCTAGAAGAGGATTTTGACAACTACATTCCAGGCTTAGACCTCGCGACAATTTACAACAGTGCATCAAGCGAAGCGGTTGTCATTTCAGACGGAAGTTCTAATCCTGATAAACCGTCAGAAGACGTGAGTGAAAACTTTGACTCATACCCAGTAGGAACAAATATCAGTTCAGCAAACTCTAGTTGGAAAGAATACAATACGGTTGCTGATGACTCCTCCACCTTGACCTCCGTGGCTGTAGTAAGTGATGACGTATCAAAGAGCGGCACTAACTCTCTGCTAATATCCGACACAGATACGACCAACAAACCATACGTTACGCGCGAGTTTTCAAACGGAGCAACATCAAACGGTAGCGTGTCATTCGATGTTTACATTCCGTCAGACAACGAAAAAACTACATACGTTAATGTTGGCTCAGGTAAAAACAACTCAGATCGTTACTACGAATTGAGAATTTCGGGCAGTGGTAAAGTTGAAGCCGAAGCAGGATCAGATGACGTAGAAATAGGCACTATTACGACTGACGCTTGGAACTCAATGTCCCTAGCTTGGGATGGTGATGAGATTAACGTTTCTATTAATGGAAAAACGGTTGATGCACCAAGTCAGTCCGAAACAGGCTTAGACGCAACGAATACACCATCACAACTGACTATTTATGTAGGGGACACAAGTGGTGCTTCAACAAAAGCATATTTCGATAACATCGATTCAAAGCAACTCTAGTGTTATTTTGTAGCACTTGATACTAGGCCAGGCTTTCGAGCCTGGCTTTATTTTTTTACCTCTTCAGAAGAACAAAATTCAACACAATACTCTAAATTCAAGCCAGTCCCAGTGATTGCTTGCTCTATCTTGTTTCTTACCTTTTAAAGAATTCCACTGAAAACAAAAGCCTCATCAAATCGATGAGGCTTAAGTAGAAATCGAGTAGCTCTTAGTTTTCTATTAGTTTCAATTTTGATTTAGCTTGAGCTTAGAAAATGTCACGCTGTTATAGTCACCGTTTTTCTTGTCGACTGAAAAATCACCGGTGCCCGCACATCCTGTACCCCACACAGGGTGAGACTCACTGACGCTACATTGACCATAAGCTCCTGCTTTAAAATAGAACATGTCTTCTGCGTAGCCATGCTCAAAGTCCTTACTATCAATCCCCTTACTGAGATCTATGGAATAAGTCACTGTCTCGTGGCGTTCTGTTTCAAACGTCAAGTTCATCATAGTTCCTTGAACTTCTATCTTGTAGCTGAACTCTTCACCAAGAGCGATACCTGCTTGGCCTGGTTCTTCAAGGTTATCCCAAGTATTTCCCCATACTGGATATGCAATATCAATACGATTTGGATCTTCCTTCGCTAGGTTACGCTCGTAGTTCCAAAATACAGAGCCCATTTTGTGTTCTGGGAATTTTTTATAGAAGATTTTAATGGGTTCATTTCCATGTCCATAACCTTTACCCTCTTTTATTCTTGCATCAATTTTTTTCGCGTGGATTTGACCGACAACAACAGAATGAGCAGGCCCTTTTTCTGGAAATTTGGCGTGTTCAGAAACATGGTTCACTTTCAAGGTCGCTTCCAACGTTCCACCTACGCGACAGTGTTTAGCAGCCTGAGGGTGGCTCGATAAAGCCCAATGGTTTGCTAAATCATCGGTTTGAATAGAAAAGTCAGCGCCACGAGGCATTTCACGTAGTTCAGAGCGAGCATTCTTCGAGTTTTTTGTCGTTACCGCTTTATTCTGCACTTCAAACACCAAGTTGCCTTCTTCGTTCAAGAAGAAGAAGTCTTTGTGTGAATAACTCAGCATCGCCACACCCTCGATTTCGTCCACTTTTCCGTCTTCATTGATATCGGAAGGAATAGTGATCTTCCAGTTTCGCATATCAAATTTATCGGCAGGGACTGGATAATCAACGCCATTATTTAAATCAGAAGCGATAACAAGAGTTGGTAAGGTAACAGCCATTGCGGCTACGAGTAGATTGAGTTTCATGTTCAAACCTTATTATATGTAATATTGTCATACATATAATAAGGTTTGCAACGGAATGATTCGAGGAAAGAAGTTATGATGTGCTCTATTGATCACAATTTATAAACTCGATAAACCCCAAAATGATAAGCTAGACATACTCCTCTTTAGTCCATAGCATCTACGAATATTTTCGACCTAATCCAATAGTCATAGAATCAATCGTACATTAGCTTGTCTGCCTTATTAATATCGAAATCTTTCAGAGACTTACGTGCTAAATGCCTAAATGGCCATGCCTTAACAATTTCTTCAAACGGCATGATTGCAAACACCCAAAACACTGAAAGGTCCAAGTATAAAATCATCAAAGCACATAACGGTATTGAGATTACCCACTGACCGGTAAAGTTAATCTTAAACACCTCCGTTGTTTTACCTAACGCTCTCAAAATATGACCATGAACGGTGTTATAGCCACGTACTATCGGTAGCAGTATGTAAAGTGGAGCAATCGCGGATAACGCTTTGTAAGTACTCGGGTCTAAGTCGGGATACAAATCAGGAAGCACGAAACTAAGTGCAAAAAAGAAAAATGCTGAAACGAACGAGATCATCACGGCCATATCAATACTAATATCGACATTGTTACGCAGCTCATCCATTTTTCTTGATCCAATTGCTTGGCTAATCGTGATTGCCGATGAATGCGCCCAAGCAGTAATGAACTGAGTACCCGCTTTGATCCAAGGCATCACGATAGTCATAGCGACATAAGCATTTAAGGTCAGTTGCGAGTACAGCAACATGTATATCGTTGCGCCAGTTTGTAACATTGTGACGTTCGCCGCGACGGGGAAAATCTCTTTAAAATGCTTATGTATATTGCTTTTCAATGACGCATCAAGCTTCTTAATAGACAAGATGATAGAATCATCAAGCTTAATGCACATGGTTAAATATAACAGCCGAATACTAATAGCAACCAAACTACCCGCCGCAGCGCCTTGAACGCCAATACCTTCAAAATTAGTCAGGCCGTGAATCAGAACATAAGACATCGCCACGTTGACTGGCAATTCAATCAAATAGCCTTTAAATGGAACTTTGGTCCGTCCAAGCGCATTGAACACCGCAATCATAACCTGAGTAATGGCATTGAATATGACGATGAACTTAGCAATTGCAAGGTAGCATTTTGTCTCCGCATAGAGATCAACGTTATCCGTCAACTTACTGATTAACGCTTCATCAAAGACAGTAATCAACAGCCAGAATAAGGATGCGACTAGAACGTTGATAACTAAAGCTGCCCAGAAACCTTTATTTAACGATAGATAATGACCAGAGCCTACGGCACGGCTAAGCACCAATTGAGACCCATTTGCTAGAGCCATTTGGATACCTAAAACAAAAGAAACTATTGTTGTAGCAATCCCCATAGCAGCAAGTGAAACTTCACCTAATGGCGTAACAAGCAGCGTATCAATCATAAGCATTGATTGCATCAACAAAGCATTAAGAGCAAGCGGCCAAGCAAGAGATAAGTTTTTCTTTATGTATGGTTGGGAAAACATTAGTAAACCTTTGTAATGAGGTTAAACGTTTAAACTAAAGAGCTCTGTCATTAGGCAAAGTTCATGACAAAAAGAAACGACAGAAAACTCTTTTTAGTCAATAAAAATGTACGCAAGCTCTTAACTATTCACGGCGTCGGAAAGCCTCTGATTCTCATCATTTAACAGCGTTTGAGAGGCTAAACGAGCTTGAAATGAGTTTCCGACCATAATTGCATCATAAATTGCACGGTGCTCATTAAGGCAGAACCTCCCTCCTTCAACTGACTTGTCAATAAACACCTTAAATATGGTCGAAAGTATATTGCTGAAGGGAACGTAGAATTGATTATCGGTACAAAGGAATATCGTTTGATGAAACAAATGATCGTTAGCAATCCACTCATCATAATCGTGACATCGTGCTGCCATCGTCATTCTTTGAAATACAATTGACAACAGCTTTCTTTGCTCAGCATTGGCATTTTGGGCTGCCAGCGCACACGCCTCTGGTTCTATGGCTTTACGCAATCCTAAAAACTGAGATAGAAACGGCTTAGTATCTTCTAAATCTTGGATCCACTCTAAGAGTTGAGGATCAAGAAAATGCCAATAGTTTCTTGGTAGTACCGTAGTTCCAACTTTTGGTTTAGAGATAATTAAGCCTTTAGCAGACAGCAACTTCGTCGACTCTCGTAGTGCTGTCCGACTAACACCAAACAACTTACACAGTTCTATTTCACTCGGGAGCTTCTCATTTTGACTTAATTCTCCTGACAATATTTTGCGAGAAATCTGTCTTGCTACTTGTACATGTATCTTGTGATTTGAATTCCCGAGAAGTGAAAACTCTGCCATCTATATTCCTCATTGCCAGCAGCCTAAACGACTTGTTTAGCTAATAATTAGAAAAGGCCAAATGAAACACGCTTTGAAGGCGGAGACTTTCTGTGTAAATGTAAAGCACTGTTATTTAGCGTCTAAAGTCTAACGATCTTATGAATATGATTTTTACTCGCGAGGTATATTGGCCAAACTCAATATTGAATGGTCGAGTAGTAACATCATGCACACCGATCTTTAGTATATAATAATACAATATCACTTTGTTTAACAAGAAACCTGATCTTCTACTCAAATTGTGTGCTGTGTATTGAAAATCAGTGAGTACAATAAGTAGGCGCGACTAGAGTTAACTAACATATTGAGCTAACAAATAAATAAGGAATTATGTAAGAATCGGTGGCCTCATCTGTTATACGCTAAGTATCATAATCATGAAGGCTTCATAAAGCAGTCGGAGATTCAAAATGGATTTGTGAAGACAGCTGTTATTACGTAAACATCTTCTTGGTGAGCTACACTTTGGATGATATAGTCCAAGCTTAAATAATACAATTTTAACGATAAGTGATTTTATGTCTGGTGAATTTCATTCTATCTCCGGTTCCAAGCGCAGCTTACATGTACAAGTAGCTCGCGAAATTGCTCGTAGCATTTTGTCAGGCAAGATCCCTCAAGGGTCCATTCTTCCAGGAGAAATGTCCCTGTGTGAACAGTTTGGTATCAGTCGCACAGCTTTGCGTGAAGCCGTAAAACTTTTAACATCAAAAGGTTTACTCGAGTCACGTCCAAAAGTTGGTACTCGAGTCATCAACCGAGCGTACTGGAACTTTTTAGACCCACAATTAATTGAATGGATGGACGGTCTAACAGAGATAGATCAGTTCTGTCATCAATTTTTGGGGTTACGACGCGCGATAGAGCCTGAAGCTTGTGCACTCGCAGCGAAAAATGCCACTGCGGAACAGCGAATTCAGCTATCAGAAGCATTCCAAGATATGTTGGAAGTCGCTAAAGCAGACGAACTGGACAAAGCGCGCTGGATGGATGTAGATATTCGTTTCCATAGCATTATTTTTAACTCAACCGGAAACGACTTTTTCTTACCGTTTGGGCATGTTCTGACTACAATGTTCATTAACTTTATTGCTCACTCATCTGAGGAAGGCAATACGTGCATCGAAGAACATCGTGAGATTTATGAAGCAATAATGGCAGGCAATGCTGAAAAAGCACGTCAAGCTTCGGCTAACCACTTGTTGGAGTCAAAACATCGCTTACCCGAAGCCAGTTAAGCTTAGGGCTTGGGCGATCTAATAACTAGGCAAAAGCACGCATCTCGCGTGCTTTTTTAATTTCGTTTCCTCCAATTCTTTATGGCACACCATCAATATTTTGATATATAGTAATACAAATGTATTTTGAGAATGTTGTGTTATGACCGACTCGCTACTGCCAAATATCATACAGTTTATCAGCCAGATTGATCCGTTTGACAAGGTACCTAAAGGTGCACTTCGCGAGCTTGCTTCATCTGTTAAGATCACTTATTTAAGCAAGGGGGATGTTGTTGATCAGTATTCTTCTAAGAACGAAAAGTCACTTTATATTATTAGAACTGGCTCTATCGAACAGCGTAAATCTGATGGCATATTGAGAGCTAAACTTGGTCCGGAAGATTTGTTTGGCTTCACTTTTCTTGGTAACGAAGTCGAAAGCGGAAAAGAATACAAAGCAATTGCAATCGAAAATTCATTAGTTTATGTAATTCCAAATGCTGCGCTGAAAAAGTTGTGCACTTCTCATCCTGAATGTGCTGAACATTTTGCATCACAAGCTCAGGTACGGCTAAAGTCAGCATTAGATGTCGTGTGGTCTAACAAAGAAAAAGGGTTGTTTATTCGGCGTGTAGAGGAAGTTGCTAGTGGTCGAGTTGCAATTGTAACCGCTGAGCAATCCATTCAGTCAGTCGCCAACGAGATGATCGATAAGTGCTCTCCCTGCGCTGTCGTTTATCGTGATAATAAAATAGTTGGACTGATTACCGACCGAGATATGACAAAGCGAGTCATCGCCAAAGGATTAAGCATCTCAACACCAGTCGTCGAAGTCATGTCGCCTGATCCTAAAACAATTCATCCTGACGATTTAGTTCTGCACGCAGCCTCCATTATGATGCAGCACAACATAAGAAACTTACCCTTAGTCAGAGACAATAACGTCGTTGGCGTTTTGACCACAACGCACTTGGTTCAAAACCATCGAGTCCAAGCTATATTTTTAATTGAAAAGATCAAATATGCTGGCAGTGTCAAAGCGTTGTCTAGTTTTACGTCCGAGCGCCAAGCTATTTTTGAAGCATTAGTCGAAGGACGGGTTTCACCAGAAATCATTGGTAAAGTGATGACCATGATTATGGATGCGTACACTCGTAGGTTAATACAAATAGCCATTGATAAGTTGGGAACACCTCCCTGTGACTTCTCTTGGATTGTGGCAGGCTCTCATGCTCGCCAAGAAGTACATATGCTGTCAGATCAAGATAGCGCCATCGTATTAGATGATTCGGCAACAGATAACGACCGTATCTACTTCAAACATTTAGCAATGATAGTAAGTAATGGCCTGAATAAATGTAACTATCCATTGTGTCCAGGGAAGTTTATGGCAGCGACCCCTAAATGGTGCCAGCCTCTCTCTGTTTGGAAAAAGTACTATAAGAAATGGGTGGCAAATCCTGAATACGAGCGCCTCCTCAATATCAGTGTCTTTTTAGAAATCCGAACCGTTTATGGAAACAAAGACTTTGAACAGATACTTCGCGATGAGCTTCACTCTAACATCAACGCTAATAGAGAATTCCTTACGATGTTAGTTAACGATGCGGTGAAAACAAACCCACCGCTAGGAATATTCAATAGCCTAGTATTACAAAAATCGGGAGAGAACAAGAAAACGCTCGACGTAAAAAAATACGCGATTAATCTAATCATTGATCTTGCAAGGATTTATGGTCTGGCAGTTGAATGTGACCTCACTGCAACTGATGAGCGTTTTAAAGCAGCTAACGAAAAAGGACTGCTCAGCCATGACGCGTACAAAAATATAATCAACGCATATCAATTCATCTTGTCGTTTCGATTTGCCCATCAATTAGAAGCATTAAAAAGTGGAGATGAGCCAAATAACCACATTGACCCCAATACGTTCGGTAGTTTTGAACGTCAACATTTAAAAGACGCGTTCCGCATCATTGCAGATCTACAAGAAGTCGCCAAACTCCGTTTTGGGAGCCGATAATGAAGCGCTTACTTGAGTACTTTCATCCATTGACACGAAAAAATCGTCAGAGACAAAAGCACTGTAAAAAGAAGCACATCCCTCTTTATCTTAAAAAGCTGCTTCGCTCGCCAAATCTGGACGTAAATCAACGAGCTTTTGACACTGAGTTCATCGTTCTAGATCTTGAAACAACTGGCTTAGACAGTGAGGAAGAAGTCATTCTTTCCATGGGCTGGGTAGAGATTCGACAAGGCCATATTGACTTAGCAACAAGCCAACACCTTTATGTACATAGCGACTCAAAAATTAAGCCCGAAACCATAGTTGTTAACCATATTACCCAACAAATGCTGACTGATGGAATCTCTATTCATGAAGCAATGCGGACATTCTTTAAAGCAGCAGAAAACAAAGTTATTGTTGCGCACGGATGTATAGTCGAAACTAGCTTTATTAATCAATATTTACAGCGAGTTTTCAACATAAAAGAGTTGCCGCTCATTTGGATAGACACCTTGCGAATAGAAAAAAGGTTACAAAGAGCTATCAATGCTTCCGATGAATCAGATGTGACTCTAGCAGCGACAAGGGAACGTTACGGGTTACCCGCTTACAACGGCCATAATGCACTTGCAGATGCAATTGCAACTGCAGAGTTACTATTAGTTCAACAAACCCGTATCGCACCTCAGACAAAAGCGACAGTCGGGCCCCTTTATCGGCTTAGCCTGTAATCATCCAGATCACAGGCCTATTTGCTAAACATGTTCTCTGTCACAATTTGGTATTATCAGTATTTACCTTAATTAATAATACAATATCATTAATGGGGCGACGTTAGCAAAATGCAGCGAATAGCCATTGTCACTTGCCAACATCAGAGCGAGTGTAAACTGATTAGTTGCTCCATATCATAACTACATTTTAGAGAGCTTAGCATTGCATGTGCGCAATGATTGTCGAAGATCTAGCAGCGTTACATAAACAACCGAATTCAGGTGATGTCCCCTCGAACGTCATCTGTAGTGGTTAGTAATCATGTAAAGCCGCTGTTGCGAACTTCAGCCGACAGCTCGCGGTACTAGTACCGTTTGGCCCATGCAGTACAGGCTTGCATGGGCTTTTTTTTAACAATCCTACATCAATCGATGTTATATCCCTCTGCCAGATATGCATAAATCCGCGTCCATTCTTATTAGAGGACTTAAGATTCTTTATAAGTATATTCATAGAACCCATACCTAAACTCGACACTTTTAGCAGCTTCAGAGAAAAGCAATATCTGACACCGATCACTTGTATGATTCATTAAAGGGGTTATTACGCCTTACTGGTCACGATTTTGAGTTATTGTACTACAAATAAGAGGAGCGAACGTTACTATTACTTAGGACAATAAACTACTTCAAAGGTCTAAAGATGGAACTCAATACTCTCATTGTGGGCATCTATTTTCTATTCTTAATCGCAATAGGTTGGATGTTCAGAACTTTTACTAGTACTACAAGCGACTACTTCCGAGGTGGCGGCAACATGCTTTGGTGGATGGTTGGAGCAACGGCGTTTATGACTCAATTCTCTGCTTGGACATTTACTGGCGCCGCTGGTAAAGCCTACAATGATGGTTTTGCTGTCGCTATTATTTTCCTTGCAAACGCGTTTGGTTACTTCATGAACTTCGCTTACTTTGCACCGAAATTTCGTCAGTTACGCGTCGTAACTGTCATAGAAGCCATTCGTATGCGTTTTGGTACAACAAACGAACAAGTATTTACTTGGTCTTCGATGCCAAACAGTGTTGTCTCTGCAGGTGTATGGCTTAACGCCCTTGCTATTATAGCTTCAGGTATTTTTGGTTTTGATATGACAGCAACCATCTGGATTACCGGTTTAGTTGTACTTGCGATGTCGGTAACTGGCGGCTCTTGGGCGGTTATCGCCTCCGATTTCATGCAAATGGTCATCATCATGGCGGTAACGATCACATGTGCAGCCGTTGCTATTGTTCAAGGTGGTGGAGTTACTGAAATTATCTCTAACTTCCCAGTCGCAGAAAGTGGCAGCTTTGTTGCAGGTAACAACCTGAACTACTTAAGCATCTTTAGTATTTGGGCGTTCTTTATCTTCGTTAAGCAGTTCTCTATTACAAACAATATGTTGAACTCTTACCGTTACCTAGCTGCAAAAGACTCTAAAAATGCAAAAAAAGCAGCTTTGCTAGCATGTGTATTGATGCTGGGTGGAGTTTTCATTTGGTTCATGCCTTCTTGGTATATTGCAGGCCAAGGTGTTGATTTAGCGGCAGCTTATCCAGATGCTGGTAACAAAGCAGGCGACTTCGCGTACCTATACTTCGTTCAAGAGTACATGCCAGCAGGTATGGTTGGACTTCTGGTCGCTGCAATGTTTGCTGCTACGATGTCCTCTATGGACTCTGGTCTTAACCGCAATTCAGGTATTTTCGTAAAGAACTTTTATGAACCGATCGTTCGTAAGGGCCAAGCATCAGAGAAAGAGCTAGTCGCTGTTTCTAAAGCAACATCGGCGGTATTTGGCGTTGCAATTATTCTAATCGCGCAGTTTATAAACTCTCTAAAAGGTCTGAGTCTATTCGACACTATGATGTACGTTGGTGCGCTCATCGGATTCCCAATGACAATTCCAGCGTTTTTAGGCTTCTTTATCAAGAAAACTCCAGACTGGGCAGGTTGGGGAACTCTAGTTGTGGGTGGCATCGTTTCCTACCTTGTTGGGTTTGTTATCACAGCTGATATGGTGTCATCGGCGTTTGGCCTTGAGGAGTTGACTAGCCGAGAATGGTCTGATGTGAAAGTAGCAATAGGTCTAATCGGACACATGACACTAACTGGTGGCTTCTTCATGTTGTCGACTCTATTCTACAAGCCTCTAACTGACAAACGTCAAGCAGATGTCGATAAGTTCTTTGAAAACCTATCAACGCCTCTTGTAGCGGAATCAGTGGCACAGAAAAAACTCGATAACAAGCAACGTCAAATGCTGGGTAAACTTATCGCGGTCGCAGGTATAGGTGTCATGTTTATGGCTCTGCTACCTAACCCAGTATGGGGGCGCTTAGTGTTTATTCTATGTGGTGCCATCGTCGGAGGTGTTGGTCTACTACTTGTAAAAGCTGTGGATTCAAGCGCTGAACAAGCCTCTGAACCTGTGACAGAAAGTTAAATCTCTTATTCTAATAAACGCGGCTATTCTTTGGCCGCGTTTTTTAATTCTAAGTTCCCAGTACGAACACTGCACCCTTTTACGAAGACATATCATCTTGTCTAGGGTTATCGAATTGCAGCTTTATTTTGTCATTCGATAAGGCTAAACCAGAACGTGATAATCTGATCGAGTTAAAAGTGCAGCCTACCTTGCTTAAGTAAACGCCCCAAAGCCATCCAAATACCTGATGAAGTAAAGATCTCGGCTCGTATACTTTGTTGCCGCTTCGTGATTTAGACTGGCTAGTCCTTTACACCACTACCTAGTCTACAAGCCAAACTATTCCCGCTGAACAAACCATCTCGGGATTACTTAGGTACACTATTTTCTCTTTTTGCAGATGGCACAACAACCGCTACCAATAAAGCTAACAGCAGGAACACAGGGCTAAGCATTAATCCATGCCAGATTGAATACCCATCATGGAACAGCCAGAATATACCAAGCGTCAGTAGGTACGAAAAGTAGCTGCAAAACACCAAGCTAATCGCGACAAAGCGCTTTTGATTAATAATAAGAATCCGCACTAGATACTGGCTAAGAATACCAGAGCAGCGCATGGCAAGTTGCCAATTAATGATAAAGAAAGCAAGCGCAATAAACCCAGCTACGACCAGTGCATCATGCGTGCTTAAAATGAAGTAGCTACCAAATCGACTTATGATGACCGGATAATCGCCTTCGTATATCGTTGACCAAGATATTGCGTTCGCTGCTGCTACGTAATTGGCAAAATAAGCAATGGCGTAGAAAGTCGTTTGAGAACTGAACGGCTGAAATACATCCGTACAAAATTCTCGCCACTCTTCTTTGTTGGTGGTAGGCCCAACCCAGTCACGTTTTTTTTGAGCGGTACGCCCGGCAAACGCAGGCCCGTAGCGAAACAACAGCCAAAATATATAGAGTGCAAGTATAACCAAGAGTATTGAAAACATACCCTTCCCCCTCATAAATTATCGGCGCCACTGCCAATGGCGTTGGGGTCGTAAACTGCACTTCCCTGCTATACCTATTTGATTTATCAAAGACTTATTATTTTATTACCACCAAAATTCATTTAATGGCATGCTAAACAGCGATATTTTCACGCTTTGTGCGTGAAGTTCGAAAGCCTACTTTTAGGTTTAGCACAAAAATAGCTACAGCAAAGCGTAAGAGAGGGTTTCCGCACCCATCAATGAAGATGAGGCGTTAAGCAGAAGCTGCGACCGCAATGAGAAGAGAAGGATTCAAAGCGGTCATGCATGGGCGAGAAAGCAACTATTTCTCTAACTTTTCTTCAAATACACCAATCTCTCTGCCCAACCAAATCGCGCGTTCTGTGTGATCGAGCAACTCTTCTTCGCTTACTGGGTGAATAAGCACAGAAAAATCGCCTCGAATCGTATCAAGCCACGCCAAGAACTCTTCACTCAATGATTCTAGGTGAATTTCAAACATCGGCATTTTGTGTGGGCCAACTAACCGTCCAACTAATGGAAACACACGCAGCACATCTTGACGCTCTTGACGGATGATCTCGTTCAAGGCTTGCGCTTTATCTTGTTCTCTTAGGGGAAAATAAACATGAGCGTGGTACATAACTTCTCCATAATCACTTCCGCTTGAGCACCACCTACTTTGGATAAGCTCAAGGACTGCCGAGGGTATACATTTGTAATGCCGTCACCCTACCTTGATTCCACTCAGTTGGGAAGAAGTTATGCATTCTCATAAGGTCGAGGCTTCGAGCACAACAAAAATTTGCAATTCATCATATAGCAACTGTTTGAGTTGATTCATTAATAATGACTCACTTTGTCAAATTTTACAGCCAAATTTTGTTGCGAATATGTTTCATTAACCAGTAATTAAATTCGAGTTTAAAAATACCACCAACAAAATAGCAGCATATTACTCTGCAAAATCAGGGTGTAAGCAAAACTTTACTACTGAGCGAAAGTCAAAATGAAGCATAATTTAACAATTTGTTTACACTTATTGTATCTGGCTATACCACGATTTAGTTAGAGGGTTAGATACAGAAAAGCCTTTCTCTGTATCTTGCGGTGAAATAGTCGCAGCGATGTTATCGACAAATAGTTTAAGGGACGAACAGATGCCTACCGCTATCGAAAGCACACGCAACCTTAGGTATGGCCTTTGCGCTGATATCAGAGTTTGAGTACCCATACAAACTCTGGTTTTGTATGAACAGCTGCAGTCCAAAAGACCCGCAGCGTCAAAAGGAGCTTGAGATGAACGTTCAGGCATTACCCATGCATCGGTTTATCGACCATCGTGGGGACCTAGTCGGCCAACTACCCAACTGGGCTGACAATGAAACATTGGTCGGGTTTTACCGAGATATGGTATTAACTCGCACTTACGACAACAAAGCAGTTGCCTTGCAACGCACCGGTAAGCTAGGGACCTATCCCTCACACTTAGGCGCGGAAGCCATAGGCATTGCGGTCGGCAGAGCACTTAAAGCCGATGATGTGTTTGTCCCTTACTACCGCGATATGCCTGCGATGTGGTGTCGTGGCATTGGCATGGAAAAGAACCTTCAATACTGGGGTGGCGATGAGCGCGGGAGTGATTTTGCTCCTGAAGGCAGTCCGGTTCCTAGCCGAGACCTTCCCTACTGTGTACCCATAGCGACGCAATGTACGCATGCTGTCGGGGTGGCTTCCGCGCTAAAAATTCAAGGTAACCATGAAGCTGCGCTAGTCATGTGCGGCGATGGTGGTACATCCAAAGGGGACTTTCTTGAGTCAATAAACTGCGCAGGTACTTGGAATATTCCACTTGTTTTCGTCGTAAACAATAACCAGTGGGCAATTTCAGTGCCGCGTAGTCTCCAATGTGCCGCCGATTTCTTATCAGAAAAAGCGCAAGGTGCAGGTATACCGGGTATTACTGTCGATGGTAACGATGTCGTCGCCGTTTATGATGCAACTAAAACCGCCCTTGAGAGAGCAAGAAAAGGGAAAGGCGCAACACTCATCGAAGCGGTGAGTTACCGACTGAGTGACCACACTACGGCCGATGATGCGACTCGTTATCGTAAAGAAGATGATGTTCAAACTGCATGGCAATACGAACCTATCGCACGTCTTAAAACGTATCTCCTTAATCAAGGCGCTTGGAGCGACGAACAAGAACAGCAATGGCTAGATTACTGTAAAGAGCAAGTAGAGTTAGCTGTTGAACGCTATCTGAGCTTACCGCCACAAGCACCAGAAACCGGTTTCGATTATTTGTATGAATCGCTACCTCAAGAGCTTCATGCACAAAGAGATGAACTCATCAACAAGGCAATGAGAATGCAGGGAGGCAGACATGGCTGAGCTAACGTTGGTTGAAGCAGTAAACCTTGCCCTGCACCACGAAATGCAACAAGACCCCAATGTTGTCGTATTAGGTGAAGACGTGGGCGATAATGGTGGTGTATTTCGTGCCACTGTTGGACTCAAGCAAGAGTTTGGTCTTAAACGAGTCATCGATACGCCACTCGCTGAAGCCTTAATCGGCGGGGTTGCGGTCGGTATGGCAACGCAAGGATTACGACCTGTCGCCGAATTTCAGTTTCAAGGTTTCGTTTTTCCTGCGATGGAGCACTTAATGTGCCACGCGGCTCGAATGCGTAACAGAACTCGCGGTCGGCTCACTTGTCCCGCGGTTTTCCGTGCGCCATTTGGCGGCGGTATCCACGCTCCGGAACACCACTCAGAAAGCGTGGAAGCGTTATTTGCTCACACTGCTGGATTTAAAGTGGTGATTCCTTCTTCTCCACAACGCGCATACGGCTTACTTCTCGCTGCAATTAGAAGCAATGATCCCGTCATGTTCTTCGAACCGAAGCGCATATATCGCACCGTTAAATCTGAAGTCGTTGATAACGGCGAAGCACTCCCACTCGACACCTGCTTCACCTTACGCAAGGGGCGAGATATCACGCTCGTTACTTGGGGCGCATGCGTCGTAGAGTCACTTCAGGCCGCGCAAACCTTGTCTAGTCAGGGAATTGAAGTCGAGGTGATTGATTTGGCGAGTATTAAGCCAATTGATACCGCGACGATTTTCAGCTCACTAGAAAAAACTGGACGTTTACTCGTTGTTCATGAAGCGAGTAAAACTTGTGGTGTGGGATCTGAGCTATTAGCTCGAACCGCTGAACACGCCATGTGCTTACTTAAAGCCCCACCTAAACGAGTAACTGGAATGGACACCATTATGCCTTATTACCGTAACGAAGATTATTTCATGGTTCAGAAAGAAGACATTGTGACCGCAGCGCGCGAACTCGTGGAGGATTGGAAATGAAGACGTTTAACTTACCCGATCTCGGCGAAGGCCTCGCTGAATCAGAAATTGTAAAATGGCACGTTAATGTCGGTGACATGGTTAAATTAGATCAAGTGATCTTAACTGTCGAGACAGCAAAAGCGACGGTCGACGTCCCTGCCCCCTACTCTGGCCGTGTGGTCAGCCGTCATGGTGAGGAAGGTGAAATCGTCAATATTGGTGCATTACTGCTAGAGATTGATGAAACAGGTGCCGGGAGAGAAGTAACGGCAGAGAAAAAAGCCACTGCTGACGCCGCAACCGTCGTCGGTAGCGTTTCTCACCAAGCGCATCATGTTAACGTTGATGATTTCTGGATTGGTGGCAACCACAACACGACAGAAAGTAACCTCGTTACCGCCCTGCCTTCGGCTCGCTTGTTGGCACAAAAACTTGGGGTAGATCTTAACCTCGTGTCAGGTAGTGGCCCGAACGGACTTATCGTTGATGCCGATATTTACGACGAAGCCGGAAAACAGCGTCCAGGCACCGAAGTTTTGAAAGGTGCTCGACGTACCATGGTATCGTCTATGACCGAATCGCACGAACATGTTGCTGCCGTAACTATTACGGAAGAAGCGTTGTTGGAAGATTGGCTGCCAAACGAAGATATCAGTATCCGCCTTGTTCAAGCGATTGTTCATGCGTGTCAAGAAGAGCCTGCTTTAAACGCTTGGTTTGATGCCGAAACCATGACACGCTGTGTACACACAACGGTCAATGTAGGAATTGCAGTAGATAGCCGTCATGGATTGTACGTACCAGTCTTGCGCCACGCAGATGAATACGAGCCACAAGATGTTCGTCGTTGGCTCGATCAAACCGTTGAAGGGATCAGAGAGAGAAAAATCGGTCGTGAGCAATTGCAGCACGCGACGATTACGCTTTCCAACTTCGGCGCGATTGCCGGTATTTACGCAACACCTGTCGTCACACCGCCACAAGTCGCTATTGTCGGCGCGGGCCGAATACTCGACCGAGTTGTGATAAGAAATGGTCAAGCAATTTCGGTGAAAGCAATGCCGCTATCCGTAACGTTTGATCATCGCGCTTGTACTGGTGGTGAAGCTGCAAGGTTTACGAAAGTACTTGCAGAGCACCTGCAACGTCCGAGCGAAAAGTAACTTATTAAAATCAAATGATAAAGGCTTCCAATTTGGAAGCCTTTTGTTTTAGGGAACAAGACTATATCTACAGCTTCTCTAACAGCTCAGGCATTACCACAAACAAATCGCCGACCAATCCATAATCTGCAATGTCAAAAATAGGCGCATCAGGATCGCTATTAATTGCAACAATCACCTTGGAATCTTTCATTCCCGCCAAATGCTGGATCGCTCCAGAAATTCCGACGGCAATGTATAACTCCGGTGCAACAATTTTGCCGGTTTGCCCGACTTGATGGTCATTAGACACATAGCCCGCATCGACCGCCGCTCGTGACGCCCCTACCGCTCCACCTAGCTTGTCCGCCAATTGTTCTACTAAAACAAACTTCTCTTTACTCCCGAATGCACGCCCCCCCGACACCACTACTCTAGCCGCTGGCAATTCTGGTCGCTCACTTTCTGGCGTTTGTTGCGAAACAAACTCACTAAGTTTATTGATAATCACCGTGTCGACTTGAGTAAGCTTAGGGACAACTGGCGTGTCAGATAGCTCTGCGGCATCAAAAGCCGTACTTCTTATGGTCATCACTTTATAGAGATCATTCGACGTGACTCTCGCCAATGCATTTCCAGCATAAATTGGACGAATCACCGTATCGATAGACTCGATTGTCATCACGTCAGAAAGTTGACCAACATTAAGCAACGCCGCCACACGAGGCATCACATTCTTACCAAATGTACTGGCAGGAGAAAGAATGTGTGAGTAGTTTTTGGCTACTTGTGAGATCAAAGGTGCGATATTTTCCGCTAAGCCATGTTCATATCCCTTCGCATCAACCCAGATAATTTCTGCAACACCCTGAACGCAATTCAACTCATCCAAAACTGATTGGCACTGATAACCAATAAGCAACACAGAAACAGGAAGCGATTTATCATCATCCTTAATCTCAAATGCCGCTTTAATTGCACACAGCGTCCCTACAGCCAACGATTGGTTGTCATGCTCTGCGAGCACAAGTGTTGCTAATGGTCGGTCTTCCATGGTCATGCCTCATATAACACGTCAGATCCATTACTTGAGCTTAGTCCACTTCACGTTAACGTCAACTGAGCTATAGTTTTCTGTATAGAAACCAAAACCTGTCACGCAGATGACGATAATAGAAAGGAAGCATAAAGATGGAACGAGAATGCATGGAGTTTGATGTCGTGATCGTGGGGGCCGGACCTGCAGGCTTAAGCGCCGCTTGTCGGCTAGCTCAACTCAGCCAAGACAGTGAAGGTGACGCACTTTCAATTTGCGTTGTAGAAAAAGGCTCAGAAGTGGGCGCACATATTTTATCTGGCGCTGTTTTTGAAACTAGTGCCTTAGATGAGCTTTTCCCCAATTGGAAAGAAATGGACGCCCCGCTAGCAGCCTCAGTTCAACGAGATGATTTCCTTTATCTTACTACTGAACAAAACCATATTCGCGTTCCCCACTTCCTTACACCGCGTCCAATGATAAATGGCGAGAATAATTACGTAATTAGCCTTGCCAACCTTTGCCGTTGGCTCGCTAACCAAGCAGAAAATCTTGGGGTGGAAGTTTTTCCGGGCTTTGCCGCTGCAAGCATCAATTATGATCAGACTGGCGCCGTGACAGGCATTAACACGAGCGATATGGGACTAGATAAGAACGGCCAGGCCAAACCTAACTTTGAACCAGGTATCGAGCTAAGGGCAAAATACACCCTTTTTGCTGAAGGTTGTCGCGGACATCTGGGTAAAGAACTTATTCAAAGGTTCGACCTAGACGCAGGAAAGCAACCACAGCACTACGCGCTTGGCCTAAAAGAGATATGGGAGTTACCCACTGACAGTAAGGATGTATCTGGCAGTGTTATCCACTCCGCTGGCTGGCCCTTGAGTGAAACAAATACCACAGGCGGCGGTTTTCTCTATCACATGGAGAACAACCAAATCGCCGTCGGGCTTATTGTCGACTTGAATTACAGCAATCCTTACTTGAGTCCGTTTGACGAATTTCAACGCTTTAAGCACCATCCTGCTATTGAACCACATTTGAAAGGTGCTCAGCGCATCGCTTACGGCGCAAGAGCCATTGCGAAAGGTGGGCTTTCCTCTCTGCCGAGACAGCAATTCCCTGGCGGTTTATTGATTGGTTGTGATGCGGGGACTTTGAACGTCGCAAAAATTAAAGGCAGCCACACAGCAATGAAGTCCGGAATCATTGCAGCAGAAGCGGTACATACGGCCCGACAAACTGGAGCTTCTGAGCCAGACTACCAGTCGTTGTTTGAATCATCATGGTTGTATGACGAACTCGCCGAAACGCGTAACTTTGGCGCGAACATTCATAAGTTTGGCAGCATACTTGGCGGTGCTCTTTCGACTTTTGAACACAACCTGTGGCAACCACTGGTTAAGAAGCCGTTACCTTGGTCTATCAAGGACTATTCGCACGATCATGAGCAGTTAAAGCCTAAACAAGAGTGCCACCCAATTGCATACCCAAAACCAGATGGTGAAATCAGTTTTGATAAGCCTTCGTCGGTATTTTTGTCGGGAACACAGCACGAAGAGAATCAACCTTGTCACCTGGTTCTGACTTACCCTCACATTCCAATTGATGTGAATTTAGGTATGTATGACGAACCAAGTCAGCGCTATTGCCCCGCTGGGGTTTACGAAGTGGTGGAAGTGAACAATAAGTTGAAGTTTCAGATAAATGCCGCCAACTGTGTGCATTGCAAAACCTGTGACATCAAAGATCCTTCACAAAACATCACATGGAAAGCACCAGAAGGCGGCGGTGGACCGAGCTATCAAAACATGTAGATACGTTAGTATGTTGACGATCTAACAAATGGATAAACAAACCGATTGGCAGAGCCTCATTACTCCTGCCAATCGGCAAAATGATCAAGCAAGAAGTCGATAGCCAATCGCGCTCGTAGTGGTAGAAAGTGACGATTCTGATAAACAATCCAGCTGCTGTTGCCACTTCCCCAATAGGGCTCTAGTATTGGCACCAAACGACCAGACGAAATAGCATCGTTGAAACTACTCTTCGGTAAGTACGCCACACCTAATCCTTCTGCACAGGCTTGCAAGACCGTGTGTGCGTTATTGCTCTTCCATCTGCCCTGCACTTTTACGCCATCTAAAGGCTTGCCGTCTTTTTCAAACAACCAAACGTCCTTATTGGCAATAATGCAGCTATGACGCTTGAGTTGCTCTGGGTGCGTTGGCAAACCATGTTCATCGAGATAACGCTGACTGGCTGCCGCTGCCATGGGACGATCCACCAGCTTTCTCGCAACCAAGCCTGAATCACTCAACCTGCCGTAACGAATGGCAAAATCGAAACCATCTTCAATAAAGTTGACCATGCTGGTGTTGAAGTTAATTTCAACCGTGAGATTAGGATGTTGCTTGGCAAACGCCATCAAGGCAGGCGCTACATGGTTCTCAGAAAACGCACCAGCGGCACTCACACGTAACGTACCACTCAATTGAGTTTGCTGCGTGGTGAGTTGCTCATTGGCTTGCTGAAGCCCAATCACCAACTCTTTACACTGTTGATAATACGCTTGCCCCGCTTCCGTTAGACTCACCATTCTTGTCGAACGTGCTAACAAAGCGACACCTAATCGCTCTTCTAGTCTTGTGACTTGGCGACTGACGTGACTGGTACTGCAACCTAACTGTTTTGCCGCTGCAGAAAACCCTAAGCTCTCAGCAACCGTAACAAACTCATTGATGCCTTCAAAACTGTCCATACTTACCTTTGCTATATAGCAATAATGTTTTGCCAATTAATCATATTATCACTTATTTGTTTAGCAATTAGTATGAAGGTGTTCAACAAATATACGTAAGCCAAAAAGGAAACCATCATGAAAAAAGTACTCATCATTGTGACGAACCATGCGACCCTTGGTGAAACTGACCAAGCAAACGGAACTTACGCGCCAGAGCTCACTCATGCGCTTAGCGAGCTACTAGGTGCAGGCTTCGATTACGACATTGCCTCTATCAAAGGCGGGCAAGCACCACTGTACGGAACCGACATCGAAGGCGACGCAGTCAACGAGAAAATCTTAGCGGATGATGATTTCCAGAACCGCATCAACAACACGATTCCAGTATCACAAATCAACGGTGACAACTACGATGCGATCTTCTATCCGGGTGGCTTTGGTCTTCTTTCAGACCTAGCGAGCAACGAAGATTTTGCCAAGATTTCTGCAAAACACTATGAAGATGGCGGTATTGTGGCAGCAGTTTGTCATGGTCCGGGCGCTCTTCTACCTATCACGCTTAGCAATGGCGAAAAGCTACTTTCGTCTAAATCAGTAACAGGCTTCACTCGTGAAGAAGAGATCGACTTCGGCACCATCAACGATATCCCATTCCTATTGGAAGAATCTCTTGCACGCAGCGCAGCGCGCTACTCTAAAGTGCAACCATGGCAAGAGTTTGTAATTGTGGATGATCGTGTCATCACAGGTCAAAACCCAACGAGCGCACACGGCGTAGGCAGAGCGATTGTTGAACACCTAGCTTAAACGCGCCGGAAACTACAACTATCCTAGAAGAGGAAAGCGTGCTTTGTCATGCTTTCCCTTGCTACAGGCGATCGCAAGATGCGCTTATACTTCTTCCCCTGCTTCATCTTCTTCTACGATATCCGTTTCTTGGCTCGCCTCTTCCAACCATTGCTGTAAAGATTCACTTGCTAGCACCTTCTGTTGGTAAGCTTTGGCACCTTCCGATAGCTCGATGCCATAAGTTTGGAAACGCAATGCCACAGGTGCATACATAGCATCTGCAATCGACCATTCTCCAAATAACCAGCCGTTGGGATACAGCTTGGCTTGCTCAGCCCAAATGGCATCAATACGCGCAATATCCTTACACGCCCCCTCCGTTAAATCGACTTTTCTGCGCGCGCGGATATTCATTGGGAGTTCGTTTCTTAAATCAAAGAAACCCGAGTGCATTTCTGACGCAATGGCGCGTGCTTTAGCTCGTTCTGCGGAGTTGCTTGGCCATGCTTTGCCTTGTAAGTATTGCTCGTTAACGTATTCCAAAATCGCTAATGAATCCCACACGGTTGCGTCACCATCCACCAAGGTAGGTACTTTCGCCGTTGATGTAATACCTTCCAAGGTCTTATAAAAATCTTCCGTGAATAATTTGAGCTTGGTGACTTTCACATCCAGTTTGAATTGAGAAAAGATCAGCCATGCGCGAAGTGACCAGCTTGAGTAGTTTTGATTAGCAATAAACAGTTTCATGACGCCTCCATGCGGTTCGTGTTTTGATTACCCATTCACAATATCTGATTGTATTTAAGGGGACTAACGGATAGTTTTGATGGAACACTTCAACAAAAACGATGGATGAGTTTTAGATATGGATATCGATGCGTTACGCAGCTTTCTGGCTTTTGTAGAAACGGGCAGTTTCACTCGTGCAGCCAAGCAGATCAATCGCACCCAATCAGCGTTCAGTGCACAAATGCGTAAACTGGAAGACGAACTCAGTGTCAGTTTGTTTGAAAAAGAAGGTCGCAACCTAGTATTGAGTGAAGCAGGATTAGCACTACGCTCTCACGCCGAGCAATTGGTCAGCTTGCACAATCAAGCGCTGAAACAGGTGAAACGTTATGAAAACAAGCGCCCTCTTCGCTTAGGTTGCCCTGAGGATTACAATGACAATATCTTGCCTAAAGTCATCCGCGTATTACAGCAATCTGAGCCCACATGTTCGATTCAAGTCTTTAGTGAGCCGAGCATCACCTTGAGAGAAAAACTTGATGAAGGAAAGCTAGACGCCGCTATTGTGACAAGAGCACCGGACAGTGAGGAAGGTTACTGGCTAGCAAGCGACAAAGGCGTGTGGATTGCTCATCCTGATTTTGACATCGAGCAAGCCCAACCTCTCCCTCTCGCCCTATTCCAAACCGACTGTAAATACCACGCGGCAGCGGTAGACGGATTAACCAAACGTGGCACTCCTTATCAACTACTGGCGTGTTGCAATACGGCCTCTGCACAACGAGCGATTGTACGTTCAAGCATGGCTATCGGTGCGATGGGCAGTATTAGCGTTAGCGAGGATCTTAAGATCTTAGACGATATGCCATCGCTGCCTTCCGTGGATATCGTGTTGGTCACGGGTGTCGAGCCTCATCCGATACTGGATAAAGAATGCTTGGCGCAATTGGTTGAGTTAATGGCTTAACTGGATTCGCTAACCAATCACAAAGTTAAATTCGCCCGTTAATCGCCCGTCGATTCGTATAGTCTCAAACTGTAGATAATCACGGGCTTTGCCACCCCACCATTCATCACCAGTATTGCCTCTTAAGTACAACTGAGTGGTCAGAAGCTCTTTGTTACCCCGCCACAACTTAACGTGAATGTGCGGCGGACGAGAGGCATAAGGCACGGGGTACAAAGTCTGAAACAAGTAACGACCATCCGATTGGGTTTCTGCCGCGCCAAAGCCTGCAAAGTGGGCATCAAACTTATCATTATTTGGCTGCTTAGGATGATCGTAAATCCCCTGCCCATCGCATTGCCAGATTTCTACTTTGATGCCTGAAACTGGGTTTCCCGATATATCTACGACTTTGCCTTGCAGCACGATAGGCTCACCGACCAAGCCCTCCGATTGCAGAATCAAGTTTTGACGAAGAGGAATGTCCACTACTGGATAAAATGGCCCTTCTGTTTGTGCAGGCGTCGGCCGCATTGGTGTTTTCGCTTTTAAAGAGGGTGCGAACAACAATGTCCACAGCGCTAAAAAGTGTCTTCTTTCCATGGTGCCACCAATGCAATTACGTTGAATTAAGTTTGGTGGAACTTGAGAAATTTGCCATGACGAATATAAAAAATGCCCCTGCAAGAGAGTCATTTGCAGAGGCACTGTGGAACTAAATTGAGTGTTGATTGAAGGTTTATGCGGCTTCGAACGCCAATGCTTTCTTCTCTACCTGACGGAAAATGAGAGTTAGCACACCATTTACCGTTAAATAAAATGCGCCCGCAATACCAAATACCGTCAACGTATCGTAAGTTTGTGCATTAATGCGCTGCGCGTAACCCATCAGATCCATGATCGTAATCGTGCTTGCTAGTGACGTACCTTTGAAGACCAAAATCACTTCATTCGAGTATGCCGGAACAGCACGACGAATAGCGTATGGCAACAGCACTTTCAGTGTGGCAGTTTTGTTCATGCCTAATGCACGACACGCTTGCCATTGACCGGAAGGAATCGCGTTAAACGCCCCTTTGAACAACTGAGTACTGTACGCCGCGGTATTCAACGCTAACGCCAACATCGCACAGAACCAAGGTTGGCTTAACCATGTCCAGAATACGCTTTCTCTTACAGCATCAAACTGACCCGGACCGTAGTACACCAAGAAGATCTGTACCAACAAAGGCGTACCAGTGAACAAGGTAATGATGCCACGGCTTACCCAATGCAAACCCGGAGTACGTAGGATCAGAGTCAGCGTCATCATCAGAGCTAAGAGACAGCCCACCACCAAAGAAGCAGCGGTCAATTGAAGGCTAGTGCCTAAGCCATCCAGCATTTGCCAAACGTGTTGTTCGTTCATGCGGTTGCCTCCTGTCCCATACTCATGCCTTGAATTGAGAACTTCTTATCAATCAGTTTTACAGCACGTTGCGTAATCAAAGTAATGCCTAAGTAAATCGCCGCAGCAGTTGCGTACCATGTAAACGCTTCATGCGTCGCTGCAGATGTTAGCTGCGCTTGCTTCAACAAATCCGTTACGCCAATCAGTGATACAAGTGCGGTATCTTTCAGCAAAACCAACCATTGGTTAGTTAAACCTGGTAGTGCGTGTCTTACTGCTTGTGGCAAAACAATGCGAACAAAAGCGTGTGCTTGACTGATGCCGAGTGCACTTGCTGCTTCTCTCTGCCCTCTTCCAACGGCTTTCAATGCGCCACGTAGAGTTTGAGAAGCATAGGAAGCGAAGATCAATGACAACGCCACCACGCCAGACAAGAACGGGCTAACTTCAATAAAGTCGCCGGTGATTAAAAACAGAACCTGCGTCGAACCAAAATAGATAAACAACACGACAAGGATTTCTGGCAAACCGCGTACAATCGTCACAAACGCCGTCATTGGCCATTTAACGAAAACGCGGCGAGACATTTCACCACTGGCGAATACCACTGCCAGAATCAAACCGACTAAGAGGCTTGTGAAGGCTAGCTGGACAGTCATCCAACTAGCTTGAACAAGCGATAAAGAGTAACCCGTTAGTGCCATATTACTTACCGAAGTATTTGTTGTAGATTACGTCATATTCGCCGTTTGCTTTCACTGTTTTCAGTGCTGTGTTCAGCTTGTTCACTAGCTCGTCGTTACCTTTATTTACTGCGATACCGAAACCGTTACCGAAGTATTTAGGGTTAGTTACGTGCTCACCCACGTAAGCTAGGTTGTCTTCTTTCTTGAACCATTCTGCTACGACTGCTGTGTCACCGAATACAGAATCAATACGGCCATTTTTCATATCGATGAACGCGTCTTGGTAGCTTGAGTAAGGAACCGCGGTTACGCCCGGCATTTGCTCAATCAGGTAGCTTTGGTGTGTTGAACCGTTTTGAACACCAACACGCTTACCTTCTAGTGCTTTTTGATCAGCCACTTTTTCTTTGATAGAAACAAACGCTGCTGAGTTGTCATAGTATGCATTCGTGAAATTCACTTGCTCCAAACGCGCCTCAGTAATGTCCATTGCAGAGATTGCCGCATCGTAGCGCTTGAATTTTAATGCTGGGATCAGGCTGTCAAAAGATTGGTTGTGGAAGGTGCATTTTGCTTCGATTTCTTTACATAGTGCATTCGCCAGATCCACATCAAAACCTTGGATTTGGTTGTTTTCATCCATGTATTCGAATGGTGCGTACGTCGCTTCCATCGCGAATTTGATCTCTTCTTGTGCTGCTGCGTTTGCCGCCATAGTTGCAGAAGAAAGGCCGATTAGTGAAGCTAGTAGAATCTTTTTCATTGCAATACTCCGTGTGTACTTAGTGGGCTGACACTCGCAATGACAGCCGAGCTTATCTGTTAAATAGACTGAACTTTAAAAACGTGATTTAGTGATTTAAGTAGTCAGCAAACTGGGCGGTTTGCGGGTTAGAAAACGAATCATTTGTGCCGTGCTCAACGATGTGTCCTTTTTCTAAATACAGTACGTGACTAGCGATTTTCTTGGCGAAATCCACTTCGTGCGTCACAACTACTTGTGTAATTCCGGTTTCGCTTAAATCTTTAATAATCTTAACGACTTGGTTAGTAATTTCCGGATCAAGCGCAGCGGTCGGTTCATCAAAAAGCAAGACTTCCGGTTTCATCATCAATGCACGAGCAATCGCCACACGTTGTTGCTGACCACCAGAAAGTTGCATCGGCCATGCATCCGCTTTGTCTGCCAAATGCAGCGTTGCGAGAATTTGCATTGCTTGGTTCTTCGCTTCTTCTTTATCCATGCCAGATACTTTTACCGGAGCCTCAATCAGGTTCTCCATCACTGTCATGTGCGGCCATAAGTTGTACTGTTGGAACACCATGCCTACTTTACGACGAAGTGCTAAACCTTGTTTCTCTTTGATTTCAGTAGAGAAATCAAAAGCATCATTTGCGATGTTTAGCTTGCCGTTATCCGCCCCTTCAAGAAGGTTAAGAACTCGTAGTAGAGAGCTCTTCCCTGCACCACTCGGACCGAGTAACACCAGTGTTTCGCCGCTTTCACACTTAAAGCTGACATCGTGAAGCACTTGTGTCTCACCGTAGGATTTATTGATTCCGCTTACCTGAATAGTCATGCTGACATACCGCATTAATTGTCACTTGGCATTTATATTACTCAAAAGGATTTTTTATGCAATAAAAATGTATAAAAATTAATTTTGTTAAATTTTTGTATGATAAGCAATCAATACAACAGAGAATATGACTGGTTTAATCAGTTGGTTTTAACTGAAATTGTTGATGAAAATCCAACAATATGATGGCAATCGAAACAAGGTTAAAATTCTGGTTAATTTTGTGCTTGTGTAGACGGAATTTTGAGTCTTTGAACGTACTACACCCGACGCAGACCTTCTCATTTTTGCCGGGCTTCCCCCCTCGATTTCCGGTAAAGCCTTCTATCGGCGGGTTCCTGATTAGGACTTTGTGAATGGACTATAATTTCTCTTTGTATTCTGGCCCTTAATTCGAGTCATCTAAGTATGAGTGAGATAACCCCATGTTGAAGTCGCATTGTTTTTCTCTCATTGCACTTGCTTCTCTGAGCTTACTTTCTATACCCAGCGTTTGGAGTAGAACAGCAATCGTGTTACCTGGATTGCATGAACAGGGTATTGATCTTCAAGATAAGCCTATCTCTGCTGCCGCTGCACTTGAATGGGAGTTGGATAATGCCGATATCGTGTTTGGAGCTTACGAAAATAAGAGTGATAACGAGCGTGTAAAAGCGCTTGGTTACATGTACAACCAAAAGCTGGAACTTAACTCAGGTTGGCTGGAAAACGATATACGTAACCAAGCAGAACTGAGTGGAATTGACTACGAAGATTTCTTTCTCCACTTTTCTGAAAACACCATCATCGCAGAGGTAGACTCTAGCCATGGTGAAAATACCTTACTCAATCGAAAACCGATGATCGTTGGTTATACCGCCAGTGCTGACCACGCCGGTTTTTGGCTATATCAACAGCCACCATGGGATGCTGACGTATTTGGTCAGGCGAATGATGGTGGCGCGCTCTATGTTTATCACTCAGAGAAGTTCGACCGCTTAGCATTTACGTTCTCTCAGTTTGCTCAAGGCGGCAGCTTCACGATTGAATACCCTTCTGCTATCGACTCGTTTGGTCGGGTAACTGAATGGAAAAGCTTCGCGATTAAAAAAGACAAAACTGAGAACATGACTAAAAACCAAACAGTAAGCTGGTCTGTTCCTTCGGATTGGGTTCGCGCTACAACGCATGATGGTAGCGGAAAAACTTATGGTGGCGGTCAGTACTTTGGCTCCACCTTTTTACGCGACGGCGGCCGCCTTTACGTTGCGAAAATTACTTGGCATGACGGCAACATAGAAAACCGCCCACGTCTCGAAAACATTCAACTCAAAAATAGCTTCCCTGCCGTCAATATCTCAGGAGCACCAACGGAGACACCGGAAGGTCAAACCATTCAACGCTGGCGTAAAATTCGTGGCTTCGACAAATCTGCAGATCGAAACCAAGACAATTATCTTTCTTGGAATGAATACAAAAACCGTTCGAATAAGAATGCAACGGCCCGATTTCGTTGGGAGTCACGGGTTATTCCATTTGGTCGTATGTGGAATCAAACCTCTTCTTGGGCATTGACCAATCTCGGTAATCCCGTTTTTACCAATACAATGCGCCACTATTACCAAGCTGAATGGGCGAAACAAGGTTTAAATGGTGCGTACAACGACGATACGAATAAGTTACTCGGTGCAAATCAGTTCTACATATATTCCGGAGGCACAGTGGATGAACTTGGTTTGGTGGCGGGTAGCCAAGCTGCTGACGATGCTTACAAAGCGCAATTCTCGGCGTTCTTGAATAAACTGGCAACGCTGGATGAAGATGCGTTAATTGGCCTCAACATAGGTACGGCAAACTTATTCGGTCGTAATGGGCAAAACCACTTGGTTAACGCTGGCTCCTTGTACTTGCGCGAGCACTACCTTTTCCCTGCTACCGGCTTTAGTGGCTATGCTGGCTTGGCTAAATTTTGGGATAACTCTGCACTCGCCAAAGCTGGCCAGAAAGTGATTTATCAAGCGACCACGCGTTATGGTCGCGTTCAATACTTTGGTAACACAGAAAACAATTGGAAACAGGACCAATACTCTGCACTAGCGGTGTTCTACTTAAACTATCACCCTGAGCGCATTTACTTTAATCAGTGGAACAATGGCTACTTATATGGAAGTAATAACACAACAAGTGACAACTTCTGGAAGGCAGGCGTACCAAAGAATATTGCTTATCAACCTAGCGCCTTGCTTGCCGTTGATTTGGGAGAGCCTGCCAATCAAATACCAGAGGGGTATCAGGCGACTCCGCTAATGATGTCCACCAGCACGCCCTATTCCGCCGATTACACGGTGATTGGAGATGCTTCTATGAGCAAAGTGGCTCATCCTGACTTGCCTAAAGGCGCTATCGATTTGTTACCAACCCATACGTACTTTGCGTATCACTCAGACGATACGGTAGTGATGCATGGCCCTACAGAGATGGTGTTAGCCCGAGAATTCACCAAAGGCCGAGTTCTGTATCGAACTGATTTCTTGGGCAAGAATATCGATTATTTCACCTCACCGAAGATGACAATCGTGCTTCCAGAGCCTATGCGACCTGTAGATCAAGACGGTAACATCGGCGACTATGTTTCTCATATTGAGATTGGCGGCTACGAAGGAGTGTTCTTGCTGTATTAACACCCTTTAAACCCTTCTCACCAAACGCTTCATAAATCGCCGTTTTTATGCTTAACGTCACTGAAAAAAACTTGTTCACTGAATCTTTATAAACCGATGTATATACTGAAGTAAATGACAACGACAAGGAAATTCAGTCACATGAAGACGACACCTTCAATGCTCTCTGTTCTGCTGCTATCAGCATTATCTACTCATGCAAATGCGGACGAATGCGGAAAAATAACCATCGCAGACATGAATTGGAATTCGGCCAGCTTAATGGCGCACATCGACCAATTTGTCTTAAATGAAGGCTACCAGTGCGATGCGGAATTGATCCCTGGTGATAGCGTTCCTACAGGCACCTCTATGATTGAAAAGGGGCAACCTGACGTTGCGCCAGAGTTATGGACAAACGGCATTAAAGAAGCACTTGATAAAGGGATTGCAGATAAACGCTTGCGCATCGCTAGTGAATCGCTTGTCAATGGTGGTGAAGAAGGGTTTTGGGTTCCCGCCTATCTGGTAAAACAGTATCCAGAACTCGCGACGATAGAAGGCGTCATCAAGCACGCCAAACTATTTGAACACCCAGAGGATGATGACAAGTTCGCGTTCTATAGCTGCCCTGCTGGTTGGACATGCCAAATCACCTCCGGTCACTTGTTTAATGCATTAGGGTTAAGTGAGCACGGCTTTGAGATGGTTGACCCAGGCTCTGGCGCAGCACTAGCTGGCACCATCGCTAAAGCCTATGATCGCAAAATGCCTTGGTTTGGTTACTACTGGTCACCGACCCCCGTATTGGGCAAGTATGATATGGTCAAAGTGGATTTTGGTAGCGGAACAGATTTAGAAGAGTATCGCAACTGTACCACTCAGCCTGATTGCGCTTCACCAAAAGTAACAATGTACCCACCTTCTCCAGTTCGCACAGTAACAACTGAGGCGTTTGCGAGCAAAGAACCCCAAGCATTCGCGTACTTGCAGAAACGCGGATTTACCAACGAGCAAATGAGTGAAATGCTGGCATGGATGGAAGATAACTACGCGGACGGTGAAGAAGCGATGTTTTACTTCTTTAATACCTACCCTGACTTGTGGAAAGGCTGGGTATCTGAAGACGTCGCGGTGAGAATCGAAAAAGCGCTTTGATGATTAATACTTAAAGTGCCACAAATCATTTAACCTCCCATACCGTTTGAATAAACGGCATGGGAGACTCGTCAACGACTCGTTAATACATGGTGTGACCATTCAATGTTTCTTTAGGAATCTCTTGCAGAGCGTCCCAATGTTCGACGATCTTCCCATTGTGATCAAAACGAAAGAAATCCATTGTCACGTATTCAATATCATTAGGCCATGTTTGGTGAGTGTGTAGTGCCACCAAGTTCCCTTCAGCAATGGCTCGCACAAACGTAATGTCTTTATTGGGATACTCATTTTGCATCCGCTCAAAATACTCGATAAAAGCCTCGGGGCCATTTCCAACTAATGGATTGTGCTGAATGTACTCATCGCCAACATAGTCTTCAACCGCTTTTCTTGGATTACCTCGATAGGCGGTTTCGTAAAACGCAATGGCATTTCTTTTATTCTCTTGCAGATCCATTTTTCTTACCTGTGTTGCTCCATCTTGCGGATAACGGTAATCATAGTCTTTGAACTTCAGAAGTGACCAAACTTCGCGCACAAAAAAGGCCGCTAAAGAGCAGCCTTCATCACTTCTACTTGGAATCATCGCCTTTCATCGCTTAAACCACACCGCCAGCACCGAGCATAGAACGCTCACTGTTCTCCACCAGCAACGCGGTTGCGGTTTGTTTCAGTGTTTCCCATTCTTGGTCTTCGACAAAGATACCATTTTGCCAAGAAGCTTGTTGCGTGCGGCTTAACTCATCACCTTCAATGTGAATGGTATACCCTTGTGCACTTTTCTCGATATCGAAATCGTTCACGGAGAGCTCGATAACCATACTATGCAAATCCGTATCATGCCCATCAAACTGATCCGAGAAAAAGACTTCTGGCGCGATTCGTCCACGGTTTAACACATAAAGCGTTCGCTTGGGACTAGAGCCATTGACCCATTGTGCACGGCACGCAATGCCTTTTGCAGAGAGCTTCAACAACTCACTAAAACCTAGCCAACGGTTATGGCACTGCGTCAACGTGATAGTAATCGACTTACGGTTAATCATTTTCTCAAGTGCGAAATCCAACACAGCGGGTAAATGACACGCTACACTCCCGTTGTGCAGTTCTACCTCTATGTTTGACGGCGTACTGTTGGTCACCGATACGGCGCAGTCTGAATCTAACCCAAGAAACAGACTGGCGTTATTAAAATGACGAACTCCATGTAAGCCAACCATTTGCAAGTCCGCCACCATGTTCGCAATGACATCCGCCTCACCACAGTGACGGCGCATGCCAAGAAATGCCTTATTAACCGCGGCCACCAATTCGTTGTGAGAGACGATCATAATGCAAATCCTCCACTGATTTTTTGATTATCACTTTGCGCAATTTCGTCACGTGGCGGCATGCTAGGGAAAATCCATGTGTCTGCCAGTTTAGGATCGTGAATTTCATCTAACAACGGCGCACCTTGGAAGAAAGTTACTCGAACCCAACGATCCGAGCGCGGATCAAACTTAGTCGCGCCAAAGATCGCCAATTTACAGCGCAGTAAGTGCATTGGTAACGCATCTTTACGCAGCACATTCATTTGAATATCCCCCATCGCACGGTTGCCTAGCGTCCATACGCGACGTGTGATCGAACGATAAGCCGGTTTTTGCAATAGAAACTCTGCTACGGAAATTTCTTCATCACAACCAAGCAAGGCGTGGTACAAGCGATTCACTTGTCTGCCGATATCAAGCGGCAATTCTTTTTCTTCTCCTGCCTCTTCCCCACGAACACCAAGCCTTGGCTCTTCTTTGTCTTGTGAGCGATACCAGAACCAGTAGTTGTTCTCGGCTAGTGAGTAATCCGCATTAATCGCCCAGCGGTATTTGCTTTGCAGCACCTCAAGTAAGTCATGGATCTTTTTCCCGCCCGGAATAGATAACGTTTCATCCGTATTCATTTGGCTGGCAAATTCGTCCACCAAAGATGGGTAGAGTTCGATCAAGCAAGAGGTGAGGATTTCTTGGGCTTCCACACTCATTGTTTTCTTATGCTCGACCAAACTCGCCCAGTTCGGATGTAATGCCATTAACGTTGTTAGCTCCGATAGCAGTTGTTTGATGTCTGCTATCGCTTGATGATTGAGCCTGTCTTGATGTTCATTAATGGTGATGACTTGCTCTAAATGACGCTGTGCTTTTTGCAGCAATCCTTGCAAAGGAGCATGGAACGACGCTTCACACGGCATCGCAAAGACTCGCGCTACCGCACGTTCGCGAGAGGTCATCCATTGGTCAACAATACACGGGTGATTAATCAAGTATGGAGCCATGCCTAAGCCAGTCGCATTACCGACACCAAGGTAGCGCTGCAAGCCACGATGCAAAGCCACCGCGTTGTCGCCACCTTGTTGAAGTGCCAGATAGTGCACCCAATCTAGGCTGAATTCACGCAACATATATACGGCACACATTTGCGCACTAAAAGACTGGCTGAAATCTGAGTTATTCTCTAACAGTTTGAAGTCGGCGATACCAAACTTTCCGTTACCATAAACAGCTGTGGTACGCAGGATATAACCCACTTCCGCTAATTCTTTCGGCTCAGGCTGCTCGCCTTGAGAAAGCGCGCTAACAATGTGCTCAAACACGCGCACACTTTTATTTGCGCGAGCAAGAACAAGTACGTTGTTTGGATTACGCCCCGCTTCTTGTAGCGGTACATTTTCTCGCAATCTTTCCAACAAAGTAACATCAACATCGCCTTGAACCAGTGCAAATGTGACGTCCCACTTTTCAGCAATTACGCGATCATTACGCTCGTCGTCGGCAATTTCATCACAGAATACCACCAAATGATAAACGTGCTCTGGCGTGGTCAATTTGTAAATCACATGACCATAACCACGAGGACAAAGCTGCCACTCATGCTTGGTTACTTGCCAGTTTTGGCTTGCCATATTACGAATCAGACTGCGTACAAAGCTGATTCGGTTTTGGTGCATTGCGCCAAGCCTTTCGGCTGCCATGACAATCGCTGCATCGCGCATAGTTGCTTCCGTATAAGTAGAACGATGTGCATCCATTTTGCTCACCACCTATTTGTTATTGTAAGAATACTAGGGTTTGTGCGGATGCAGGAGGAAAACACCCGCACAAGCTCCACGTTGTTTGAATTAGATAATTGTTATAGCCCTTGCTCTTTCGCCATTTTGATTGCGATTTGCGGCGCATTCCAAAGTGACGGTAACAGAATCAACGAAACCGGAACCGCGGTAATCACAATGAAAGATTGCAGTGCAGAGATGCCGCCAGAGCCAAGGGAAATTAGGATCAATGCCGTCACACCCATCATTACGCCCCAGAAGGTACGGATGATCGCATTCGGCTCCGTTTCACCACTGATCACGACACTGATTGTGTAGGTCATTGAGTCGCCCGTCGTGACGATGAAGATCGTGGTTAAAATCAGAAATAGAATTGAAGTCAGCATTGGCATTGGTAGTTGCTGAGTCACCGCAAGCAAAGCACCTGGCAGGTTAAAGCCTTCGAACGCCGCACTCACACTGCCCGGTTCAGCAATTTCAAACGCTAGGCCAGAGCCGCCCACAATCGTGAACCAAAAACAGGTGGTTAACGGAGCCACAATACTGATGGTGGAAATGACTTGGCGGATAGTTCGACCACGGGAAATACGCGCAATAAAAATTGCCATCATCGGACCATAACCAAGGAACCAGCCCCAGAAAAATACTGTCCACCAGCTTAGCCAACCTTCATCACCACGGTAGGTCGCCATTGGGATAAAGTTATCCAGCATGCTCCCTACACCTTGAATGTATCCGTTAAAGATAAAATTCGTAGGGCCAAAAAACAGGATGTAAACCATCAATGCCATTGCCAGAATCACATTGTAACGACTAAGCAGTTGCATGCCTCGGCTTAATCCACTGAGTGCTGACAAGGTGTAAAGAGCAATCGCAAACAAGATGATGATAAGCTGAGTGGTAAAGCCATCAGGAATATCAAACAGCGCATTTAACGCGTAGCTAACCTGCAAGCCTAGAAACCCAATTGGCCCGATGGTGCCTGCGGCTACCGCGATAATGCAGCACGCGTCAATCAATGCACCGAGTTGGCCTTTAAGTGCTCGTTCGCCCAAGACTGGGTAAAGCAAAATACGGGGTTTTAGCGGTAAACCTTTGTCGTAATGTAGGTGCATCACCACGATGGAAGTTAAGCTACCTACAATCGCCCAAGCTAGAAAGCCCCAGTGCATAAAGGATTGCGACAACGCATTCACCGCACCTTGCTGCGGGTTATCTTGCGCGCCGTACAAAGGAGGTGGGCTAACATAATGCGCGATAGGCTCAGCCGCGGCCCAGAAAACGCCACCACCAGCCAATAAGGTACAGAAAATAATCGCCATCCAGCGGAAAGAATCCATTTCTGGTTTTGCAATCCCGCCCAACATCACCTTGCCTGTTCGCCCTGCAGCCAAGCCAAGACCAATAAGAAAAGTGAGAAGCAGCAGTAACTGCCAGTATGGACCAAACACCTGAACTGCCCAGCCAAAGCCAGCGTTAACGATCGTAGATAACAGCTCGCCGTCATAAAGTGCAATAGCAACGAACAACGCGATGAAACCACCGCTATACCAAAAGGCCGGGTTATTCAGTCCTAATTTGTCCGTCGTGTTTTCTGTTGTTGATGTGTTGTGTTTTGCTTTTGACTTGCCCGATGACACGCTCATCGTGGAAGCTTTCATGCTATTGGTTAAATCAGACATACTCTGGCTCCAGAGGTTCTTTGCAGCAGCCAAAGACTGGCTACAAATGTGAGTTTTACGCCTGCCGTATTGTTATTATGTGGACAGGCGGTTCCTACTTTGGGGAATGCTATGAAATAGGCTCTAATCCTTCTTTAAGGAAGTTGAACCAGTTTTCACCCAATATTTTTCCAGCCTCAGATTCACTGAATCCGTGACCCATTAATCCGTTGTAGATGTTCTCCATCCCTGCGCTGCCGCAGAACCATGGCAGCGCATCTGGCCATCCCGAGTTACTTGCTGAACCTTCGCCGTAATCCATCGCTTTTGACCAACGCCCGTTGCGCATCCACTCCAACACTTGTTGCGGCTGATTTAGGCACAAATCGCTACCGATACCTAAATGGTCAACGCCAAACATGTCTGCGGTTTTCGCAACCATCTGGCAGAAATCATCCAGCGTGCACTGGCTGCCATTTGGCAAATGGAATGGATATAAACTGAATCCAATCAAACCACCGCGCTCCGTCAGTGCTTTGATCACGGTGTTGGATTTGTTGCGCAGTGCGTCATGCGCAAACGTCGGGTTAGCATGGCTGATACAAATTGGACGCGAAGAGAGCTCGATAGCTTCCAACGTCGAACGCTCCGCGCTGTGGGACATATCAATGATCATCCCGACTCGGTTCATCTCTTCAATCGCTTGCTTACCAAAGCGAGTTACGCCGGAATCATTTTGTTCGTAACAACCTGTCGCCAGTAAGCTTTGGTTGTTGTAGGTCAGTTGCATGATCAGCAGACCTTGACGGCGCATCACTTCAATCAGACCAATTTCATCATCGATTGGTGAGCAATTTTGCGCGCCGAAGAAGATGCCGACTTTGCCTTCTGCTTTGGCTTTTTCTACATCTGCCATTGAATAAATAGGCATGATGAGGTCCGCATTTTGCTCGAAGCGCAAGTTCCATTCAGCAAAACGCGTTAAGGTTTCGCGCGCAGTTTCGTGGTAGACGATGGTGGCATGAACGGCGGTAATGCCACTCGCCTTAAGCGTTTGGAAATACTCTCGATCCCAATTGCAGTACTGCAATCCGTCAATCACAATCCGTTGTTGGTACATAACCACTCCTTAAACAATTTCTTAGCCTTTTCGTGCGGGCAACTGACACCATCAGTTACCCTGCCGATCTTAGTAAGGACGCTGATAAGCGGTTTTCACTACGGTGTAGAACTCTTTGGCGTACTGACCTTGCTCACGAGGACCAAAGCTAGATTCTTTACGACCACCAAATGGAACGTGATAATCTGTACCCGCAGTTGGCAAGTTAACCATGACGCAGCCCGTTTGGACTTGCTGTTTGAAGATCGCGCTATTGCGCAAGCTTTGCGTGATAATGCCGCCTGTCAGGCCAAAGCGCGTATCGTTTGCGACTGCAATTGCCTCATCCAGATCAGAAACGCGAATCACGCTCGCCATTGGTGCAAAGACTTCTTCTTGGTTCACTTCCCAGCCATTCTGTGTATTTAAAAACAGAGTTGGTGACATGTAGTAACCGTCATGCTCTAGGCTCAGACGCTCACCACCGAAAGCCAGCTCCGCGCCTGCTTGGCGTGCGTTTTCGATCCACTCAAAGTTCGCATTCAGCTGGTTACCATCAACCACAGGGCCCATGAACACGCCCTCTTCCAGTGCGTGACCCACTTTAAGTTCGCTCATGCGTTGGATTAGCGCTTCAACATACGCGTCGTGAATTCCGTCCATAACCACAAGACGAGAAGACGCGGTGCACTTTTGACCTGCACCCGAGAATGAGCCTGCGATTGTCGCTTCAACGGCAATTTGAATGTCTGCATCATCTGCCACTACGAGCGCATTTTTGCTACCCATCTCTAGCTGACAACGCACAAAATTTGGTGCCGTTGCCGCTGCAACTTTACGGCCTGTGTCCACAGAACCAGTGAAGCTCACGCCGTTCACATCCTTCGAATTGATAAGGGTATTACCGACTTGCGAACCGCTACCCAAAACGAGGTTAAACGTGCCGGCAGGTAAACCTTGGCGATGGATAATCTCTGTCAGCGCAACGGCACTTGCTGGGGTTAGGTTGGCAGGCTTCCAGACGACGCTGTTGCCAAACGCAAGTGCTGGCGCGATTTTCCAAGCCGCTGTTGCTGTTGGAAAGTTCCAAGGAGAGATAATGGCGATAACGCCGACGGCTTCACGAGTAACTTCAACGGAGACACCTGGACGGACGGAAGCAGCGTTATCGCCAATTTGACGCAGAACCTCAGCAGCAAAGTATTGGAAGAATTGGCCAGCACGGTATATCTCACCTCGACCTTCAGCAAATGGCTTACCTTCTTCACGCGAAAGTAAGGTGCCCAATTCGTCACATCGTGCAATGAGCTCATCACCAATCGCTTGTAGCACTGCTTGCTTGCGCTCGATTGGTGTTTTTTCCCACTCTGGCTGCGCTGATTTAGCCGCTTGAATCGCTTGCTCTACTTGCGACACACTCGCTTGTGCGAAATCGCCAATGTTTTCGCTGATATCAGAAGGGTTAATATTGGCGATGGTGTCCATGCCCGATTGCCACTCACCCGCTATATAGAGGGATTTTTCTGCTTGAACATTGTTAATAAAAGTCATGGTTCTTTCCTTGTTCTTCCGATTTGTGATGGCAAGCCACCCACTCACTGATCTCTAATTGTTCTTATTGGATTTATTCTGGTTGGCTTGCCGACGCGTAGACGACAAACTCCACCAACATCTCTTCTCGCGCTAACCCTGCAACCACCATGGCGGCGCGATTTGGGTACGGTGCTTCAAAATATTCCGCGTACACTTGGTTAACGGTCTTTAAGTATTCTCTGTCAGTCACATAAATCAGGACCTGCAACACCGAGTCCAAAGACTCCCCTGCACACTCCAGGGTGTGAATGAGATTGTTAAAGGTTTGACGTGTTTGTGCTTCGATACCGCCTTCCACAACCACGCCTGTGTCATCAATAGGAATTTGAGCCGTATACAGGGTTCCGTTGTTGACTATCGCCCATTCAAGCGGCGCTTTAGAAGCAAATAGACTGGTTTTAACTGGGTGTTTTTTAGTAGGAGTATTCACGTGCCTTTCAACCTTTGTAACAGCTTTGTTTCAATATGGTTAAATGATGCACATTGACAGGCGATAAATCTAACGGTAAATTTTTGACATTTGATAAATTAAACTTATCACCCTGTTTAAAATAACGTAAATAAAGGGATTAGGAGGCATTAGGGATGAGTATTAAGCTTCAACAATTAATGCATTTTGTGATGGTAGTCGAGGAAGGAGGCTTTCGAGCCGCTTCACATCGTGCAAATCGTTCTCAGGCGGCACTGTCAACATCGATAAAAGAGCTTGAAAAAATTCTAGGGCAAACGCTGTTTGAACCCGGAAACAAAACCAAATTGACCCCGTTTGGTGAAATTTGTCTTCCCAAAGTGGTTCAGTTTCTCAATATCTACAGTGCACTAGACAACGATCTCAAAGCAGCCGCTGCCGGACAGCAAGGGAGAGTGCGAATTGCTAGCGTTCCTTCTGTTGCAGCGAAGCTCATTCCTAGCGTGTTGGGCGCCTTTTGCGAACAGTATCCAAATGTAGAAGTAAGCTTGATAGACGATAATGCCGCTGGCGTCGAGGCTCGCCTACTCTCCGGTGAGGTCGACTTAGCGCTCGGTAACCCCTCTCACCTCGATGAGGGCGGCATTGACTTTACGCCGCTGTTAGCCGATCCAATAGGCGTGGTGTGTTTAAAGGACAACCCTATTGCGAGTCATCCAGAAGGAATCGAGTGGCAAACTTTGTTGGAACAACCCTTTATCCGTAACGGCACTTGTACACTTCTCGATCCAACCCCAGCAAGAGCTCTGAGTCAGCAAGCGCTCTATTCGGTCGAAAATATTACTTCGCTGTTTTCTGTCTTAGAACTTGGGATTGGTGTCACGACCCTACCGAAGCTTGCTTTCCCAACCAATGAAACACGCTTGGTTTGGATTCCGCTTATCGATCCACCACTTGAAAGGCAAATTGGTATATTTACGTTAACCGATCGCACGATCTCGCCTCAAGCTAAAGCATTTCACGATCTTTGTGTGCATTATTTAAACTATCAAAAAGAAGATAAATAATGGTTCGATTAACATGCGGATAATTAAAAGCCTCCATATTCAGAGTGGAGGCTAATTTGTATTTGTGTATTCGCTTCGTTCTATTTTTTGCGACGATTTCGGTTCTTATACACCACGCAAAAGTTACCACGCTTGGTACGACACTTTGAGCAACGTTCACAATCTACTGGTGCGCGATTGCCTTCTTTCCAACGTTTGATCAACTGTGGCTCAGCCAATAAAGGGCGTGACACAGCAAAAAATTGGATACCTGTGTTTTCTGCAATTTTCTCAATCGCATCAATGTCGCTCAGCCCGCCGACAGTAATCACCGGTATGCTAACGTCCTGACTGATCACGTGACCATATTCGTGAAAGTAACCTTCTTCTTGTAGTGTGTAACCATCGAACGTTTGACCAACAAGTTCGTTTGCTTTGCCGTGAACATTGCCAGATACGATGATCGCATCAACGCCTATTTCTTCAAGTTTCTTGCAGACGACGCGAGTTTCATTGAACGTTAAACCGCCGTCAAAGAACTCTGTTGCCGTCAGTTTAACGAGGATGGGAAATTCGCTTCCAACCAGCTTTCTGGTTTCAGAATAAATTTCTAAAAGAAAGCGCATGCGATTTTCTAAGTCACCACCATATTCGTCTTCGCGACGATTATAGTACGGGCTTAAAAACTGGTTAATTAAATAAGTGTGCGCCGCATGAATCTCTACGCCGTCAAAACCAGCGTCTTGAGCACGTTTACTCGCCAATGCGAATGCCTTTACGATGTAGTCTATTTCGTCCTTTGTCATCGCTTTGCCTTGCGTATTTGTACCACGCTCAGGCACGTCACTCGGAGCGAAGATGACACGCTCACCGACGTTATGGGTGGTTTTGGTGCCACCGTAAGCAATTTGCATCACGATTTTAGAATCTTGTTGATGTACTAGCTCTGTTAGCTTTTTGTATTCTTCAATAAAAGAGTCGTTGTAGATCCCCATCATACCTGCGTTGGGTTTCTCTTCTTCAACGATATTGGCATAACCCGTGACAATAAGCCCAACTTCCCCTTTCGCAAGCGTTTCGTAAATATCGTAAAGCTTTGCCGTCATGTGACCATCTTCGGTCGCCAGGTTCTCCCACGTTGCGCTTCGCACAAAACGGTTCTTTAGGGTCATGTTGCCAATGCGGGCTTCGGAAAACAAAATGCTCAAAACCAGTCCTCTTAAAGTTGTCTTTATGTTTTATCTTTTCGCAAGTAAACAAGAACGAAAAAGGAACAGCGATACACGATGTATGGCTGTTCCTTCTCTGAATCCTTGAGAGCTGCAAACTACAGGCGCACCTTAATGCCTCGGAGACGACAAAACTTTAATCTGGGTTAAGGTTTAGTGAGTTTTTAGATCATGTAAAAGGATGATTCTTAATCGTGTTCATTTCACTGGAGTTAAGATGCTTCCTCTCCCACTTTCAGTAGTAAAACTTGTGTATTTCGCTAGCAGGTGATTCAACTCAAACATTCACATTGTTAGTTTGTATGCTGCTATGAGAACTAGCACTCCCCCCAAATGTTTACATTACAAACTATCGATATTGAATTCTCATATGGTAAGTAGAGTTATTGCGCTGTTTATACTTTTTGGCTTAATAGTCGCTATCTCTTGGCATTATTACGCGTCAGCGGAAACGCGCGATCCACTATGTTTTACACACTGGTTGTTTTTGCTTTTAGATATGAATACGTGATAGTGAAGCTAGAGGAGGAACAGGAAAAACAGTGAAAATAAAGGACAATAGAAAGTTAAATGACCTTACTTCCAGGTAAGGCCATTCATGCATTCAGCAGCAAAAGATATTGGCGTTTAGCAAACGCTTAGGTTTGGTTGTTACAGAGCTAGAGGAATCAACTCGACACCAAGCACACCACTGATCCCCATCACCACTAGCAGTGAGACTTTAAACACCGACTTTGACCAAGCGATGTAGTTGTTGTCATCAATGCTGCGAAAGGTCACTTTCGTCCACATAAAGCAAACAACCGCTGCAACCGCTAAGTATTCATACCCGGCTTCACCTAGTAAAAATAACCCCAACGATACTGCTCCAAACGCCACGACATACGCTTTCATGTGTCGATGCGCTTTATGAATACCTTCTTTAACTGGCAATACGGGAATCCCGGCTTCTCGGTAGTCTTGCATGCGGAACATGGCAATGGCATAAGAGTGCGGCATTTGCCAGAGACAGAACATGGTAAAGAGTAAAATCGCTTCCAAGCTAATGAAGTTTGTTACCGCCAAGTAACCCACCAATGGCGGAACTGCGCCTGAGATACTTCCCACTAAGGTTCCATACACCGAGTTACGTTTGTACCACATCGTGTAAAAGAACACGTAATACACGTAACCAAGCAACACGACGACAGCGGATAGTGGGTTCACTCGGATAAATAACAGTGCGGTTCCTACCAGCAATAAAGCAAGTGCATAAACAAACGCAATATCGATATTGATGTTGCCTTTCACTGTTTCACGATTTCGTGTACGTGCCATCTTTTGGTCGATATCACGATCGAAAATATTATTCACCACACAACCTGAAGCGATGACTAACCCAACACCAACTAACGTCGTAACGAACAACATTAGACTGGCTGGTTCTGTTTTTGCGGCGAGGAAGAACCCCGCCGCAACAGAAATCAGGTTGCCGAAAATAATGCCCGGTTTAGTGATAGACAAATAACTTTTCAGCATACCTTGACCTACAACTTCATGTTGACGTTCATGTTATAGATGATCCATACCGAGCCAGCGATAAGGATAAGTACAACAATGGCGGTAAACATCAGTGATACAAGGTTCCACCGTCCGTCAGATGTTTTTGTTTCCATGTGCAAGAAGTATTTAAAGTGAACAAATATCTGCACTAATGCACATCCAAATAGAATCGCATAGGTCGTTGTATCTGGTAATGATTTCGTCCAAACAAAGTAGAACGGAATTACCGTCAGAATCAGTGAGGCAATAAAGCCTTTCACGTAATCTGACGCACTGGTTTCTACATGTTGATCCATTACATTACCCCCAGTAAGTAAACGATGGTAAAGACACAAATCCAAACGATATCTAGAAAGTGCCAGAATAGACTTAGGCAGTTAAAGCGCATTGCCATATTGTCGTTCAGACCTTTCGTCGACAGTTGGTGATATGCTACCGCTAACCAAATCAGACCAAAGGTTACGTGCAGGCCGTGCGTACCAACCAACGTAAAGAATGCCGACAGAAATGCACTTGTTTGTGGGCCATAGCCTTCTTCAATCAGGTGATGGAACTCATAGACCTCCATACAGATAAAACCAAGACCAAGTGCGAACGTGACTAACATCCAACGTTTGAGACCAGCAACGTTGTTGCGCTTCATCGCGATAATGCCAAAACCAAATGTGATACTGCTAAACAGCAGCAGCATGGTTTCGACAAACACGAATGGGAGTTCGAAAATGTCTTTACCTGTTGGGCCCGCAATTGAATTGCTCGACAGCACAGCGTATGTCGCAAACAAGGTCGCAAACAATACACAGTCACTCATCAGGTAAACCCAGAAGCCAAATAGCTTGTTGCCATTCGTGTCATGGTGGTGATCATGGTCGTGATGTGCTGCGATATTAGTTTGCATACGTCACCTCCAGATCATCTTTACTTTCGCTGTCTTTCACTGAGTTTTTCTTCGCTTCTTCAAGCTGAGCTCGACGTTCGGCCTCAATTGCTTTGATCTCTTCAACTTCCACGTAGTAATCCACATCATCGTTATAGCTATGTTGAATACACGTCACGATAATACCGACCAAACTTGCCGCCGCTAGCCACCAGATGTACCAAATCATGCCGAAGCCAAATAGGAGCGACCAAGCCGACACGTAGATGCCTGTTGCCGTGTTTTTTGGCATATGAATACGTTCGTATTCCACTTCTTTAGTTGGATCGAACTCGCCACTTTGTTTCTGGTACCAGAAGGCATCCAGCACATCACCTTTTGGTAGGTGCGCAAAGTTGTAGAACGGCGGTGGAGACGATGTTGCCCACTCAAGAGTACGTCCACCCCACGGGTCACCAGTTAAATCACGGTTTTGCTCGCGGTCACGGATACTCACGTAAATTTGGATGAACTGAGACAATACGCCCAGCGCAATCACAACCGTACCTGCTGCGGCAATCGACAACAGTGGGAAGTATTCTGGGTTGATGTCTTGGCTTAAACGACGAGTCATCCCCATAAAGCCCAGCGCATAAAGCGGTAGGAACGCCATTAAGAAACCAATAATCCAAAGATAGAACGCACGTTTGCCCCAAGTTTCATTCATGGTGAAACCGGTCGCTTTCGGGAACCAGTAAGTGATCGCAGCGAAACATCCAAACACCACACCACCGATGATAACGTTGTGGAAGTGAGCGATAAGGAATACTGAGTTATGCAGAACGAAATCTGCACCCGGAACAGCCATTAGTACGCCCGTCATACCACCAACAGTAAAGGTGATCAGGAAACCCACCGTCCACATCATTGGCGTCGTAAAGCGGATGCGGCCTTTGTACATGGTGAATAGCCAGTTGAAGATCTTCACCCCTGTTGGGATAGAAATGATCATCGTGGCAATACCGAAGAAGGCATTTACGTTCGCGCCAGACCCCATCGTAAAGAAGTGGTGTAGCCAAACAACAAAGGCAAGAATCGTGATAACTACGGTCGCCCAAACTAGCGATGTGTAACCGAACAACTTTTTACGTGAGAAGGTTGCGGTGACTTCTGAGAACACACCAAAAATTGGCAAGATCAAAATGTACACTTCTGGGTGACCCCAAGCCCAAATCAGGTTGACGTACATCATTACGTTGCCGCCAAGATCATTGGTAAAGAAGTGCATGCCTAGGTATCTATCCAGCGTAAGCAGAGCGATAGTCACCGTTAGGATTGGGAATGAAATGATGATCAAAATGTTTGCACACAGAGACGCCCAAGTGAAAACTGGCATCTTCATCATTGGCATAGACGGTGTACGCATACGCAAAATGGTCGCGAAGAAGTTCACGCCTGTTAACGTCGTACCAACACCTGATATCTGCAGCGCCCAAATCCAATAGTCGACCCCGACTCCTGGGCTTGCCTCAATACCTGAAAGCGGCGGATACGCTAGCCAACCTGTACGACCAAATTCACCTAAGCCGAGAGACATGTTTGTTAGGATGACACCAACAACAAACAGCCAGAAGCTCAAGTTATTCAGATACGGGAAAGCCACGTCACGTGCACCAATCTGCAATGGCACGATGATGTTCATCAAACCAATGACCAATGGCATCGCTACAAAAAAGATCATGATCACGCCGTGGGCAGTAAAAATTTGATCGTAGTGATGCGGTGGCAAGTAACCTGCTTCACCCGCAGAAGAAAGGAGTTGCTGACTACGCATCATGACTGCGTCAGCAAAACCACGAACAAGCATCACCATCGCTACTGCGATGTACATGAAGCCAAGTTTTTTATGGTCTACTGAAGTAAACCATTCATTCCACAAATATTGCCACTTTCCGGCTTTGGTCACCGCGTAAACTACGGCTAAACCAACCAGCGCCACAACCGCTAGGGTGATGACGATAATAGGTTCGTGGAATGGAACTGAATCAAGAGTTAATCTTCCAAACATTACGATTATCCTTGGTTTTCAGGCAAACAGTTCATTGAACCAGGATGCTGAGTCACAACGTCGGTGAACAAGAACGGAGGAACGCTAGAGAACAAAGTGACTGGCTCTGCGATACTTGGCGCTGCCAGTGAGCTGTATTGCTCCCAATCTTCAATACGATCAGGGCTCGCCTTCACTTTCTGCACCCAATTTAGGAACGCAGCACGATCTGACATTGCTGAAGCTGTGAACTTCATTTGCGAAAAGCCTTCGCCGCTGTAGTTCGATGCAAAACCCTTGTAGTCACCTTCGTGGTTCGCTATCAGGTTGAGCTTGGTTACCATTCCTGGCATCGCGTAGATCTGTGTACCTAAGCGAGGGATGAAAAACGCGTTCATGATGTTGTCCGAAGTCAGTTTGAACTGCACTGGCACGTCTTTCGGGAACGCCACATAGTTCACCGTCGCAATGTTTTCTTCTGGGTAGATGAACAACCATTTCCAATCGAGTGACACCACTTCGATGGTCATTGGTTTAACATCACTTTCCAATGGTTTAGAGGGCTCTAGTTCATGAGTCGAACGCCATGTGATCGTCGCAAGAATCGCAATGATGATGATTGGAATTGTCCATACCACCACTTCGATTTTGGTCGAGTGTGACCACTCGGGTGCGTACTCTTCTTCAGTGTTAGAGGCGCGGTATCGGTAAGCGAAGTAAATCGTCATTAAAATCACAGGGATTACAACGATCAACATCAGCAAAAGAGCAGTAATAATTAACTCTTTTTCTTGCACACCAATGGCACCTTTGGGGTCAAGTAAAGCTGAATTACATCCTGAGAGCATAAGTATGACGGACGCCAAACTTCCCCTCGACAAGATGCGTTTATATCTTGAGGCTTCCATTAACTTTCTCGATGGTTGTCTGGTTTCAAAGCAGATGCCAATCAAAGTAAATAAGAGCTCACAAATAGCGCAGAGGTAATGTATGAGAACAAGAAAAACTTCGATAAGTAGTTATTCTACTTACAATTTTTCAACTTCGTCATCAAGCATTTAACCAGCTAGAATGAACCGTTATTTACTACGATACGATTGGTATCAAGCCAAGAACCAGTTGTTATAGTCATTAGAATGTTTATGTGTTGAGCATGAGTAACGTCGGGCTCAGAGCGAAACAAAACGGAATTGAGTGGAGATCAAAACCACACTCTTAGTGTGAGTTTATTGTTACACTTTGAAACACTATGTTACATTTGGCGCATTATGAGGAGTAAAAAGTTAAAGCTCATTAGCCACAACTGGAAACTAACCTTCCATTAATGGAAGTTACACACTTTAAATCGAATATTAACCTCAACACGAATTTCTCGTGCTTCAACAATTAATTATTTAAAAACAAATAGTTGAAACTTAAAATTGATGAGACTGACTATCAACTTCATTTACGCAGATAGCCTTAATGAGAAGCGGAAACTAAAAAACCAAAAGTGTGATCAGCATCAAATTAATGATTTCACTTAATATTTGAGTGGTATTTACATCTCTTTATTGGATTGTGAGATATCATTCTCAAGGTAAATCCAAACATAAGTTGTAAATACATTTGGGTTGCGCAGAATTAGCACTCCACAACATAGAAAATGTTGAAATGGAAAGAGACTTATTATTCAGGTCTATCAGAGCCTTATTTCAGTGATCACTTACATACGAATGCCGCCATCCACTTCTAAAACCCTGCCAGTAAAGTAATCACTCTCAATAATGTATTTTACTGCATGCGCGATTTCGCTTGTTTCGCCCATCCTGCCAACTGGGATCATCTTTTCTAATCGCTCTATGGCTTCGGGTTTCATTTGCTCTGCCATCGCGGTATGAACTACACCTGGTGCAACCGCCGCCGCGCGAATACCGTATCTTGCGAGCTCACGAGCCCATGTTGTCGCCATGGTCGCGACCGCCGCTTTTGACGCAGAATAATTGGTTTGTCCGATATTCCCAGCTCTCGCAACACTAGAAATATTGATGATAACGCCTTGGGAGCCACTCTCAATCATCTTGACGGCAGCTTCACGCCCACACAAAAACGTTCCTGTCACGTTAACGTTCATGACCAAGTTGAATTGATCCAAAGACATCTTACTGATCACGCCATCTTTTGCTTTTACAAGTAACCCATCTCTTAACACGCCAGCGTTATTGACTAACCCATTGAGTTGACCAAAATCTTGGATAATCGCTTCAAACGTGGTTTCAACGTCGATTTCGTTGGTGACATCCACTTGATATGTCAACGCTTTCGCACTCAGCATTCGACACTGCTCTTGTGTTTCCATTAAGCCACTGGCGTTTACATCCAACAACGCTAAATCAGCGCCAGCTTGAGCAAGGGTAATGGCCATCATTTGCCCAAGCCCCTGCCCTGCTCCTGTAATGGCAATAACACTACTTTTTATGTCCATATTGGTGCACTCCATAGCTCGTAATGTTCTCTATCTCAACCAGTCTAAGTTGGCCGAAATGATGCGCGTTTTAGGTCACCATCTCGGGCTGGTTTGTCACAAAACTCGGTCTAGCCTTTCTTACTCTTGTATAACTCAAATAAGCTTGAGAAATCGAGCTCGCCGTGGCCGCTCGCGTTGTGGAAAGAATATAAGTTGCGCGCTAACGACCCCATCGGAACCGAAGAATGTGTTTGTAACGCCGCATCTAACCCCAAGCCGAGATCTTTTAGCATGAGTTTGCTCATAAAGCCCGGCTGGTAATCGTGACTGGCTGGCGCACTGTCCATCACACCTGGGCAAGGATTGTAAAGCTCCAATGCCCAATTTCGGCCAGAGCTTTGCAGCATGATGTTTGATAGCACTTTTGGATCGAGTCCATGATCGATACCTAGGTTTAATGCCTCGCACGTACCAGACATTAAAATGCCGAGCATAAGGTTGTTACAGATTTTCGCCATTTGACCATCGCCTGCTTTGCCAGCATGGAAAACATTTTTTCCCATATACTGCAAAATCGCATTGGCTTTAGAAAACGCTTGATCCGAACCACCAACAATAAAGGTTAATGTCGCCGCTTTAGCGCCAGCAACGCCCCCCGAAACGGGTGCGTCGACAAACAACACGCGTTTATTTGCCGCTTCATTGGCGACTAATCGCGCGGAGTCCGGATCAATCGTTGAACAATCAATCATCAAGGTACTTGGCGAGACAAGATTGAGAACACCTACGCCACCATGTAAGTCACCAAGATACACGGAACGAACGTGAGACCCTGCTGGTAGCATCGTGATGACTGTGCTAGCACCATCCACGACTTCCTCAATAGAGCTCGCCACCACCGCACCAAAAGGTACTAGTTGCTTTGCGGCTTCGCTATCGACATCGAATACTTGCACGTTAAATCCAGACGCGAGTAAGTTTTGCGCCATCGGATGCCCCATTCTTCCTAAACCGATAAATGCGATGGTACTCATGATCATTCTCCTTATTGACCTAGTGTTTGTTCACCCAAATCAGCAAGCGGATGTTCGTCATCCGGCCAAAGTGAGGTAAACAAGGTATCGATGACATCTTCATCGACTTCACTGACACTGTTAAACATCCAGTTAGGTTCGCCATCCCGGTCAATAAGCCGAGAACGGACGCCCTCTTTAAACTCACCTAATAAGGCACTGCGAACCGACAAACTCAACTCTAAACGGAAGCAATCTGCAAGCGGTAAGCTGTGGTACTCTTTCACTTGTCTAAAGCAAATATGCGCGGTGATCGGACTGCCCGATGCGAACGTTTGTTTCGCGTTTTCTATCCACTGGCTATTCCCTTCGATAGTCATGATTCGCTGTGCTATCGCATTAAGATCAAAGCCTTTGCACGCTTCCTCTATCTGATCTAAGTATGGACAAATTTGCGTGGTTGGTTTGCTATCAATAACCTGTTCTTCCATTAATTTTAGTAGCGCAGTTACCAACTCTTTCGCATCTTCTTTGCCCCACTGGAGCCGCTTTAGCTCATCCAGTAAGGTGGGATACTGCTCTTCCAACAGTAACCAATCGGCCAAACCAATAGTGACAGCGTCACTTGAATTTACCATTGAACCTGTCAATCCGAGGAATAAGCCCACTTGCGGATCTATCTGGCTTAAAAACCACGTACCTCCCACATCAGGATACAGTCCGATATTGATTTCTGGCATAGCAAGGCGTGATGTTGTTGTCACAACTTTATGGCTGGTTCCCATAAAAAGCCCCATCCCACCGCCCATGACAATACCTTCTCCCCAACCGATAATGGGTTTGTTGTAAGTGTGGATGAGATAGTCACACTCATACTCCAACGAGAAATAGTTCGTACAGAACTCTACGATTTTTTCTTTACTCTCGTTATGCATGACGTGATACATAGCTCGAACATCACCACCAGCACAGAATGCTTTTTCTCCAGCGCCAGTCAGTACCACACAAGCCATATGCGGATCGTCTTGCCACTTGATAAGCTGATCGTTAAGTTGGACTAACATGTCATACGTCAATGCATTCAATGAAGCGGTGTTGTCTAACGTTGCGATACCAATGCGGTGCACGCCATCTAAGCACTCTATTTCACTAATGGTTACCATCCCTGCCATGTGGCCTCCTATCGGTTTTTCCATTGCGGTGGGCGTTTTTCTAAAAAGGCGCGAACACCCTCAACTTGATCTTCCGTATCAAAAAGATTCAGAAACAACTCTCGCTCTTTCATTAAGCCGTGCTTCAGTGGCGCAGAGCGCATATTTTGAATGAGCGCCTTACATGCGGCGACAGAAGATGGCGACTGGTTCGCAACAGATTCAGCAAGCTCCAGCGCTTTACTTAAAGCTTCGCCTTTGGGAACCAACTCCTCAACTAGGCCTAGTTCTTTTGCTTTGTCAGCGCTGACTTGCTCTCCACATAAAATGATACGCTTTGCCCAGCCTTCCCCTACTAACGCTGTGAGGTTTTGGGTACCGCCAGCGCAGGGCAAAAGTCCGACTTTGGCTTCAGGTAAAGCAAGTACCGCTTGCTCTTCAACGACTCGAATATCACAAGCTAATGCCACTTCTAAACCTCCACCCATGGCGTAACCATTAATAGCGGCAATGGAAACACCACGGAATTCCGAGAGCGTTTCAAACGCTTCACCAAAGCATCGCGCCATGTCTAACGCAACCGCTTTGTCACCGTCAGAAAATAGCTTGAGATCTGCACCAGCAGAGAAAAACTTTTCTCCACTGCCGGTTAAAACCAGTGCGTAGACCTGCTTATCATTGTTAAGTGTGAGTATCAGCGACTTCAGTACCTTGAGGCTCTCTGCTGTCCACGTATTGGCTGGCGGGTTGTTCATCGTCACCACCGCAACGTGATTAGTGATCGTATGTTGAATGGCTTCTTGGGTTAATGGCATATCTGAATCCTTTCTCAATGAGCAAATCCAATACTTCGCTACAGCAAGGCCGACTCCTCAGAGAGCAAACGACGTGCGATGATCAAGCGCATGATTTCGTTCGTTCCCTCCAGAATTTGATGCACACGCACATCTCTGAAATGACGCTCCATTGGATACTCTTTGATGTAACCATAGCCACCATAAAGCTGCAGCGCGTGGTCGCAAACCTGAAAACCTACATCGGTTGCGAACCGTTTTGCCATCGCGCAATAAGCCGTGGCATCTGGGTCATTTCGGTCGAGCTTGCTGGCGGCATAGCGCACTAACTGCCGAGCAGCCACTAGCTCTGTCGCCATGTCTGCTAATTTGAATTGTAAGGCTTGAAACTGCGCAAGCGACTTGCCGAACTGCTTACGCTCCTGAATGTATTGTGTCGCCTGTTCAAGGGCCTGTTGAGCCGTACCGACGGAACAGGTCGCAATATTTATACGCCCTCCATCAAGCCCTTTCATCGCAAAGACAAAACCTTGCCCTTCTTCGCCCAGTAAATGGCTAGCTGGAATAACGACATTTTCAAAAGTAACCGCTCGTGTTGGTTGGCTGTTCCAACCCATTTTGGGTTCTTTGCGCCCATAGCTGATACCATCTGCGTGAGCAGGAACAACAAATGCAGACACGCCTTTGGCACCCGCTTCTCCGGTTCGCGCCATCACGACCAAAACATCTGTCTCTCCTGCGCCAGAGATAAAGGTTTTGCCGCCGTTGATGACATACTTATCTCCCTTTTTTGTAGCGGAAGTGGTCAGTGCAGCGGCGTCTGATCCTGCGTTAGGCTCAGTTAAGCAATAGGAGCCTAACCACTCCCCCGTAACTAATTTCGGACAGAACTGCGTTTTGGCTTCATCGGTAGCAAAACTGGCTATCATCCAACTGACCATGTTGTGAATCGTCATAAACGCCGTAGTGGACGTACATCCCATGGCCAGTTGTTCAAAGATAATTGAAGCATCCAAACGGCTTAACCCTAAGCCGCCATGTTCTTCTGGTGTGTAGAGACTAAGAAACCCCAGTTCCCCCGCCTCTCTCAATACGTCTTTGGGGAAAATCTGCTTTTCATCCCACTCCGCCGCCATCGGTGCTAAACGCTCATCGGCAAATTGTTGAGCGGTATCGGCAAATGCACGTTGATCTTCATTAAGTTCAAAGTCCATAAAAGCTCCTTTTATTCACTCAGCGCAGTTGGATGGTCAAATTAGGCCCCGTTGGAATATCGTCATCAAACCAACGCGCCGTCACCGTTTTGGTCTCGGTATAAAAACGTACCGCTTGTTTACCATACGCATGTAAATCACCATAGAAACTGCCTCTCCAACCAGTAAAGGAGAAAAATGGTAAAGGGACTGGAATAGGCACATTGATCCCAACCTGACCGACTTGAATGTCATGCTGATATTTTCTCGCAGCAGCGCCATTAGCGGTAAATATAGAAGTTCCATTGCCGTAAGGGTTGCGATTCACTAACTCAATAGCTTCTTGCAACGTTTCGACTTCCATACAAACTAAGACAGGGCCAAATATCTCTTGCGTGTAAATCGACATGTTCGCTGTTACACCGCTAAACAAGGTTGGGCCAATCCAGTTTCCATCGGGAAAGCCGTCCACTTCACACTGACTGCCATCGAGTTCACACACTGCGCCTTGTTGTTTGCCATCTTCGATTAGGTCCAATACGCGTTGCTTGGCTTGCTCACTGATCAGTGGGCCATAAGCAGCCTGTTCATCATCCCAAGGCCCTGGGTGTACTTTCGCCATTGCCTGTTTGAGGTCTGTAATCCATTGTTTTGAATCGCCGACAAATACCGCAACAGAAATTGCCATACAACGCTGCCCCGCCGCCCCAACGGAGGCTCCGATTAGGTTATTCACCACTTGTTCCTTGTTCGCATCAGGCATGATCACCATGTGATTTTTTGCACCTGCAAAAGCTTGAACACGTTTAAAATGTTTAGTCCCTGTGGTGTAGATATAACGGGCAACGGGAACCGAGCCAACAAATGACACCGCTCGAATATCAGGATGAGCCAGAAGAAAGTCGACTTGCTCTTTGCGGCCATGAACGATCTGCAACACTCCTTTCGGCGCACCAGCTTGCTCAAATAGTTCAGCTAAACGAATAGAGGTCAATGGCACTTGTTCGGAGGGTTTGAGCACAAACGTATTGCCCGCAGCGATAGCGATTGGGAACATCCACAACGGAATCATGGCTGGAAAGTTAAACGGCGTAATGCCGCAACACACACCTAGGGGCTGAATCATTGAGTAACTATCAATATCCGTGGCAACGTTTTCGACGGTTTCTCCCATCATATTGCTGGCAATGTTTGCAGCCTGCTCAACCACCTCGATACCACGCCACACATCGCCTTTGGCATCCGCTAAAATCTTACCCGTTTCATGAGAAAGCAGTGTGGCAAGCTCATCATGATGCTCTTTGAGCAAGTGCTGATAACGCAGCATAACTCGGGCACGCTCGGATATTGCCACTTCCTTCCAAGATTGGAATGTCTCTTTCGCATTATCAATGGCGGCTTCCATCTCGTGCTCTGTGGAACATGGAACGTACGCAATGACATCATTAGTGGCGGGATTGGTTACCTCAACCCAATCCGATGTTTGAGATTCACGAAACTCGCCACCAATAAACAAGGGAACCAAACGAGTCATCATTTACTCCTTTCTAATTTCAATTAAAGCGGTATTTCAATGCCTATCGCCGTGGCTTCTCCACCACCGATACAAAGTGACGCAACACCCCGCATCACTTTTTTGGCTTCGAGATCACCATTGGTGCCTAGCGCTTGTAGCTGACGCAAACTGTGAATCAATGTCACCAGAATTCGTGCGCCACTAGCCCCTATCGGATGCCCAAGCGCACAAGCTCCACCTTTAATATTTACTTTGCTCGTATCCAGTCCAAGTTCCGCCACCGCTATTTGTGTCACGACGGCAAAGGCTTCATTGATTTCCCACAGGTCCACTTCATAAATTGACCAATCTAGCTGGAACAGCAGTTGCTCAATTGCGTAGACGGGTGCCAAAGTAAATTCTGCAGGTTTTCTGGCATGTGTAGAGTGCGCCTTGATGATCGCAAGTGGTTTAAGCCCCTGATGACGCGCAGTGTCTTCATCCATAAGCACCAGAGCCGCCGCGCCATCTGAAATGGCACTCGAATTAGCAGCGGTCACCGTACCTTTTTCATCGAATGCAGGTTTGAGTTGAGGAATTTTACCAAGGTCAATCGAGCGAGGGTGCTCATCGTAGTCCAGCACCACTTGTTCTGACTTGGTATTGAGTGAAACCGGCGAAAGTTCATCGGCAAACAAGCCTCGCTCTTGAGCTTCCAACGCACGCTTTGCCGACATCACGGCCCATTCATCCATTTGCTCTCTGGTGAACTTAAGCCTGTCAGCGACTTGCTGAGCATAAACACCCATTAAGTGCCCTTCGTAAGCATCTTGTAGCCCATCGAGAAACATGTGGTCATACGTAGACTGGTGCCCCATGCGCATTCCCTTTCTCGCCTCCCTCAGCAAATACGGCGCATTGGTCATACTTTCCATACCACCAGCAATGGCAGAGCGAATCGTTCCAGCTTTAATGAGATCGTGCGCTAACATGACGCTCTTCATGCCAGAGCCACACACTTTGTTAATGGTGGTGCACCCTACACCCAAAGGAAGATCTGCCCCCATAGATGCTTGCCTCGCAGGAGCTTGTCCACACCCTGCTGGAAGCACACATCCCATGAACACTTCATCCACCGAAGTCACATTCACTTCGTGCATTGCCGCCTTGATCGCCAGTGCGCCTAATTGAGGAGCAGAGTAAGTTTGCAACTTGCCTTGAAAGCGCCCAATTGGCGTTCTTTTCGCGCTGACAATCCAGATGTCTTTTCCCATGATTCGCATTCCCTTAAGGTATATGTGAACACTTGGCAGACTGATGACACCCTACATAGAATTACTCACCAAGCGCCACACCAGCCTTTGTCGCCTTTTTCACTAACAAACTTTCATTCCGCGATTTCTTGACGTTTACGTAAGCATAGCACTAGCCTTTACAATGAGATGAAAAAACACACCAAGCAGGCGTTTATATTTCAAAGTTGATGTTCGACCTTCCCATTAAAGGTTCGATTTCCAGAAACTGGATTTTTATTCGAGGTAAGTATGTTATGGAAAAATACAAGATCAGTGACCTCGCCAAGGAGTTTGATATTACTACTCGCAGTATCCGGTTTTATGAAGACGTGGGTCTGATTGAACCAGAGCGAAAAGGCAATATGCGCGTTTATCAACGCAGGGATAGAATTCGCCTCAAATTGATTTTAAGAGGGAAACGACTCGGTTTTTCGTTGGCAGAAATTCGTGAACTTTTCGAGCTCTACGACATGCAACAAACCGAAGGACAGTTATTGAAAATGCTCAATATCATTGAAGAGAAACAAGCCGTCCTACAGCAACAACTCAACGACATCAGCGTCGTTATGGCAGAGTTGAATGCCGCTAAGGAGCGTTGTATTCAAACACTCAAAAGCAAGCAGACATAAACGCTATACTCAATTAGCAACACCGCTACAGGCTTTTCCACCTTACCTCTGATACCGGGAGACGTTATGAAAAGCACTTATACCCCACTCAATTTCGGACTTGGTGATACCATCGATATGCTCCGAGAGCACGTTAATGCCTTTGCTACCGAACATATTGCGCCCATCGCCGCGGAGATAGACCGCGATAACCAGTTCCCGAATCATTTATGGCCTTTGTTCGGAGAAATGGGGTTGCTTGGTGTGACCGTCGATGAAGAGCTTGGTGGTGCAGGCATGGGATACCTCGCTCACGTTGTTGCCATGGAAGAAATCAGCCGTGCCTCTGCATCTGTCGCTTTAAGCTACGGCGCTCATTCTAACCTGTGCGTCAACCAAATCTTTCGTAACGGCACGCCTTCTCAACGCGAAAAATACCTTCCAAAACTCATTGATGGTACGCACGTTGGCGCCCTAGCGATGAGTGAGCCCAATGCCGGTTCAGACGTGATAAGCATGCAACTGAAAGCGGAAAACAAGGGCGACCATTTTGTACTGAATGGCAACAAAATGTGGATAACAAACGGGCCCGATGCTGACGTAGTGGTGCTTTACGCTAAAACGGATGTCAGCGCAGGTTCACGTGGTATTACCGCATTCATTATTGAACGTAACTTCACAGGTTTCACTCATGCTCAAAAGCTGGACAAGCTAGGCATGAGAGGCTCGAATACTTGCGAACTTGTATTTAACCATTGCGTAGTGCCAAAAGAGAATATTCTTGGCGAGTTGAATAAAGGCGTCGAGGTGTTAATGAGTGGGCTGGATTACGAGCGCGTCGTCCTCGCTGCCGGACCACTCGGGATAATGCAAGCTTGCATGGACATTGTGGTCCCGTACGTACATGAACGAGAGCAGTTTGGAAAATCCATTGGCGAGTTTCAGTTAGTTCAGGGCAAGATCGCCGATATGTACTCTCGAATGAGTGCAGCAAAAGCGTATGTATATACCGTCGCAGCGGCTTGTGATCGAGGTAACGCAACACGCAAAGATGCCGCTGGCGCGATTTTGTACAGTGCAGAGCTCGCCACACAAATGGCACTCGATGCAATCCAGTTGCTCGGTGGGAATGGCTACATCAATGAATACCCTGCTGGTCGTTTGCTACGTGATGCAAAGCTTTATGAAATCGGCGCGGGTACCTCTGAGATTCGCCGCATGTTAATAGGCCGAGAGCTGTTCGAAGAATCTCGCTAACGGAACATACGACAAGGAAGTCATTATGGCCATTATCAAAAGTAAAACTAAGCCAACTGACGAGTTATTTCTTTCCAATAAAGCCGTGATGGAAACGTTGGTCACTCAACTTAATCAACACATCGAGACCATCAAACAGGGCGGCGGTGAAAAAGCCATTGAGCACCAGAGGCAAAAAGGAAAACTCCCCGCACGAGAACGCATCGCGCGCTTGCTTGATGACAACACTGACTTTCTTGAAATCAGCCAGTTTGCCGCCTGGCAAGTGTATGACGAAGCGATCCCCTGCGCTGGTGTTATCGCCGGCATTGGTATCATAGAGGGGATTCAATGCATGGTCATCGCCAACGATGCTTCGGTAAAAGGCGGAACCTACTACCCACTCACGGTAAAAAAACACCTTAGAGCGCAAGAGATTGCCCAACGTTGCCAACTCCCCTGCGTGTACTTGGTGGACTCCGGTGGCGCAAATCTCCCTCATCAGTCCGACGTCTTCCCCGATAAAGAACACTTTGGTCGCATTTTCTTTAACCAAGCGAGAATGTCGGCGAAAGGCATCCCCCAAGTTGCTGTTGTGATGGGGCTTTGCACTGCTGGGGGCGCGTACGTTCCTGCCATGGCGGATGTGTCCATTATGGTTAAAGAGCAAGGCACCATTTTTTTGGCGGGGCCACCTTTGGTGAAAGCGGCCACTGGCGAAGTCGTGACGGGTGAAGAGCTCGGCGGTGCAGACGTGCATTGTCGAAAATCTGGTGTCGCAGATTATTACGCTGAAAATGATGAACATGCCCTAATGCTTGCGAGAGAAGCCATTGCCAATGCCAATAGAACAAGACCTGTTAAGCCAGAAAACACCGTGCTTCCTCCCCGCTACGACGCAGAAGAAATCTACGGAATCGTGAATGCCAACTTACGACTGTCATTCGACGTTCGAGAAATTATTGCCCGCATCGTCGATGATTCTGATTTCGACGAATTCAAATCCTTGTACGGCAGAACGCTAGTGTGTGGCTTCGCTCGTATTCAAGGACACTTGATTGGTATTGTGGCAAACAACGGTATCTTGTTTTCTGAATCGGCACAAAAAGGCGCGCACTTTATTGAGCTGTGCGCCAAACGGAAAACACCGCTTCTTTTTCTCCAAAACATTACCGGCTTTATGGTCGGAAAAAAGGTTGAAGAAGAAGGCATCGCAAAACATGGCGCCAAGCTAGTGATGGCCGTCGCTTGTGCTGACGTGCCGAAGTTTACCGTGATCATCGGTGGATCGTACGGCGCTGGTAATTACGGCATGTGCGGCCGAGCGTATGATCCAACCATGATGTGGATGTGGCCGAACGCGCGTATTTCTGTGATGGGCGGAGAACAAGCAGCAGGCGTTTTAACACAAGTTCGAAAAGACGCGAAGGAACGTCAGGGGGAAGCGTGGTCAGAGCAAGAAGAGCACATTTTTAGAGAATCGATCATAGACTTGTATGAAACACAAGGACATCCCTATTTTGCGAGTGCTCGGCTATGGGATGACGGAATTATTGACCCTAAAAAAACGCGTCAGGTGTTGAGTCAAGCGTTAACGGCAGCATTAAATGCCCCCATTCCTGATAGCGAGTTTGGCGTCTTCAGAATGTAAACATCCAAAGAAGAATTAAGGAAGTTAGTATGCAGGAAATGCAACCAAGCATTATTCCCAACGCCCAAAGGCAAGATGATGTTCTTTGGCATGTCGATGATAATGGCGTAGCGACCATTACCCTAAACAGAACAGCTAAACACAATGCTTTTGACGCTTGTACGATCGACTTGCTGATCCACCGCCTAGATTATCTCGCTTTACGAACGGATGTGCGGTGCTTGGTATTAAGAAGTAACGGCAAGCACTTTTCATCCGGGGCCGATTTGAATTGGATGCAGTCGATGGCCGACAGCACGAGGCAAGATAACTTCATTGATGCCCAAAACTTGGCAAGACTCATGGAAACATTAGATTCGTTCCCTCAACCCACCATCGCAGTTGTTCAAGGTTCCGCTTATGGTGGTGCTTTAGGGTTGATTTGTTGTAGTGATATCGCCATCGCAAGCCAAAGTGCCAACTTTTGCTTAAGTGAAGTTAAGCTTGGTTTAGTTCCAGCGACCATTGCGCCTTACGTCATGCGCGCGATGGGGAATAGACAAGCTAGACGCTATATCTTAAGTGGTGAAGTCATTTCAGCCGAAGATGCCGAACGGTTTGGTATTGTGCACGAAGTGAAAGAAGCCAAACAGCTTGAAAATGCGGTCGATAGCGTAATCAAGACGTTGCTACTTAATAGCCCAGATGCGATGCGTAAAGCGAAAACGCTCTGCCATCAATGTCATCAAAACCCCATCGATCAACAACTGATTCACTATACTAGCAAGCTCATTGCGGACATTAGAGTATCACCCCAAGGTCAAGATGGGCTGCAAGCGTTTCTTGAAAAACGTAGCCCAAGTTGGGTCACCAAGTCACAGGACAAGTAATGCTACCTTCCAAAGTAAAGATTGTCGAAGTAGGTCCTAGAGATGGGTTGCAAAATGAATCTCCTGTTGCGACCCAGACTAAAATCCGGCTGATCAACTTACTCTCTGATACTGGGTTAACGCATATTGAGGCGGGCTCTTTTGTCTCACCCAAATGGGTGCCACAAATGGCGGACTCAACAGAGGTGATGAAAGCAATAACACGGCGAAATCATGTTACCTACTCTGCCCTGACTCCAAACCTAAAAGGCTTAGAACAAGCGTTGGAGGCTGACGCCAATCAGGTCGCAATTTTCACTTCATCATCAGAAGGATTCTGCCAACACAATATCAATTGCTCGATTGCAGAAAGTTTAACTCGCTTCGAGCCTGTAATGCGATTAGCCACCAAACACAGCATCCCTGTTCGAGGTTATCTATCCTGCGTTGCAGATTGCCCTTACGACGGTCCAACAGCCCCTAAACAGGTGGCGAGCGTGACCAAATCGCTCATCGATTTAGGATGCTATGAAGTATCCCTAGGCGATACAATCGGCACAGGCACGCCAAGTCGAATTGCTGCTATGCTGGAAGCCGTCATGTTGGTTGCACCTCTTCCCCAGCTTGCTGTCCATTTCCACGACACATGGGGACAAGCTCTCACCAACATTTATCAGGCACTGAGTATGGGCATCAATACCATCGACAGTAGTGTAGCTGGGCTGGGTGGATGCCCATACGCTCATGGCGCATCAGGAAATGTCGCAACGGAGGATGTACTATATTTATGCCAAGGGTTAGGAATAGAAACGGGGATCGACTTAGATCTACTGGCTAAAGCTGGCTGGATGATCAGCGAAGAGCTGGGTCGGCAGCCTACATCAAAAGTGTCATTAGCATTGCGTAACCGCGTATTATCACTTTCGTAGAAGGCCATCCGGCACCTCAAATTCTCCCAACCCAAGTTAATTTGCTCTACTTTCGAGTAGGGAAGCGAAACCGCCCGCCAGTACGATAAATAATTAGAGAAAATAAGATAAGCACACAACCTACTAGTTTATTTGCCGTTAGCACTTCGCCATACCACAGCACGCTCAGAATAACCGTCCAAACTGGTTCTAATATCATAATTAGAGCAGCGTTACCTGCCTGAACAAATTTTTGCCCCATGGTTTGCATTACGTAACGCAAGCTCGTCGCTAATAAGGTACTCAACGCAAACCACCACCAAATAGAGGAGTCTACCTCTGCCGGGAAAGATTCCATAAAAAATGAAACCAACAAACCTAAACAACCTGCTGAAAAAAGTTGCACGCAAGTAAGCAGCAGCACAGGTAGTTTTTGAGAGTATTTGCTGTTCACATTAAAATGAAGCGCCAAAACCAGTGCTGCACCAAGAAACCACAATTGACTGGCCGATTGTTTCCAGCCACCAACTAAAGAAAGACAAGCAAGACCTAATACAGCGATAGGCAAAGAAAGCCAGAAAATTCGTTGTGGTCGTTGACGAAACATAACCCATGCAACAATCGGCACAAACAGCATGGAAAGGCTCATGATAAATGCGCCTTCCCCGAGAGTATCACTGATAGAAATAGCGTAAATCCATGTCATAACGGCACTGCCTAACAGGAGCCCGACACCACCAGCAGAAAGCACATCTTTTAAGTTTGCTTTCAGCAAAGGTCGGTAACATAGAGGCAGTAAGCAGAGCGAAGCGATAGTAAATCGCGCCCCAATAAAGCCAAAAGGTGGTAAACCCTGTATTGTTTCCTTAGAGAATATCCAGCCAAGTGCCGCGATCATCGTCGTCGCAACCAGAATAACCGTCGCTTTGCGTTCTGAGTTAAACATAAGTACTCACAAAATATGGAACACACAATAGCGCAGCAAGAGAGTTTTACTGCGCTATTGTGTAAATTTGAAAGGGGTTTGTGTCGAGCGAAAAAGTGAAAGCCCGATCCTCTCCTGTATTGTTGTCACGCAGATTGAAGTTCTGCTGCTAGATACATTAAATGCAGGCAAAGTCTTAAGGCAAGCCTTTTCGCATACTAAATTACTTTAGCATTCTATACAGCAAGCAAACTGGCTAAAACCTGTACCGGGTGTCGAACGACCTCCCCTTCAAAACGCTTAACTTGACTGCGGCAGGAGTACCCCGTGGCTAACACACGCTCAGTGGGCAGGTTCTTTATATTCGGTTTCCAACTAAGCTGATATATAGCTTCAGACGTACTTTTCTTATCCACTTCATGTCCGAATGTCCCAGCCATGCCACAACATCCCGTAGGTATGACTTGCAGATTTAAGCCAAAGTGCTGAAAAATAGACTGCCAAGATTTCTCAGTCTCCGGTATTTTGGTCTTTTCTGTGCAATGCGCCATCAAATACCAAGGCTCTTCATCTGATGCGCGTACAGCTGGCCATTCGTTGAGTGTATCCACCAGCCATTCATGAGCCGTATAAACTGTAAATTCGCCTCGCTTCTCTTTTAGAACCTGATGGTATTCATCACGATAACAAAGCACTAAGGCTGCATCGATACCGATCATAGGAATTTCAACCTCAGCAACTTGTTTGAGAAAATCCGAGGTGTTTTGTGCATTTCTGGCGAATGCCTTAAGGAAACCTTTTACATGTTGAGCTTTCCCATTGGGTTTGAAAGGCAGAACAACAGGGTGTTTCCCTAACCGCTGCAATAACTGAATAAAGTCCGCAACCAACTCGGCTTCATAAAAGCTGGTAAATGGATCTTGAACAATCAAGACGTAATTTTGCTTCACTTCTGGGGAAAGCGATTCTAGATACACAAAGTCAAACGGGCTCACTCCAAGTGCCTGACATCGACTTTGCAACGTAGGGATCGATAGCACTGGCGAATCAATAAAACCGATGGATGTCTCTAATACTTGCGTAACAGGCCTACTAGATGCAATTTGATTAACCAGCTTGGGAGCTTTTGCCATAATCGGCAGCAGTTGCTCAATATTCGACACCAGATAGTCGCGCAGAGGTCTGCGATAACGAGAGTGATAGAGGTTTAAAAAACGTGCTCTAAAATCAGGCACATCAACTTTCACAGGACACTGACTCGCACACGCTTTGCACGCTAGACAACCGTTCATCACCTCATAAACTTCATGCGATAAATCATCAGATGCGGGGCGAGATATCAGTTGACTCAGCTTCTGAGCCAAAAGCTTAACCGATAACGTTTGATTGAGAAGTTGCTGTTCGTTGGCGAGCAAATCGAAGTCACTGTCATTAAGGCGACGCAGCCATTCACGCATTATCCCCGCCCTCCCTTTCGGAGAGTGGCGACGATCGGCTGTCACTTTAAATGATGGACACATTGGGCTATCAGCATCGTAATTAAAACACAGCCCATTGCCATTGCAAGACAGTACGGGCTTAAGCGACTCTCGGACTTCTACGGGGATCTGACGATCATAGTAGCCACGCTTGGTCGCTGTGACTTTTACCATTTCAGCGTCGCTATTCAGTGGTGTGCAAATCTTCCCCGGATTCATTTTATTGTCGGGGTCAAACGCCGCTTTAATACGCCTTAATTCAGTAAAGAGCTCATCACCAAAGAAGGCTGGTCCATATTCTGAGCGATATCCTTTACCGTGTTCTCCCCACATTAAGCCATTGTATTTTGCCACCAGCGCGACCACATCGTCAGACAGTTGATGCATCAACGCTTCTTGCTCGGGGTCACACATATCGAGCGCAGGACGCACGTGAAGGACGCCAGCATCCACGTGCCCAAACATGCCATAATGCAGGTTATTGTCGTCCAGCAACGTACGAAATTCCTCGATAAAGTCCGCTAAATTTTCAGGCGGCACACAGGTATCTTCCGCGAATGCAATCGGCTTTGCCTGACCTTTGGTCGCGCCAAGCAGCCCAACCGCTTTCTTGCGCATGCCATAAATGGCCTGGATGTCTTTGGGGTCGCGACAGACTTGATAGCCGATGATACCACTGCGTCGATGAACGATTTCTTTATCAAGAATTAAAAGTAAGCGTTCAACTTTATCCTCAATATCATCGCTTTGACTGCCTGTGAACTCGACAAAGTTAATCCCTTGCATCTGTTTGCCCTGCACGTCTGAGATCGCGTGTTTTACCGAGTGCCAGACAATGTCTTCTCTTGCAAGATTGAGTACCTTTGCATCAACTGTCTCAACCGATAGCGCCTCTGCTTCGACCATCAAGGGCGCATTTCGTAGCGCAGAGTCAAAACTATCGTATTTTACGTTCACTAATAGTCGAGTGGTAGGTATTCGCGTAAGATTGAGCTTGGCTTCAGTGATAAAAGCTAACGTACCTTCAGAGCCACATAATATTCTCGTGACGTCAAACTCTTCACTCTTGTCGTTGATGGCGTTTTTTAGGTCATAACCAGTAAGAAATCGATTCAGAGGAGGAAACTTATCCAGAATCTGTTGACGCTTGTCTCGACAAACTTCCTCCGTAATTTTTAACGCTCGCGATACTACATCACTGTTAAACCATTTGTTTTGTTGAATTGCTTCGGTATCGAGAACCGAACCATCCGCCAATACGGCTTTGAGCGCCAACACATGATCCGAGGTTTTACCATATTGCAAAGAGCCTTGGCCTGATGCATCAGTATTAATCATCCCACCTAATGTTGCGCGGTTGCTGGTCGACAGATCTGGCGAGAAGAAATAACCATAAGGGCGAACGATGTCGTTGAGTTGATCTTTGACTATCCCAGCTTCCACTCTCACCCAACCTTCCTGCTCGTTGATCTCTAACACTCGATTCATATAGCGAGACAGATCAACCACGATCCCCGAGTTCAATGATTGTCCGTTGGTGCCCGTTCCGCCTCCTCTGGGCGAAAAGGTCAGGTGCTTAAATTCATCACGAGCACTGACCTTGCCAAGTATTACCACATCATGATGGTTGGCAGGAAAGACGACCGACAACGGAAGTTGCTGGTAGACGCTATTGTCAGTCGCCATACTCAATCGAGTGGTATAGCGAGCATCAGTATCCCCCTTGAAACCAAGCTGTTTAAGGGTGTTAAAGAACTTGATAACCACAGGATCAGAGGAAAGCTGTAGCGGAAGTGCAGGAAGCATAATTTGAATCAGTGCCTTACGGTTGTCTTTTTAGGTTCATAACATGAATGTGGAGTTAAAAGCGGTAGAGGCGCTTGGGGTTATCGACCAGAATCTTGCTAAACACTGTCGTATCTTGCGTCCAGTGCCACAAGGTATCTAATAGCTGGCCATCATTTGGCATCTCAGCAGCAAAACATGGATGAGGCCAATCCGAGCCCCAGACGCATTGCTCTTCATTCGCTTCTAACAAAGCTTGAGCAAACGAAGAAACGTCATCATAAGGCGGAGATTGAAGCGACAAACGATACGGTGCCGACAATTTTGTCCACACTTTCCCTTCGGCCTTAAGCTTCAATAAGGTTTGAAAACCAGGATGAGAAATCAGCTTGTTTGTTGGCATATGTCCAAGATGGTCAATCACTACGGGCACGGGTAAAGCCCTTAATCGCTGATATAAGTCATCAAACTGCGAAACATCAATTAAGCATTGAAGGTGCCAGTATCGCTCTGCAAGGCGAGCCGCTAAACGTTCAACATCACGCCACTCAATACCACCTTTAAACAGCAAATTCATCCGTACACCACAAAATCCCGCTTCTTGTAGCTCATCAAGCGTTTGCTCGGACACATCCGCATCCACGACCGCGACGCCTTTGTAGTCGTAACCTTGCTGGCGTAAATACCGTAATGTATCAAGATGCAACTGGTTGTCATTGCCATACACACTCGGCTGAACCAGCACGCCATGACGGATACCTAATTGCTGGTGCAAATGCAGGTACGCGCCGACGCTGGCATCGGGTGGCGTGTAGGTTCGCGTTTCACAGTACGGATAACGTGAAGAAAAAACGTGGGCATGACAATCAACCGCGCCTTCAGGAATCGCGATTGTTGGTTTATTTACAAATGGGTCAGCCGCTTCACAAAATGGAATTATGCTCATCGAAAATCATCCTGTCAGAAAGATAGAGGTGCCATCAGTGAAAGCACCTCTTGAAGACTTAACTGAAGTTCTCACTCAACCAGTTCGCGATCACGCCAGAGAACTGAATAAACTTAGGATCGTCGTCCAACATCCACTCGGTGTGACCACCTTCAGGCAGTAAGAATAGAGATTTCGGCCCAGGGTATTTCGCGTACAGCGACTTTGCTTCGGTCACTGGGTGAAGGTCGTTTTCTGCACCGTGCGCAATTAAGATTGGCGCGTCTGCAAATCGCTCGTCCAGTAGAGCTTCCGGTTTGAAATTGATGAGAGAATCCGCAAAATCCAGATCAGATGTCACGCCGTAGCCCGGCGCTTTGACCAGTTCAGTGAATACATATTCGCGGCTTACTGGATCAAGCGGGTAGATTTCAAATGGATCAATCCCCTGCTTTTCTCCACCAAGAGCAAGACGTGTACGCTCTTCTAACATAAATTGACGGAACGCTTTCCAACCGTGCTCACCACGTTGAGCAACCTGAACACGTACCGCATCATAAAAGCCGTTCATGGAGATAAGGCCATCAATCGCATCTTGGCAAACGCGGTAAGCATCAAGAATTAATCCCCCCGCCATGCCCCAGCCAGCCAGTACGACTTTGCGGCCTTCCTCGTCAGCGCGCATTTTCACAACCGCAACCGCGTTGGCGATGTCGCGTACTTGTTCATCCAAAATAACTCGCTCACGAATACCCTCAGATTCGCCAAAGCCACGGTAGTCAAATCCGAATACTGTAAAGCCCTTCGCAGTTAAGGCTCTCGCGTAACGCTCTGGGTGAATATTTTTTTGCCCAGTAAAGCCTGAGCAGACAATAACGATCGGTAAGTCTGGGTTGTTAACGTTCTCGTCAGTAAAGAAAGCGCCATCAAGGCGTAGACCATCACTAATTACTGGGGCTTTTTGTTCAATCATAATTATCTCGTCCAAATGAATGTGTATGCTCGACAAAGAACTCCTTGTCTTAAGTCACATCATGTTCGAATTTTGATAGCAATAATTTAACAATTGCGACATTCTTATCCAGAAATACGACATAGATGAACTGCCCACTTGGTGACCACAGAGAATGAAAACGACACACACGTATCGCATTGGTTTTTTCCTTATTCCTGATTTTTCGATGCTCTCTTTTTCGGCGGTTATCGAACCTCTTCGAATGACCAACCGCCTCGCTGGTTGCGATTTGTATCAGTGGGATATTTATGGATTCGAAGATAAAGAAGTGTCGGCCAGTAATGGCGTTTCATTCTCGCCAACACAGTCAGTCAACAACATTGCTCATTTAGACTTGCTTCTAGTTGTGGCAGGTATTGGCGCCCATGTTGCTGCTGCGAGTGGCTCGGTGAATCAGTGGTTAAAGCAAGCGCTTCGTCAAGGCATCGCCGTGGGCTCGACTTCGACAGGCAGCGTATTGTTAGCAAAAGCTGGCCTGTTAAAAAACAAAACGTGTACCGTGCATTGGGAGTCCGCCAACAGTCTGGCAGAGGAGTTTCCAAACATTAACGTGACCAGTGAGTTGTACGAATTCGACCCACGCACACCAACTTGTTCGGGCGGCTTAGCCGGTTTGGATATGATGCTTCATTTAATTACAAACCAACATGGGAGTGACTTGGCGAATCAAGTGGCTGAGCAATGCATTCACCCTGCGATTCGACCCGCGCATGATAAACAGAGGATGTCGTTAATCCGTAAGCACAACATCCGCCACCCGCGCCTGCTCGACGCGGTAGAAATCATGGAAGCCAACATGGAAGAGCCACTAAAGTGCTATGAAATTGGCGAGCAAGTAGGGTTATCGGTCAGGCAGATGGAAAGGTTATTTTGGCAATACTTGCAAGACAAACCAGGCAATTACTACCTTCAATTGCGCTTAGAACGCGCTCAACATTTGTTGTTGCAAACCATGCTGTCCATCACTCAAATCAGCACCGCTTGTGGGTTCAGTTCTACATCGTATTTTGCGCGCTGCTACAAAAAACGCTATGAAAAAACGCCGCGTGAAGAGCGACGTTTAGCTTAAGATTGAGTAAGAGAAAGGAGTTCGATCTCTTCGATCTCATCGTGATGTGTCAGACGGCTTATCGGACAACGTGCCTTGGTAAAGCAATGATAGCCAAGCAAGTACCTGCTCTTTACTGGCTTTATCAAGTTGCAAACAGCCCTCTTCTATCGCTGACACGCGCGAAGCGGGCAGTTCTTTCTCTGCCAAAGTACGAAACTTACCTCGCATCTCGCCTCGACTGAGCGGATTTTCAGGATTACCTCGCGCAATACAGGGAGGCGAAGTCAGTTTGTCGCCATTTTTCAACGTCACCACGACATGCGCCCAACGTTCGGCTGGAAACTTATCATTGTATGCAGGCTCTTCAATTAACTTCATCCGTTCCGTAAGTGCCAAGCGAGCAGGATCTTTCAGTCCTCTGGTGACGGCTTCTACCGTGACCGTATTATCTATAACCGCACTCGCGACTGAAAATGGCAAACTGTACTGAGCCTGCTCGGTTGTCTCAGGGCGCTTGGTATGCAGGCACACCGCCTGGTGAAAGCTGTGAACTTCGATAAGTTCAATCTCATCAGGTTCTAGTTTATTTTCTTGTTGCAGCGCTCTCACCGCTTCAACCGCGGGTTGAGCCCAACGACAAACCGGATACGGTTTAAAGTATTGTTCCAGGATATACCAGCGCTGCCCTAAATCTGCCCACAAAGCGTGAGTTTGTTGATCCAGCAGAGTCACGGCTGGCGCGCCAGTAAATCCTTCTTCTGCCAGCTCTGCACTGGCAAAGCCCGCCATTGCTCCCCAGCCAGAGCCGTCTTTGAGCATGGTTGGATGTTCAATACAACGCATCATTTGGCTGCGTGGACCATAGAACTCGGCAATGCCGAGCGCATGCTCTGTTTGTGCATCCGTTAAGTCTTTTCTTCTTGCAGACACCGCAGCGACGCCCAACGCATTCCAAGCACCAGAAGTATGATAATCACAAGCGGTTTGATGCAGCGCGATTCCGGCGCGAGTTGCTATTTCGTAGCCAATGACGAGGGACGTTAATAACTCTTCTCCCGTAACTGCTGACTCATGCATACTGGCGAGCAGCCCCGGCAAAACAGCGACGCCAACATGGCCTTTCGTCAGGACTTGGCCGTCGTGCGCGTCCATACTGTCAATCAACATGCCGCCATATAGAGTTGCCCCACAACCACTGGCCGTGTGATCAGAAAACAGCATCGGCGTATCACCGGCAAACTGCTTCTGCGCGAGTTTGGCTACCATGTTTTGCAGCTGCGTCGCTTTACCAGCTGCGGCGACACCCAACAAATCCAAGACGCAATATTTCGCTTGTTCAATAACGTCAGCGGGAAGCTGTTCAAAGGTTAATTCGTGAATAAATCGATGAATAGATTGCATCGTCTACTGCTCCAGTTTTAGCGTTTTGCCTTCGACAATAGTGTTGTGATCAATGGTGTATTGCTGTCTCGCATGGTAGGCAGCTCGAATCTGGCTTTATCAATATCGTCCAATGACAAGGTTGCAGTTATCAAGGTTTCACCGTCTTCTGCCTGCGCCAATAGCTCACCCGTTGCAGACAAAATACAGCTTCCTCCCCAAAACCACGCTTCGCCCTCTGGCCCGTAACGGTTGGCCATCAAAACTGGAGTTCCGTAGAGCACCGCATAAAATTTAACGTTAACTAACCAGTTGTCTTCATTGGAAAAATCTTTACTGACAATACTGCTGGCCGAATTGATCGGCGCGAGCAAGATTTCAGGCTTATCGAGTAGCGCGCAATGAACCAAAGGTGGATTCCATAAATCGGCACAAATTAAAACCGAGCCTCGCCAATTATCATCAAGAGAAACGCTGGTGGTTGCGTCACCAGAATGAAACCACTTGCCCTCTTCAAGCCCACCATAGGTTGGTAAATTGATTTTGCGATGCACAGCAACCACCGTACCACCGAGCAACCAAGCCATCGCGTTGTAGTATTCTCCCGGAGCGGCCTGTTCCACAAAGCCGACAATCACGGACATGTGCGGTGCAAGTTGCGCAAGCTCTTTAAGCCGAGCATCATCACGCTTCATGGCAACTTCACGCACAGAAGATTGGAGCTGGTATCCGGTCAAGGAGAGTTCAGGAAACAGTAATAGCTGCAACCCCAAGGCCGCAGCTTGCTTTATGTAATCCTGATGAGTATTCAGATTGGCATTCACATCGCCTAACTGGGCGTTGATTTGGGCCACACTGACTTGCAGGATAGTCATGGTATTACCCCAAGTTATGCTCAGATAGGAACTGGCTTGCGACTTCTGAGATCGAACGTCGCTCCACATCAACTTGTTGATTCAAAGTCGACATCGTATCGCCATCGATCGCCGCAGAAAGCGCGTTCATTTGCTCGGCAAGCTCTGGGTTCGCATCTAGCGTTTCTTGGCGAACCACAGGTGTGATCGCGTAATCAGGGAAAAACTGTTTGTCATCCGTTAAAACGGTAAAACCGAATGCTTTGATACGACCATCTGTTGCGAATACGAGCGCAGCATCGACTTCTTTCCCTTTCAGCGCATCATAAGTTAACCCCGTATCCATGCGTTTCACTTGGTCTCGTGAAGCTTTGAATTTGTAGGTTTTCTGTAAAGGTCGGAAGCCATCTTTTCGTGCATAGAATTCCGCATTCAAAGCAATGCTCATTGGCGGGTCTTGGCGCATTTGCTCGGCGAAGTCGGATAAGGTTGAGATGCCACGTTGCTTCGCATCGTCACTGCGCATAGCGAGCGCGTAGGTGTTGTTCGCTTTTGAAGGGTTAAGCCAAACTAGACCTTTCTTCGCATCGAGTTCCTTAACGCGTTGATACACTTGCTCGGCTGGGAGCTTGTCTTTGACTTTGTTGTAAATGATCAGTGATGTGCCCGTATATTCCCAATAAAGATCAATCTGGCCGTTTTCTTGCGCTTTACGCAAAACCGCACTGCCCATGCCCGAACGTTTATCAACGTCGTAGCCTTTTTTGGTTAAATATTGAGACGTGATTTCCGTTAAAAGCTGTTGTTCTGTAAAGTTTTTACCACCTACGACGATTTCCGCAGATGCGTGAAAACTTGAAAGCAGTACACCAACGGCCAGCAAGCGGCGAGTAATTTGCTTCAACATGTTTGACTCCTGTCTGTGTTCAATTTTTAGGATTGTTATTGTCTAGCTCTAATAGGGTTACAGCCTTTAGGTACAGTGACATAAGAAACGGCTCCTACCACACTGTCGATAGCGATAGCCAGCATCGCTGTAGGAATAGCGCCTGCCAGCATCATGATGGGTTCATCCAGATCAATACCGGTAAAAATGAGCTCCCCTAACCCACCGCCACCAATTAAGAAGGCCAGTGGAACGGTGCCCACGTTGACAGCTAACGCCGTGCGGATACCGGCAAAAATGACGAACAGCGCATTAGGAATTTCAACCTGAAACAACATTTGTAACTCGGTCATACCAATGCCTGACGCCGCTTCTTTTAAATGAGCGGGCACTTCTTTCAGTCCAATGTAGGTGTTTCTGACAATCGGCAACAACGAGGCAATCGTCAGCCCAAATACCGCAGGCACGGTGCCAATACCAAGAAAGCTCATTGCCAGCGCGAGAATGGCTAAAGTAGGAATCGTGGTCCCCACATTCAAAACCTGCATCGCCGATTCTGCGACTTTCTGAAAACGAGGACGGCTGAGCAATACGCCGACGGGAATCGCGATTAGGATCGCCAATCCACCAGACAGCAGCACCAGTTCAATATGCTGAACCGTCAAATAAACAATGTCTTCTTGGTAGTAAAGAAAATCATCGATCGTACCCGCGCCTTGTAAATAAATACCCAACGCAAAGACACACGCCAATAAAACGAAATAGTAGGTTTGTTTAAGCTGATTGGTCACGATGCCTCCTTAGCCTGATGCAATGGCTGCGGCTGCCTAGGAGAGGTATCGCGCTGATAAGTTGCACCGAGATAATGGGTAATGCCGCGCTGTGTGACTTCGCCCACTAAGCGGCCATTCTCGTCAACACACGGCATCCAAACAATGTCGTGCGTGAACATCTTCGATGCGACTTTACGCAGATCATCCGTGGTTCGGGCGATTGTTTTCAGGCCGACATAATGTTCGCCGCAGTACCCCTTCATATTGATTGCGGTAGCTTTTGGCACATAACCGATAGGTTGGTGTTGGTCATTCACTAATATCACGGCGTCGCGATACCCATACGCGTCAATTTTGGTTAGGGCGTCGGCAAGCGTATCGTTAGGTTTCACGTACGCAAAAGTGGTCTGCATGACGGATTCAGCCGTCACTAAGCGAAGACGTTTAAGTGCGCGATCATCTCCGACAAAGTTTTTCACGAAATCATCTTTCGGGTGTGCGAGCAAATCGTCAGGCGTATCGTACTGAACCAGGTGACCATCACGGAAAATCGCAATTCTATCGGCCATTTTGACCGCTTCATCAATGTCATGACTGACAAACATGATGGTCTTGTTGAGCTCTTGCTGCATTTTAAGGAACTCATCCTGGATTACTTCACGGTTGATCGGGTCAATCGCACCAAAAGGTTCATCCATCAGCATGACGGGAGGATCCGCAGCTAGCGCTCGAGCAACTCCAATTCGTTGCTGCTGTCCGCCAGACAGCTCATTTGGATAACGATTAAGAAAGACACTAGGATCAAGAGCAACCATCTCCAATAGCTCTTTTGCACGCGTCATGTACCTTGCCTTATCCCACCCTAATAACTTGGGAACCACCGCGATGTTTTCGCCGATCGTCATGTTGGGAAATAAGCCAATTTGCTGAATAACATAGCCGATGTTGCGGCGCAGAGTGACTGTATCCATCCCAGAAGTATCTTCACCGCCAAGATAGATCTTGCCCGATGTCGCGGGAATAATTCGGTTGACCATTTTCAGCGTTGTGGTTTTGCCACAACCGGACGGGCCAAGTAACACACAAATTTCACCACTGGGAACTTCCATCTCAATGTGATCTGCGGCAGTCACCGGGCCATTAGGCGTTTCAAAAATTTTGGTTAGCTTGTCAATTTTGATCATTTGAATGTCCCTATTATTTGTCCTTTATCGAGCAGCGGTTAGGCCCGGTGGCGTTAATCTTTTTTGTAGTCGAATCAATCCGTAATCCGCGATGATAGCCAGAAGGCTGACGGCGATGGCACCAACGATCAGTTGTCGAGGATCACTTTGCGAGATGCCACGGCTGATAAACACGCCCAGCCCACCGGCTCCGATATACGCGGCGATCGCCATAACGCCAATATTCATTACTACTGCCGTTCTCACACCCGCCATAATCACCGGAATCGCCAATGGAATTTCCACCATTTTCAAACGTTGAAAAGGCGTCATCCCGATACCGCGAGCTGCCTCTCGGAGTGACGGTTCTACGTTGTGAATGGCGGTATAAGTGTTGCGAATAATAGGCAGCTGAGAATAAAGCAGTACGGTAATCACGGCGGGCACGTAGCCAATCCCATGACCAATGGTCGATAAGAGAGGAATCATCAAACCAAACAATGCGATTGAAGGAATGGTGATAATGATGGACGCTACGTAAAGCACCACTTTCGCAGCGCGCTCATTTTGTGTGATAAGAATGCCGATAGGTACGCCAGTTAAGATGGCAAGCCCAACAGCCAGAGCAACCAAAGAGATGTGCTCCATGGTAAGCGTACCTAGCAGCGCTAAGTTATCTATGGTGAAATTTAGTAAGTCCAAGTAGGTCTCCCCCAACTGTGATTCGCAACCAAGTTAACAGGAGATTAAATTACGCTACTTTTTATTAACAGTGTTGTAAAATAGCGACACGTAAAGATAGAAATACGAAATATTAAGAAAGGAATGAACTGGCTTTCTCATCACCAAAAACACGCTTGATTGGCGATGAGTAGCACTAGTAAACAATTTGATTATATAGGAACTTAAAAGCCTGTGCTGGCATGAAGAACTGACTACAACGAGCGGTTAAATTGCTCCACGGCCTCTACAACACGGCTAGCGCCATCTTGTATTTCATTCATCACATTGCCTGCTTTTTCAGAGAGCTCTAGCGTATCTAGTGCTTCTTTTTGGCATTTAGCGATCAGCTTAACTGCGTTATCTGTTCGCTGTAGGTTTTCACTGACCATTGTGACAATTTCATCGGTGGTTGCATTGGTTCTTGTAGCAAGCTGTCTGACTTCATCAGCAACAACGGCAAAACCTCTACCATGCTCACCCGCACGAGCCGCTTCTATCGCCGCATTTAACGCCAATAAGTTAGTTTGGTCAGCGATACCACTGATGCTATTTACCAACTCGCTAATACGCGATGAGTGCGCTTTAAGCTCGTCAATCGCGGTGTTCGCTTGCTGCATTTGCTCGGAAAGTATCTGCATCTTTTCTAACGTTGAGCCTATAACCTCTTGCCCTTGCAGGGTTTGTGTTCCAGTTTCTTGGGAGATTTCGTTCGCCAATTGCGCAGCCTGGGCCATTTTCTGTTCCTGCATCACCTGCTGGGTAATATCTGTCGCGAACTTAACGACCTTGTAGAGCTCTCCTCTGTCGTTATGGATAGGGTTATATGAAGCCTCTAACCACACCTCTTCACCATAACGGTTAACTCGTTTGAATCGCTCTGATGAAAATTGCCCTTTTGCTAAACGTTGTCAAAACTCACGGTAAGCTTGAGAGCTCGACTCTTCCTGATCACAAAACATGCGATGATGCTTCCCTAGAATCTGATCAAGCGTATAACCCATTGTGTTTAGGAAATTATCGTTGGCTTTTAAAACATGGCCATCTAATGTGAACTCAATCACGGCCATAGAACGACTTAATGCATTTAGCATGTCCTCTTGCTCACGAGATGATTTGATCGTTCGCGTAAGTTCAGAAGCAAAAACAAAAAAGCTTTCTACTTCTCTGCGCTCATTTAAAACAGGCTGGATAATCGTTCTTAACCAGGCTTCCTCACCGTTACCTTTCTGTACTTGCAATGCCCCATTCCAGAATACTTTATCTTGGACGGCTTTCTTCATTCGATGAAAGTGGTCTGTATTGCGCGAATTTGACGGTACCAATTCAGTAATTGATTTCGTTAAGATCTCATCATCATTTAAGAAAAGTTCTTGCTGTAGCTTAGTATTTGCAGAAGTAATGATGCCTTTACTATCCAATGTTAAGCGGATCATCTCTTCATCTAAACTGGTTTGGATTTGCTGCAGGATTTGCAACTCCTGCTTTACTCGTTGATTTTCTTGTTGAAGCGACTTATTAAAAAACATAACTTTCTCTCATTTGACTAATCTTCGAACTAGTCAACGGTTTATTATTTGTATACCGAATAAACTGCAAGCGGCAAAATCGTTTGGTTGCATATTCAAACGCGATTTCTATTTCTTATCAAAGGACCCCGCAGGGAATACGGCGATTTTTTCTCCAGTGTAACCTAAGCGCAGTATACTGAAATTTCTTCAGCACCCAAGTTGTTTATATATTTATCAATATTAAAGCTCTTTATCGCCAATTTGAGGTTTGTATTTGTGGATATACTTATATGGGGAAGTGGTGTGTTCAGATCAATAAGCCTTTTCATTTAAAAAAAGGGCCTTGACTTAGTTCCAATAATTTTCGCCGTTTTACCGCTTTTCCACCCGACTTTTGAGCGATTACCCACTCATTATTCGCTTGCATTTCTATTAATAGCGCACGGAGCAACCAATAACAGCACACAGACCAACAAGCTTTTGGACAAAAGCTTGTCAGTGACTTTCCTAAATTAGACATTCATGGATAACTACAGATATGGAAAGCCGTTAACTACTCCGATTTGTTCATATCAAGGGGAAAGAAGCAGATCTCATTAAGTTCGCTTTTTTTCAAAACACTCTGACAACTACATAGATCAATCTAACGGTTTAAGAATAAAACTTTGGGTAACATGCAGTTACTATAAATGGTAGCATTCCTTTACAACCAGTTGCACAGGTGTACCTTTCATGAGTTATCATTTAAATAATTTTCTAAAAAGTCAGATTCTAGATGATGATGTCTCTTATCTATATCTATTGTCCCTCATTAAAAATCAAAAAGACAAGAAACTGACAAAAGTGATGTTTTCGGAGCTTGGTGACATAGATAAGATAAAGAGAAGAGTGAAAAAGAATGTAGAAAGGTACAGGCGAATTGTAGATCAAAATATGGCTTTAGCACGTGATGACTCCAATTTAGTCCTGACACCTTTGAAATCAATACAAGTCAAAAACTTTAGAGGGTTTTCTTCACTTAACGACAATGATGAAGGGACGTTAATCCCATTTAGCAAGGGTGTTAATGTCTTTTTTGCACCAAACGGTGGAGGCAAAACATCATTATGTGAAGCTATAGAATATAGCCTTACTAATAACGTAAAAGAAGCGAGTAGAAGAAATACACCATTAAAAAGCTACATAAAGAATGGTGGGGCACCAAGCATTAACTGCAAATTGGTTAATGGAACCGTCTCCCAATCCCCCTTTTGGAATAGCTGCTTTATTGATAGAAACAGACTACAAGAATTCTCACTATTGGGTTCGAAGGATACGAACGTCAGACAAGCGGATGTTCTGGCTACATTGTTTGAGCTTGAAGAAATTGACGACATTGTAAATGGAATGGTTAAGCCAGCTTCATTCAAAGCGGCTGAGTTTTTTAGAACGTCTGGTCAAGACAGTTATGAAGATGTGACCCAACAACTCGCTGAAAAAAGGCGCTTGAGAAAAACAAAGAACGACGAAATCCAAAAAGAGCAGCAGCTCTTAGCTGAACTATTTGGATTAGAAAGATATGAACATGCTCATATAGTAACAAGGAAGAATTACTTCGATAGGTTGAAAAAACACCTAATGCTAAGTACTCAGAAATTTGAAGTTACTAGTGAAGAAGTTCAGCTAAACTCCTTAGCTAAATATATCGAGTCAATCACTTGGTTAATTGATTTGTCAGCAAGTAGAAGAAAAGTCTTAGCAAACAACGCTAGTAAAGTTAACTACAAAGATTTGTATAAGGCTATGAAAAACTTCGGTGATATGTCCGAAATTGAAATCTGCCCAACTTGTGAAACGCCTATTAAAGAGGTTCGAAAACATCCACAAAAAGTAGTTGAAGACGAGCTACCAAAGCTAGCGTTTTTAGAGCAATTATCCATAACCTGCGAAAAGATAGAGCACCAATTAAAAGAACGAATAGCTGTTTCCGTCGCTTATATACAAACGTGCCTAGAGCTACACCGAGATACCCTAACGAAAGGCTTGGTTTCAGCTATCAACAATGTTTTATCGTCAGACACATCTAATCCAGCCGAGTATTTAAAACAGTTATCGGCACTATACGGGTTCTCAACTGAAATTGAAAAACTGAATGATGATATTAGAGCAAGAAACAAGAGAGTAGCAAATCAAGCTAAACGCCTCGAGTCTCTTAACGCTAAAATTCACGACATCGAGAAAAAACTCGATTCTGCTACAGTTTTTGAAACAAATATTGAGGCGAAATCTGAGCTATTACTGGAAACACAAAAAGAAATAATTCGTCTTTTTGAACAAAGTAAAATTCATGCGATTCAAATAGTGCTTGACGAGAAGTTTAACGACTTTGCAAAGCAGCTTGAAGATAGTTACAAGAAATTATTTTCAAAACTTAATGAGTACAAGCAAGGAATAGAGTCTACAAATATAAATGGAATAGAACTATCAACACTGAGCTATTACAACCAAATCAATAAGCATGACAACCCGAATGAACTAGTGTCGGAAGTCAAATTTCAGCAAAAAGGCGGAACATATAGAATTATTCTTAAGATGCAAGATGGTAGTGAAGATGACGCGTTTTGTGTGTTAAGTGAAGGACACCTCAGAGGGTTAGGACTTGCCTTACTCTTATCTGTAGCAAAGAAAAACAGTCATCCAGTGATTGTTTTCGATGATGTAATCAATGCAATTGATACTGAACATAGGTCAAATATTATAGATATGTTTAGTGATGATGTTTACCTAAAAACAGTTCAAAGAATAATTACAACGCATGACAGAATGTTCTGGGAGAAGATTTCGAACAGACATAAAAGAGCAACTGATGCGGACACATTTTCAAGTCAAATATTGAAATCGACACCAAAGGGGATAGTTATACAAAACTTCGGTGTGAATTACTCTCAAAAGGTTAAAGAAGCACTTGAGGTATACGACATTCGTCAAGCACTGGTCTACTCACGAATTTGGTTTGAGACTATGGTCAATGAGTATTGTGTTAGAAATCAAATCGAAATAACGACAACATTTTCTAGCAGACAACTCAAAAAAGACAATTGGTTGGAAATCAGCTTAGAGGAAACTTATCGCGAGTTTGCGAAATCATTGAACGGTAATGTCGGCACCTTTAACTACCTGAAAAACGATCTAATAAACTGGGGTGGTCAGAATCAAGAACATCACGCGTTTGATGAGTATAACTATAACTTTTCTCATGCAACAACTAGCTTAGAAGTTCAGACTATCTATGAGAAGTTATGGGTATTAGAGGCTCAGTTAAATCAAGAGCAAACTGTCGAGAAGTTGAATAGTGAAAAAGCAGAACATGAAAGAATCAGGGAACAAACTACCCGTCAATTAGCAAATCAAGGGTTTGTAGATAATGCTGATCAGAAGCTTGTTCAAAATTGCAGAGACCGCCTTGAGCGAGCTAATAGGGAGTTACTGTTGCTGAACAAGATCTTAGAACAAGTTTAGCTATAGACGAATGCTTGGTTGAATATCCCCCGTGATACATCACGGGGATTCAGCTAACAGGATTAGGGCAATGGATAACTTTTAGTAGGGCAAACACATACTGCCTCAGTCGTATAGAGTGCTCACTTTAAACGACTTTGGGGCACAGGCTTTCCAGAGGTATGAAAAGCCCGTATCAGTTCTTCTAGCAATCCGTTTGCTCTGAGAGTCTCAGAGCGTCTTCTAGTTCAACGCCAAGATATCTAATAGTGTTATCTAGCTTCGAATGACCAAGTAAGATCTGTACCGCCCTTATGTTTTTCGTTCTGGCATAGATCAGAGTAGCTTTAGTACGACGCATAGAATGCGTACCATAATAGGCTGCATTCAAACCAAGCTTTACAGCCCAGTTCCTGATAATCGTACGATAAAACGAATAGCTGATGGCTTGGCCTTTACGGCGACAGCTTGGAAATAGAAAACTACTTGCCTCTAGATGTGCTGAGTAAACCCACCGACTAATACTCTGTTGCGTTCTCGGAGTAATCTCATAGTGTACATCGGTACCTGTTTTTTGCTGGATGCATTGAACCCTCTCATATATCACGCCTTGCGAAGAAACATCATATACGTGCAGCTTTAGTAGATCACTCGCCCTCAACTTGCTATCAATGGCTAGGTTCAATAGTGCAAGCTGCATTAGGTCGTTTTCAAGCTCTAGCCTGGTTCTGATTCGCCAAATCTCTTCCAACTTGAATGGTCTTTTTATCCCGCTACATTTTCCTGAAGATAACTTTCTCATGTTGACCTCCTCTTAGGTGTTATTGGTCAACATAAAGTCTGGTCATAGACTACAACTGTTGCAGCAGTGTCGATCGCTGTCGGTCAGGGCGTGCAGGAACGACAATGGACAAAAATCATTTTCGCGCTTCAATCAAACCAAGCCAGTTGGCTGGCAAACTTAGTTATGAGCTTTTAGCTGAGAAATTACAGTTAGAACTTGGCCTAAAAAAGCCGCCATCACGTTTCACATTCACCAAGTATGATGAAATTAAGCATGCTTTTGATTTGAAGAAAGAGCAGCTAAGGCAAAAGAAATCAGAAGCTATCCAAGATGCCAAGTGTTTGTTCGAAAGTACTGACAAATTAAGTGATCTTATCTCTAATCTAGGGAATGATGACGTAGCGATTGCAGAATTAATCAAGCAAGTAGAAAAGCTTGAAAAAGAGAATGAAAGGCTTAATTCAGAAAATAAAAGGCTTAACTCTCAAAATGATATGTTGCTTGAAAGATTTGCGAGATGGCAATACAACCTTCAGAAAATGGATGGCGTCGATCTCAATAAGTTAGTTTCTACGTTAGATGATGGTCTACCAGCTAAGTCAAAATAAGGCGTATTTATACAACGAATTTGTACTAAGTCACTCCTGAAATAAATAATAATGCAGGATGGGGTTGATGCTTACATGATTATTACTGATATCATCAATCCTTATAGGTATAATAGAGTCTAAACCCATTTAATTAATAGTAATCGGGCTGACAAATCCTTTGGGCTTAATTGCTAGAACTGAGCATTTTAACTGACTCAGTATGTCTTCTGCTGTATTACCAATTAACAAGCCCGAAATGCCAGTCCTAGCCACAGTTCCCATGACTAATAGATCACAATGATTTTTTGTAGCGAATAATGGAAGTTGCTCTTCAGCGCTACCAAAAATTAAATGGGTCTGTATTGAAATCTGATTGTACATTTCTTCGCCGATATTGGTTTTCAATCGTTCCATCAATTCTTCCATTCGTTGTTTAGCATATTTATATTCATAATCTTTCATTTCTCTTTCAAGTTTTTCAGGCTGATCGGCCCAGTTACTTGCAATACGAAAATAGCGAGGATTATAGATATTAACTATATGAAGATGAGCAAAGTTCATTAACGCTATCTGACTGGCAAGAGAAGTGATCTCGTCGCTCAAAATATCATTATGTGTATCTTTAAATCTATCGAAATCAACAGCAGCGATAATTCTTTTAAACGTAAGTTTTTCTACATCGTTCACAAACATAATTGGGCAAGGACACTTTCGAAATAAATGCATATCCTTGCTCGTAAATATATGATCTAAAATATTTTTTTTAAAAGGTAATGAGATTAATAGGTCATGTTTTTCAGTAATCACTCTTTTTATAATTTCATTACAATGGTCACCTGCTAAAACTATAACTTCAAAGTTATAACAACCATCATAAGCAGATAGAGTTTTATGGAGAGCACTTAAACTATCACTAAGTATATGTTGCTGTAGATCTTTAGATATTGGACCACCTGGAGGCATTCCAATTCCAGCAGATATGATAGGCACTATACTAATAAACGTCAGCTTAGCTTGATTTGATTTAGCAATCTCAATAGATTTTAATATCAATTCTTTATTAGGGTTCTTATCATTAATAACAGACAGTATATTGTTGAACCTTTTCATAACTTTCACCTCAACACCCATTATTTTTGATTGATTTCTCTATCTTGATTGAAGCCTGCTGTGCAGCATCTTTAAAAGGCTCTAACACTAAATGGACGCCTAGTTTCTCAAGTAGTAGAGTATCAGCACTATTGTGGGAAACAATGGATACACTACCATGATAAGAGCATGCCCTTAACAACTGAACTATTGTTTTACGAGAATCTTCATAAGACAAGCCAGTATGATGATTAGGTATGGTTGAAATAACCCACTTCAAGCCTTGCAAAGGTAACTCTGCCAAAAACTCGGCATCAGCTGCATCTCCATAGAGACAATCCAACCCTTCACTATTCAATTTTTTTACTACACTAGGATTAAAATCAACACCTAAAACAGATATTCCTTTATTCCTCAACTGTCTGGATAAAGCTGTTCCAAAACGGCCTAGACCTAGAATAATAACATCGTATTTTAACTGATTATGCTTTTCTGACAGATTCTCTCGCTTAGGTTCCTTTTTCTCAAATATATATAAGTATGGTTCAAATATTTTATATAAACTATGAGAATAGGTTATCATATATGTGGAAAGTGCAATGGTAATGATACCAACCAAGGTAACAACACCCAAGATTTCATTTTTCACATGACCTAAAGTGATCCCCATTGCTATAAAAATTAGTGAAAACTCACTAATTTGAGCAACAGTAAGCCCAGCTAAAAAACCTGTTCTCTTTTTATAGCCCATTAATCCCATTATGATAATGACAATAAATGGATTACCAATTAGTACAAATAGAGATAAAATTATCGACTCATATACATTACTTCCTAACTGAGATAAATCTAATGTTGATCCCAGAGCAATAAAGAAAAACAACAATAAAAAATCCCTTAAAGGAGCTAGTCTTGCTGCTATGCTCTCTCGATAAGGAGTAGAAGCTAAAGCAATGCCAGCAAGTAATCCCCCCACTTCTTTTCCTAAACCTATTAATTCACCAGTGCTTGCAAATAAAGCTGCAAATGCAATTGAGAATATTAGTAATAACTCAGGGGCGTTTGCAAGTTTTTGAGTTAAAGGTGTGGCAATGAAACGTACAAAAATAGCAACAAAAAGAACTAATCCAATACATGCTAGAATAACTTGAGCTATAGATTTCGATTCTTCTCCATTCTCACTACCAATACCTATCGTAGCTAAAATGACCATTGAAAGAACAACAACTATATCTTGTACAATGAGGAAACCTAATGCTATTTGGCCATGTAAAGCATCTATTTCTTTTTTATCAGATAATAATTTTACTATTATAATCGTCGATGAAAAAGTTAACGCTACAGCAATATATAGGCTAGAAATGCTATCAAAACCTAATGCGAGACCGAGAAGATACCCCCCCAAAGATGTGAATATAACTTGACCTAATCCAGTAAATATGGATACTAAACCGATGGAGCGAATCAGTTTTATATCCAACTTAATCCCAACGAGAAATAATAATGTTGCGATTCCTAACTCAGATAAAAAATCAATTTTTTCTTTAGAGTGAACTATATCTAGTGCTGATGGTCCAGCTATTAAACCAACGACAATAAAGCTCACAATTAAAGGCTGTTTAAAAAGCAACCCTAAGAAGCCTATGCCCGAAGCTAAAATTAATAAAAAAGCCACTTCAATAAATGAAGAGTATGATAGCATCTCATTCAAAGACTTACTCCTTTTTATTTAACAATTCAAAGTTAAGCCTAGAGTAGCACAATTCACGTTTTCTAGGTGTGACAGTTGTAACCAAAAATGTACTCAAGGTATGGGTTTTGTGTGATGGACGCTTTGGCTAAAACCAGTTTACCAACAGTTGAAAAGACTATGTAACTAGAAAGATTTGGGGCACTTTGGTGCTAGAAAGTGCCGAATGAAACAGTTCTGGACAGAAATGTTTCAGCCCGAATAGGCTGAAACGAAGATGGACAAAAGTGAGTTTCGGAAATTAGAATATTAGCATTTCATGTATAATTTAAAGTATGGAAAAGTATCTTAACTCTTAGTCCAAATCTTCTGGTGCAGATTAATCAGTATTGATCCTACGTCTACAACTTAAGCATATATGGGCTTTGTTGCTTAAATCGATGGAACTAAATCAAGAAGCGACGATCTTGGCTACACCCACCAATCGTCGTAGCCTCATGCCTAAACCTCGTTATAAAACAACAAACTGGAAGCAGTACATAAAGCCTTAATTAACCGTGGTTCTCTGACTTTTTGGATTGATGAGGAAGCGATAGCCGAGTGGAAGCAAAACAAACAAGGCAATCGTTGTAGACCTCGCCGATTCAGCGACTTAGCCATTACTACCGCACTGATGGTGAAGCGCGTTTTCTCTATACCATTGAGATCGCTGCAAGGTTTTCTAGACTCAGTATTTAAGCTGGCTAACATCCCGCTTGTTTGCCCACACTACACCTGTATAAGCCACCGAGCTAAGGAAGTTGAGGTTTCATTTAAAACCAAAAACAGAGGAGCAATATAACATCTAGCCATTGATGCTACTGGCTTCAAGGTTTATGGCGAAGGCGAATGGAAGGTCAAAAAGCATGGTACTGATGGGAAGCGCAGAGTCTGGCGTAATCTACATTTAGCAGTAGATACCAACACCCACGAAATAGCCTCAGCAGAGCTGAGTTTATCTAACGTCACCGATGCCGAAGTTCTTCCCAACCTACTTAAGCAGACACCTCGTAAAATCATTGAGATATCAGGTGATGGTGCTTATGACACAAGACATTGCCATGATGCAATACGGGTCAAGCGAGCGGTTGCGCTCATCCCGCCAAGGGAAGGAGCAGCCTTCTGGGAGCAAGGGCATCATGAAGATTTTTCGTTCAGGTTAAAACCACCGACATTAATATGTAGTCTTCAAGAGAAACATCACACCATTCTATGAACCTTTTTAAGTCTGACTGTATGAGTAGTGAAGTTTACTTGTGGAGTCTTATTATTCCAGTCAGCTTAGTCATGCGTTTTAACTATAATACATGGCTTGATATTGTGAACGAGGATTGCATGAAAGAAATGAAGTGGCGCGTTTGGGGGCTGGAATTTGCTTGCATTTTGCTAGTAATAGCAACAGGAATATTTGCTTATTGGCTGTATCACTTTTTAGTTAACCATAATTGATACAAAAGCTTTGGTTAAACATACTCTCTGATCAGCGATGTTTTATGTTGGTTCAACCGATCTAGACTAGAAATTCTCAATCGGTCAAACCAAGGTATTTACGAATAGCCATTGTTTTAGCTGTTCGCTATAACGTGAATCTCTCTCTGTGGAAAGGGAATGGTTAAACCAGCGGCTTCAATTCTTGGTTTGACCTCCTTCTGAACAGACCAATAAGTCTCCCAGTATTTATCCGTTGGACACCAGGCGCGAAGTTGGAGGTTCACTGAACTGTCAGCCAGCATGTGGACAATCACTTTAGGCTCAGGATCTTTAAGAATGTGTGGCTGAGATAATGCCAGTTCTTTAAGCACATTCAATCCGACCTCGACTGAATCTTGGTAAGAGATGCCAACCGTGATATCCATACGACGTTTGCTGTTTCGACTAAAATTACGGATAGTTGAATTCCAAACGGCACTGTTCGGGCTGGAAATGTAGAGGCCATCCGCCGTCTTGAACACAGAAGTGAATAGGCCAATATCGACCACGCTACCAGAGTAGCTTCCGAATTCAACGAACTCGCCTTTTTTGATCGGTTTCAGAAATAAAATCATGATACCTGCGGCAATGTTGCTCAGTGTGTCTTTCAGAGCAAGGCCAATAGCTAAACCCGCAGCACCGACTAAGGCAACCAAGCTGGCGGTATTCACACCAAAGAGGTCTAAAACGATGACCAACGCGACTAAATAAACCGCATAAGAAGCCACTTGAGAAAGCAAGCGAGCGATAATTTCATCCCCACCGCTAACTTTCTCTGTCGCTTTAAATACCCCGTGATTGACGAGCTTAGATATCACAGAAGCCAAGATAAAAATAAAAATCGTCAAGAGTGCATTTTGCAAGATCTGCATAATAAGCGCCTGATGCGTATCGTAAAAACCCGTGATATGTTCCATGGTTACTCCTCTATCTCTTTTTGTATGGATTGATAATGGTTACTACGTGAATCAATAAGTTCACCGTTCAGTATTTGTCTATTACAGCGCTCCATAGATGAGATAACCATTGTACCCCAAATAACACAACAACAGAACAGCGCCTTCACTGCGAGAAATCGTCTGTGATTTGCCAAAACGAGCGGCGGTCAACAGCAGTAATCCCGTGACAAAAAGCATCGATGTCCAGTCACGCCAGAAGACTTCAGCACCAATATTGGCAATAGGTTCAATGGTACCAGCAATACCGATGACGGCTAAGGAGTTAAACATATTTGAGCCGACCACATTACCCACAGCTATATCATGCTCGCCTTTACGAGCTGCCACGATGGATGCTGCTAATTCGGGTAAGGACGTTCCTAAGGCAACAATAGTTAGGCCAATCAATAAATCGCTGACACCGAGTTGTTGTGCGATTTCCACCGCTCCCCACACCAAAATACGCGAGCTGATAATCAGTAACACTAACCCTGTAATCAGCCAGAAAATGGATGACTTCAGTGACATACTTTGGCTAGACAGTTCGTCGTCCATCTCTTGTTCTAAGTGGTCTCCCTTTGAGCGTAAGGCGCTCCAGATTGACCAACCAATCAAAAGCATGAATCCACCAATCAACGCCCAGGCTTCTAATGTGCTGATATGGTGATTCCACAGCATTGCGCCAATGACAAGCGTGACGACCAAAAGAATGGGAAGTTCTTTACGGATGATGCTTGAATGCACAGCAATCGGTGCAATGATCGCGGTTACACCGAGTATTAAGGTAATGTTGACAATGTTCGAACCGACGGCATTTCCAAGCGCCAGAGCAGGATTGCCATCCATAGCCGCCATAGCCGAAACCACCATTTCAGGTGCCGATGTACCGAATCCGACGACCAGCATACCAATCAATAAAGGTGGCATTCCTGCGTAGTTGGCACTAGCGGCTGCTCCTTCAACAAATTTATCTGCACTCCAGACAAGCAGTGCAAAGCCAGCGATAATCGCGAGTGAAGCTAATAGCATGTTTAATCCCTATTAAATAACGTAAAAGTATAGAATAACGGCCAAAATTAATCGGTAGATGACATAAGGCATCATCCCAAATTGATTCAGGAATTTGAGGAAGTAGTGGATCGCAAGTATTGCGGTGAGAAAAGATGTAACGCTACCCATTAAAAGTGCCAGCCAATCTACGGTTACCGAACTATCCATCGCTACTTCAGCGATTTTAGCTGCTGCCGCGAGAGCAGTAATCGGTATGGCAAGCAAAAAGGACAGGCGAGAGGCTGCTTGTCGATTAAATCCTAGTATCAATGCTGCGGTGATGGTTACACCTGAACGAGAGGTGCCAGGGATTAAGGCTAATGCTTGCGCACACCCGACAATCAGTACATCTCTCCAACCGAAAGATTCTAACTCTCTAACTTTTCGACCAAAGATATCGGCTAAGCCCAGCATCACGCCATAACCAACGGTTGTAAACAGAATAACTATAACAGAGCGAAGCTGGTCATCGATTAAGTCAAGAAGAAATAACCCAGCTAATGCCGCAGGAAAGGTTCCCCACAAAATCGCCCAACCTAAGCGACTGTGGGCAGAGAAATATTGACGATGAATGATCGACTTCCCCCATTCAGTGCTCAATAGAACAATATCTCGTCGAAAATAGACGAGTACGGCGAGCAGCGTACCGATATGAGTGGCGAGATCAAAGCTAACTCCCTGCTCGACTACACCAAGGAAGGTAGGCATTAAGATCAAATGAGCAGAGCTAGAAATGGGGAGAAACTCGGTGATCCCTTGCACAATCCCTAAAAACAAAGCGTACCATGCATCCACAGCAGGTTTCCTTTTGTCATTTCGGGCAGGCAAAAAACAAAAGCTAAATCGCGATCCTACCCGTATCGCGATTTAGCTTAAGTCTTGCCAGAACATGTCGAACGTGAATACCACAAGCGTGAGGCTTGGAGACTGTTGATATTCACTCCACTACTAATCGGTGGTGGAAGGCTACTCCCTTAAACGAGCGGAATTGTAACTAATAAATACAATTTATATCAAATGTTAAATGAATAAGTTGAAATAAGAAAAAGTTTGGGCTGATAGTATGTGTACGAGTTTTTGCTCTAACTAACAATACACAGTTTCACAATTCATCAGAGATAAGTTTTGTGAGGGCTACACATAGTACAGTTGACAGTAATGCGCTTTGCTGCAAAGAAGGAATGGGGCATTTTTGATTTTGACTGATTTGTGCAACAGGCTGTTGCACAATTGGGAAACGGCTTGTTTCACTAACAAGCGAGTCTGATTTTAGCCAACAGGTTGTTGACCAAATTTTTCATCTGGAAGGTCTTGCTCATCATCGAACATTACAATGCTTCGGCGATGCTCCTTTAGAGCAGATAATGCAACTTGAAAACAACTTTCACACATATCAAGGTGGTGATTAATACCGTCCATTTTTGACCCAAATCCCCAGTTAGCAGTCAGTTCACCAACTTCTTCTAACTGAACACCATTTGAATCGACCATCACGCTAGCACCACAGATATCACAATATCGATCAACAACGACCTCTATCGTTTTTTGTCCATAAACTTTCATTGTGAACTCCTGTCGCTGATAAGATTAATCATTACTTGGATGTTAGCCAGTACCAAATAACAACTAAGTAGTAGCTGAAAATTATAGCTGCCCCATAGGCAACTGAGCAATTAACAAGGTCACTGAGTTTTTATTGTTACTCAGCGAAGTATCCTTCTTATGTAGACATGTTAAACGTATTAGCAAAACTCAGTCATGAGGCAGAGCAACAGGGAACAGACTCAATTGACGCTGGCACACAACGGGGCAGAGGTGATTTACGAAACAACTTGTTTAGCAATTGTACAAGACCCTCTTGCAAAATTTGATACTAGAGTTTGTCCAACAGCCTGTTGGACAATTGGGTAACGGCTTACTTCATCAAAAAGCGGTCCTGAATTTAGCCATGTAGGAGTAGTTGCAAATTCTGCAACTACTGAGGATTCTTCGGTAGTTGCTTAATGAGCAATGTGCATGTTTTGCAAATTAGCTAGTTCTATAGCCAAAACGACGCGCTCTGAAACGGTTTGGGATAGAAATCTTTCGGCCAAAACTAGCTGAAATTATAAATGAATAGCTTTTAATGTCCCAACGAACTGATCTAAGCTCAGTGGCTTATGGAAAAGGTAACCCTGTAAGTACTGAACACCTTTAAGTCTCAATGCCTCGGCTTGTTTTCTCGTTTCCACTCCTTCTGCCACTACATCGACATTCAAGCGATTTGCTAGATCTATCATATTGTCAATCAGACTGACACTAAGAGCATCGTCTGGATACCTGTCCACAAACCGTTTGTCGATTTTCAAACCACCAATGTTTAGCTCCAGTATGTTCTCAAATGAGGAATACCCAGTGCCAAAATCATCAATAACGACAAGAACTCCCATATCATGCAACTGCCTAATCGTAGCAATCGTTTCTGGTGTGTAGGAGACAATTTGCCTTTCGGTCAACTCCAACACAACCTTGATGGTTCTTAGCTTCGAGCACTTTCGAAACTTCGCTACAGAGTTAAGTAATCCTTGTGCATGAGGCTTGGTCAGTTGAATAGGACTAATGTTGAATGCCAGATGAAACTCAGGAGATACTGAATAATAGTGCTTGAGGAAAAACTCATAGGTTTTATCCATAAGCTGAGTACTCATTGGCACAATCAGTCCAGATTTTTCGGCAATGGGAATAAAGTCATCTGGACTTATCAACGATGATTTGTAATTCCAACGCATGAGTATTTCACAACCTGCGAGCACCCCATTTGAATCGGTAATCCCTTGAGCATAGGGCTCAAATTCCCCTTTTTTCAATCCCTTTCTTAATGCTTGTACAACTTCTCTTTTTGAATCATAGAAGAAATAGAACACACTGATTGCAGAAGAAAAAAGCAACAAGATCAATAGTGACCAAACATCTGACTTCAAGAAGTAGAAAAACATCTTCTGATAGTCGTAGCTAGTACTGATGGAATACGGGAAAGCTCTCGACTCGATGTACAAGGTGTCAGGCTTTTCAGTTGTCATTAATTGGCCGTCATCATTAACCCAACCAGTGCTAGTGTTAATATGGAAAGGCGTTTCCATCTCCAGAATTTTTACAATACCAAGTAAGATGAACCCATGAAGTGAAGCGGCAACCGCAAGATCATCATTACCCGATTTGATAACGACGATGGTTTTCCCTGGTACTACAATGTTTGAAGTGATGATATTGAAATTCATAAACGAGCTAGACGGACGGATGCCCCCAATGTTGGGCTCATAAGTTGAGCACACAACAGTGCCATTTTTTAAAACATTGAGGCTTTGAATACTGGGAACGGCGATTATCGCATTAGCTAATACTCTAGCATCTGTGGAGCAATCCCCTGTGATGTGACTTAGCACATTATCGACAGTCTCTGTCGCTGTTTCAAATTGCCCATCAAGGACTTCAAGGGACAAGAGCAGTCGAGACGTGGTGTCTGACTTATAGTTTTGTACTGATTGATAATATAAAACGGCATAGGTAAAGAGTACCAAACCGATAAATAAGTAGAAGCTATGGAAGAGTTTTATCCTTCTAAACGGCCTTTTATTATTCAGAGTCACATCCCCTTTGCTAACAACTTTACTCTGTTTTTCATAAAGTTGTTTTCCTCACCCTACATGAAATAATTATAGAAGCTAATAGAGAACATAGTACTGTCAGTAGCACGTATTAACCACCAGAGATCTCATTTCAAAGTTCAATCTATTACAAAAAGTATGTCGATATTTTGCTCATCTAAGAAAGTTATTATCTTTGGATAAAACACTTCGGGGCAAAGATAAGTTTGGCAGAGAAAACCCAAGCTTAGTCTTCAGGCTTTATATCAAAACTCATAAAATGAAGCTTTGGATGCCTAAAACAACCCTAACTCACTTCAATTGCTGCCCGCACTAACACTTTTGTTTTGTATCGTAACTGATTTGCTTACTGACGTTCTTTAGTTGCACTCCTACCTTATTAAAGGCCTTTTGAATAGTTGTGGAAACATGCTGGCGGCCCTCTCCTTCAAAAAAGTTAGCTCGATCTTGCTTCGTTTCGAATACGCAGACTATTTCTAAACTTTGTGGAAAAGAAGAGAATTTGACGGTATGAGTCACCCAAAGAAAGCCATCGTAACCTTTTAGCGTATCTTCACAAACTTCGGTCAACACTTCTCTAATTAGATTCTCGACCTTCTTATCTGATTTGCGCATAAATTAAACTTCATTCCTATCTAACGCCTTTAATTAGGTTTCAGTGTACATTGTCTTAAACAGTATTTGGCAGTGGTATTTAGTCAATAGCCTGTAGATGAGGTTATTCGCACGAAGATTTACCGACCTACTCGCTTCGAACTACATCTTACGCTGTTAAAAATAAGCGCTTTGCAACTCTACAAAACGCTTCTAACTTATTAGATTATTTTAAGTGTGTTTCAAGGAATGCAGAAACCTTGTCCATTGCAATGCCGACTGCTTCTGGATGGTCATACAGTTCATAGTGAGACCAATTTTCCAAATTAACCAGCTGTCGGTCTTTTGATTGAACAGAGCGGCCATAAATTTCCTGCCCATCACGATAAGCACCAAACGCCCCGACTTTTTGCCCTACCACGGCCATAACAGGCTGAGTCAATAACGTTTCGGCAAATGCAAAGGCATCCCAGCTCAGTGTTTTCTGTGCATGTGAAAACAGCATACGAGTTGCACCACCTTCGGTTTGTCCACGTGATGTTTTGTAGTATTCAGTAGCTTCGAACACGTCTCGTTCTGTTAATCCATTTTCTTTTGCAAATTCAATATTTGGAGGAAGAAGTTCATCGATTTTCAGCTCCGAGCCGCGAGCTTCGGCTGTTCTCTGTGCAGCCATAGCCTCAAGATTGGCGATAGGGTCGTACATACTAAAGCCTTCACGGAACAAGCGGCCTAAGTTAACAGGCGTAATACCTACGACAGCTTTCAAGCGCTTTTCGGTTAGGGCTGAATTGATCATGTAACCACCACCGCCGCAGATACCGAGTCCACCAATTCTATTCTCATCGACATATGGTAAAGTTACTGCATAGTCGATAACGCGACTGATATCTTCAACACGTTGACTTGGGTCTTCTACGTAGCGAGGCAATCCCCCCGATTCTCCTTGGAAGCTCGCGTCAAATGCGATCACGACGTAACCTAACTCAGCAAGGGCTTTACCATAGACAGCGCTGGATGTTTGTTCTTTACAACTACCAAAAGGATGAACACTTATCATTGTTGGGTAGCGTTTCGATTCATTGAAGCCTTCTGGGAATAAAATTAATGCAGACATATCCCAAGACATATCAGCATTTCTAAAAGTGATTTTTTGCATATTCATAATCAATACCTTAAGAGTAAAAAGCCTTGAGAGCAGAAAGGCTCGAAGCAATTGAGCCTTTCATCGGGAATATTAAAGAGTGCGTTGGAAGAAAGATGCGAGTTGGGATACTGCGTCATCGACGTATTCGGCAACATCATAAAGCGACATATGGTTTGCACCATCAATGGCATACAAGGTTTTATCTGAACTCGCTGCACGTTCTATCAGGTCATCACTCATCCATTTGCTGCCTGCGTCACTACCAACGACAGCAAGAATTGGCTGAGTTAGGAATGCTTCCGCTTTGTGGTACGCATCGTAAGTAATGATCTGGTTTAAGTTACGAGTTAGAGCAAAACCCGGCGCATTTGGATGTTCACAACGTGGTGTGTGGTAATACTCCCAAGCTTCGCGTAGCTCTGCATTTGAGGCATCTTCTTCACGCATCGGAGCTAGAGGAATAGTCGCGAATTCTGTACCATTCGTGTCGGTTGTGCGAGCATTCGAACCAAATTCTAAGTAACCAACAGCGTCAGCATCGTTAACCGAATTATCCCAACCATTACGGAACATTTGGCCAATGTTTACGGCACTAACCATACCCAGTGCTTTGATTCGACGATCATTGATCGCTGCATTTGCACTATAGCCCGCACCAGCACAAATCCCCATTGCGCCAATTTTATCGTTATCGACGTACTCTAACGTTGTCAGATAGTCGACGACTGCGCTCACGTCTTCAGTACTCGTGTAAGGGTTTTCCATTTGGCGAGGCTCACCTGTACTTTCACCTTGATACGAACGGTCAAACGCAATGGCAATTATGCCGCTTTTTGCAAGTTTACTCGCATATAGGCCTGCGGTTTGCTCTTTTACGCCACCACCTGGGTGTGAAACAACAACCGCCGCATATTGTTTACTTGCATCAAAATCTGTAGGGAAGTTGATAACCGCTGAAATCTCAATACCTTGACCATTGAGATTTTTGAAAGTGACTTTAGACATAGCGACATTCTCCATTAGAAGTTAACTGTTCATCTCAGGCTGACCTAAGCTTCGATGTAATATTAGTCAACACACTGTTTCGGATAAATATCGTTTTATCTACATGACTGTTTAGTTATACTTAACAAATGAGAATAGAACCTTCTTTAATTTCATCACTGACGTGGTTTGCACATATTGCTCGCCATCGTAGTTTCACTAAAGCAGCCTTAGAAATGGGGGTAACCCGTGCTGCCTTATCACAACACCTAAAAGCGTTAGAACAACAGCTACAAGTTCGGTTAATTAATCGAACCACCAGAAGTATGTCGCTGACGGAAGAAGGCCAACGTCTGCTTGATATTTTGCAACCTTCATTGGTGAACATTGAGCAGGTCGTTAACGAATTGAACGACTCTCATCTTGAGCCTTCGGGATTAATCCGTATCAGTGTATCAAGAACCGCTGCTCGGCTGCTTATTGAGCCCTATCTAGGTGAGTTCCTCTCTCGTTATCCTAAAATACGCCTAGAGCTAATTATGGATGATGGGTTTTCTAACATCGTCGCAGAAGGCGTTGACGCTGGCATTCGCTTAGGATTAAGCTTAGATGAACATATGGTTGCGATCCCTATTACTCCGCCGTTAACAACGGCAATAGTGGGCTCTCCTGAATACTTTAGGCAAAATGGACTACCTCAAACTCCTGAGGATTTAGAAGATCACAATTGCCTTGCTTATCGTTTTACCTCTAGCGGAACAATTGATCATTGGTCGCTAACCTCTCCAGATGTTGCAAAGCGCACCCTCGTTTTCGAGCCTAAAGGTAATGCTATTTTTAATGATGACTATAGTATGTTACAAGCTGCAATACAGGGTGTGGGTTTAGTGAAGCATATTGATTTATGGGTGGAAAAGCACATAGATGAGGGAAGATTGACCCGAGTTCTGACACCTTGGTGCAAAGAGTTTCCAGGGTTTTATTTATATATACCTTCACGAGAGCATATGCCGAAAAAAATCCGCGTCTTGATGGATTTTTTAATCAAAAAGCGCGAAGCTCTGAAACTCAAAGAGTAATTGCCAAATTGCTTTAAGTAAATTACCACCTTCTAAAGAAGGTGGCTTTGTGTGAGCCCCCTAAAAGGGGGCCTTTGTTTAGTCCAGCGCC
>NZ_JAWOTS010000007.1:108723-192523 GCF_033338975.1 Vibrio sp. Vb0349 | reverse complement strand
CTTTAAAATACAAAACGCCCGATGAAGTACATCGAGCGTTTTAGTTAAAAAGTGTCAACCCATATCAGGACGGGTCAAAACTAACGAATTAGTTGTTCACTTTTAGCTTTTGGAAGTACTCATCGTACATTACGCTCGCTTCGCCAACTTCATCTTGCCAAGTACCGCTGTCCATCACTTCTTGTGGTGGGAAGATGCTTGGATCATTAGCAAATTCTTTCGGTAGCAGATCGTGTGCCGTTTTAACTGGCGTAGGATAACCAATCTCAAGTGCAATCTTAGCTGCGTTCTCAGGACGTAGTAGGAAATCGATCATCTTATGAGCTGCGTCAACGTTCTTCGCACCAGCTGGAATTGCTAGGCTGTCCATCCAGAAGATAGTGCCTTTTTCTGGCCAGATGATGTCGATGTTCGCGCCTTCTTGACGAGCCATGTATGCAGAACCGTTCCAAAGCATGCCTAGTGAAACTTCACCCGCAAGGTAAGGGTTTGCAGGAAAGTCTGAGTTAAATACTAATACGTTTGGCATTAGCTTTTTCAGTTCTTCGTAAGCGGCTTTGATTTCTTCTGGGTTAGTCGTGTTTGGTGAGTAACCAAGCTTAGTCAATGCAATGTGGAATACTTCGCGAGAATCATCCATCAGCATTAGTTGACCTTCCCACTTACTATCCCAAAAATTATCCCATTTAGAAACCGATGACTTGTCTAGCATGTCAGCATTGATACCAATACCGGTCGCACCCCAAATGTATGGGATAGAGTAGTTGTTGTTCGGATCGAACGGTTTGTTTAGGAAGTTAGTATCAAGATCGGCAAAATGAGATAATTTCTCTTTGTCGATCTGTTGTAGCATGCCTTCTTTACGCATTTTAGAGACGAAATAGGTAGACGGTACTACCAAGTCGTAACCAGAACCTTGAGTTTTTAGTTTTGCGTACATACTCTCGTTAGATTCGTATGTAGAGTAAATAACTTTGATTCCGGTTTCTTTTGTAAAGTCTTCAAGAACTTCGTTTGGAATGTATTCCGACCAGTTGTAGAAATACAGTTCTTGATCAGCAGCCATTGCAGGGGTAGCGATGAGCGTCGCTGCACATAGAGCGCTTGCGTAGAATTTACTTTTCATTTGTTTTCCGTTTTGTTTCGCGATTGGACAAGTCAATACTAGCTGGAGTTATCAAGTTGAGCCAAATCGCAGTAAGCACAAATATGTTCATTTAGCTTGAATATCGTTGTCTCCTTGTTATGAGACGATAAATCTATGATACCAAGACAAATAAACCTAGCAACGCGCGATTATATCAGCCTAAGACAAAAATAGGCAGCGTATTGCTGCCTATTTTCCTATGGTTGATGACTTGTTACACAAGCTAGATTATTGTCCCGCTTTCAGCTTGAGGAAGTAATCTTCGTATTTAACGGTTAGATCACCAACCGCATCTTGCCATTCAACGCGGTCAAGGTCTTCTTGAGAAGGGAATAGTGGGGCAACGTCTTTAAACTTAGCATTCGATTCCTCCACCGCCGTTAGGTACCCAGTATCACGAGAGATTTGCTCTGCGATTTCTGGGCGCAGTAGGAAGTCGATCATCTTGTGAGCGGCTTCTACGTTCTTCGCACCGGAAGAGATAGCGAAGTTATCAACCCAGCCGATACCACCTTCTTTAGGAAAAACGAGTTTAAGGTTCAGGCCTTCATTTTGTGCGGCTGCAGCGCTACCGTTCCAAAGCATACCAACGCCCACTTCACCAGACATGTAAGGTGCGCCAGGGTTGTCAGAGTTAAAAACTAAAACGTTAGGCATCAACTTTTGTAGCTCAGCGTACGCTTCATCGATTTGCTTAGGGTCTTTTGAGTTACCTGAGTAGCCAAGTTTACGTAGAGCGATATGGAATACTTCACGAGTGTCGTCCATCAACATTACTTGACCTTCAAGCTCAGGCTTCCATAGGTCAGCCCAGCTTTGGAAGTCTTTTGGGTCGTACATGTCTGCGTTAACCGCTAGGCCTGTAATCGCAACAACGTGTGGAATAGAGTAGTCGTTACTTGGATCGTAAGGCTTGTCTAGGTAGTTTTTATCTAGGTTGCCGAAGTTTTTCAGCTTAGTCTTATCGATCTTTTGTAGCATGCCTTCGTCACGCATCTTCGCCACGAAGTACGTTGAAGGTACTACTAGATCATAACCTTGGTTATGAGTTTTTAGCTTTGCATACAAAGTTTCGTTCGACTCGTAAGTCGAGTAGATCACTTTGATGCCAGTTTCTTTAGTAAATTGCTCTAGGATATTACTGTTGATGTAAGGACCCCAGTTCATAAATACTAGTTCTTTATCATCCGCTGTCGCTGTACCAGAGAACAGAGAAAGCGCACATGCACTACCAGCTAATAGAGTAGCCCATTTTTTCATTGACGTTAGCTCCAAACCAAACGTTGTCCAATTTTGGACGATAGATAGAAAAACAGAATGGCATGTAACCATTCTGTTTCGTGATGTTAACAGGTGCGGATTCTACTTCACTTTTTCTCTTGCTAGCAACTGAGAAATTACTACCAAGACCAAAGAAACAATCAACATCACCGTTGCTAGGGCGTTCACTTCCGGTGAAATGCCCACCTTAACCATGGAGTAAATCTTCAATGGCAAGATTTCGTATGTTGGACCCGTTACAAACGAGCTGATGATCACATCGTCCAAAGACAGGGTAAAGCTCAATAACCAACCTGCGGCAACCGCTGGTTTAGCGAGAGGAAGGATGATCTGTTTCAAGATAACCCACTCGCTTGCACCAAGGTCTTTTGCTGCTTCCAACATTTTCACATCAAAGCCATTTAAGCGGCTGTATACAGTTACCACAACGAATGGTAGACAAAAGGTGATGTGAGCAATCAATAGTGTACAGAAGCCAAGCTGTGCGCCTAATACTAGGAACAGAGCAAGTAATGAAATCGCCATTACAATATCGGGAGACATCATCACGACAAACAGCATGCCGTTTACCGCACCTTTACCTTTGAACGAGTAACGGAATAGGGCAACGGCCGTTAAGCTACCAATGATGGTTGCTGCTGTCGCTGAGAATACCGCTACGTTCAATGAATGCCATGCAGCTTGCATTAGGCTGTCGTTATTTACTAAGGTTTCGTACCATTTCGTGGTGAAACCACCCCATTTCATACCAAATTTGTTGGCATTAAATGAGTTAACAATTAAGACGATGATTGGCAGATACAAAAATGCATACACCAGCGCCATAAAGCTAAATCTAACTGTGCGTCCCATTAGTCTAGCTCCACTTTCTTATTCAATAGTTTGCCCGCTCTGTAGTAAGCGTAAAGCATCACAGCCATTGCGAAGGTGAGGGCGATACTGGTCGCAGCACCAAATGGCCAGTCACGAGCGTTCAATACTTGGCTCTTAATAACGTTACCAATCAGTAGGTTCTTCGCACCACCAAGAAGGTCAGAGATGTAGAACATACCTAGTGCTGGTAGCAGAACCAACAAACAACCACCGATAATGCCAGGCATTGTAAGAGGTAGAATCACTTTCGTAATGGTTTGGAACTTGTTCGCACCAAGATCTTTCGCCGCCTCGATATAAGTGTTGTCCAACTTCTCGATTGCCGAGTAAAGCGGCAGAATCATAAATGGAAGCAGGATGTACACAAGGCCAATCATTACTGCTGTTTCGGTGTACATAATACGTAATGGCTTATCGATGATTTCCATCGCCATTAATGATTTGTTCAAAATACCTTGTGTACCCAGAACAATCTTCAGGCCGTAAGTACGGATAAGAGAGTTTGTCCAAAAAGGTACGATAACTAAGAACAACATGAATGGGCGGCATTTCTCTGGCATTTTCGCTATGATGTAAGCAAATGGGTAACCAATTACTAAACACAACAACGTCGCCACAATCGCCATGTAGAACGAGTGCATCAGCACTTTCGCATACAAGGGATCGAGTAGACGTAAGTAGTTGTCGAAAGTAAATGTCATTTCGATTAAGTTTGCTTCATCACGCGTTAAGAAACTCGTACCGATAATCATCACATTTGGTACCAACACGAAAAGTGTTAACCAACCGACGATTAAGGTAATGATCGCGTTTTGAAGATTAATCTTCTTGCTTATCATTGAGGACTACCTCCCAGCTCTCAACCCAAGTGATAGCGACTTTCTGGCCAAGTGAGTGGTCCACATCAGGATCATCTTCGTTAAAGAATTCGCTAACCATTACACGCATGCCTGAATCCAATTGGATAACTGAATCAAGCGTCATACCTTTATAGGTACGCTCTGTTACGTGACCTACGATGCCTTTTTCTTCAGACTCTTTGATCTCTTCGATACGTAAGTCTTCTGGGCGAAGTAGTACTTGCAGTTTTTCACCTGCTTGCGCTTCCTGATCGTAGTAAACAACAGACTCGACACCTTCGATTTCTGCACGGATACGTTTCTCGTCGATACGCTCTAGCATTGTTGCGTTGAATACGTTGATCTCACCGATAAAGCGAGCAACAAATAGGTTCTTCGGCTCTTCGTAAATCTCACGTGGAGAGCCATCTTGTTCGATAACACCGTCGCGCATAACAATAATGCGGTCAGACATCGATAGGGCTTCTTCCTGATCGTGCGTAACGAAGATAAAGGTAATACCAAGTTGACGCTGAAGCTGTTTAAGCTCGATTTGCATTTGCTTACGCAGTTTGTAATCAAGTGCAGATAGAGATTCATCTAGCAGCAGTACTTTTGGTTTGTTAACAACCGCACGCGCAATGGCGATACGTTGTTGCTGACCACCAGAAAGCTGATGAGGCTTACGCTGTGCCATTTTTTCTAGGCGCACCATGCGTAGCGCTTCCATTACTCGTGGTTCAATGTCCGCAGTAGGTGTTTTCTGCATACGAAGACCAAAAGCGACATTCTCATATACGGTCATGTGTGGAAACAATGCGTAACTTTGAAATACCGTGTTGACGTGCCTTTGCTCCGCAGGAACCTGTGTTACATCCTGGTCATCCAAAATAATTTGACCGTTATCTGCCGTTTCAAAACCTGCAATCATGCGTAAAACTGTTGTCTTACCACAACCAGAAGGCCCGAGAATCGTCAGAAATTCACCATGATTAACATCCAGATTTAAATTACCGATGATTTCCTTACCATCGAAACTTTTACTAATACCAGATAAACGAATAACTGGCTTTCCTGCTTGCGGTTTTGCGTTCAACGTCTGTATTTCCCCCACGTTCAAGCCGGGATTATCCCAGCTGATGTGACACTAACCATTCACTTTTGAGGCGCGCATCATAATCACCAAAAGTGTGAAATTAAAGCATTTTCTTATCTTGAAACAGAAATAATTTTGCAGGAAAAAGCCATCATTCCTTACCATACTGTTTTTATGAGATTAATTGGCATCTAGACACAGTTTGATAGCACTAAACTTTGTTCAACAATTGTTTCAATTTCATGACCTTGAAAGTGGTTAATTATCAACCATACAGTTGAGATTGCAAGGATTGTAGGTGAGTTGTGATGTTAGATGTGGAAAGATTTCTTTATAATGACGATTACATTAATTGACTGGAATTCCAGTCAAAATTTTACAAGTTAGTCTTGGATAAACTATGAACGACGATTTTGAGAAAGATTTCAATCTTGGGGGGAGTGTAGAGCGAGCTTTGTCTGGCAACTACGAGCTTAAAGCTGGCGCGGTTTTTAACGAAGCTTGGCGAGCAACCATCCAGCACTTTTTATCATTTTCTCCTGCCATTATTGTATTGCTTTTTGTCCAGTTAGGTATTTTCTATATTGCATTAAAACTGCAGTTGGGCGATTTGACCGTTATTCTTGATGCGTTTGAGAACCCAGAGTCGTTCACAAACGATATTGTGTCTTCTATTTATGTCGCGAATTTCAGTTATGAGGTGATTAGCGCCCCAATTTATGCGGGGATAAGTTTGATGGCTATGAGTCATGTCGCTGGCCTAAAGACTAAGTTGCGCCATGTTGGAAAGGGGTTGCAGTTCACCATTCCTGTTATCCTAGCAACGCTCATGAGCTTAATGCTACAAGGTGTGGTTGGTATGATTTTTCCTTTACTGTCGCTGTATCTTTCCTTGGCATTTAGTCACTCTATCTTGTTGATTTGTGAGAAAAGGGTGCCACCAATGCAAGCGTTGCTGTTATCACTTCGCGCAATCAACAAGAAGATTTTTGTGGTCGCGGGGCTTTACTTAGGCGTGATGTTAATGTTTATTATTGCAGCAATGTTCTACGGTATTGGCTTGATTTTTGTGCTGCCATTCTTCTTCCATTTGAAAGGCATACTCTACCGCGAAATGTTTGGAATTAAGCTTAAGATCGTTACAACACAGAAAAACGATAATGATCACGATGGTAACTCACAGGTGTTTGATGCCTAATTCTTTGAAATCAATAAGTTTACGAGTGGCGGCAACCTGTATAGCCGCCACTTTTATTTCTATAGGCCCATATTTACACTACGAGAAACAGTTTAAATATGTGGAAAATCCTGACGTACTCTCTGGCAAGATTAAGCATGTCGATTTATCACACTTGCCATACATCGGTGATATCCCAGACTTCAATTCAATAAAAGATACGAAAGAGAAAAAAGCTGCTTTTTTTGATTTTTTAAGGCCTAAAATTGCTCTTGAGAATCAACGAATTCGTCATGAGCGGGCCTTTCTTACCTCTTTAAAGGTGGGACAAGTGACGCAAGAACAACAAGAGTATGCTCAGCGGTTATCATCTCTGTATTCGTTGCCCTTGAGTAACGATAAGATTGATCAAGCATGGCTAGACGAGATGCTTGTGAGAGTGAACGTCTTACCTGAAGCCTTGGTTCTAACTCAAGCGGCAAATGAATCTGCGTGGGGCACTTCTCGTTTTGCTACTCAAGCAAACAACTTGTTTGGCCAATGGTGTTATAAAAAGGGCTGTGGAATTGTTCCAGCGCAACGTGGCGCTAACAAAGTTCATGAAGTTGAAAAATTCGACTCTGTACAACAGTCTGTTCATGGCTACTTTATGAATGTTAATCGAAACCCAGCGTATGCAGACCTGCGTGAAATCAGAACATCTCTGGCTGAAAAGAACAAGGGCTTGTTAACGGTTGCAACCGCGTCAGAGTTAACGCATGGGTTGCTAGCCTATTCTGAACGTGGCATCGCCTATGTACACGATCTTCGCGCTATGATTCGTCATAACAACGCCTACTGGACGCAATAAAATAACGGATAAAATGAAAAAGTTAAGCCTAAGTCTATTGGGAAGTGCGGCGCTAATTCTTGTATCGCCGATAACCCAAGCTCAAGAGTACATGTTCACGTACTCAAAGTTATACACTCAACTAAAAAACAACAATAAAGAAGGGCATGACGATGTGAAAGTTGGTGTCTTTTTTGTGGACGCAAAAACTAAGCAAATTTGTACGATAGAAAAAGCTTGGATGGAAAAAGAAGAGCACTATGAAGAGTTTGTTATCCCTGCTTCACAAGAGTTGCCTTTACCAGTTGATAAAAACTTAAAGTCAGCAAATCCGTTGGTTTTTGTCGATACCCCAAAAGATACACGTTGCGATTACTCACTTGTCGTGATGACCAAAGAACCATTACAGGGTAACGTTTCTTACGACCAACTTAAGCCTCTTCTACCTCAAATGCAGACGATGCTGGAAGATTTAGGCGGTATGTTTGCGGGTTGGTTTACACCGGAAGTTCAAGGTGTGACGATGGAGTTTGCAAATCAACTGAATGATAAAGTGATTTTCTCAAACGGAACCGAAAAGCCAATTGTCAATGGCAAGATACAAGTCGCACTAAGTGAAATAGGGCAAGGTGGCACAATGACACTACCAGAACCGACGATGCGAGTGTTACCTTATCTACCTAACGCAAAGAAATGAACACTGAACGTTTAGAAAGGGCTGCAATCGCAGCTCTTTTTTAATTTTGACCGTAACTAAAGTATCTTTCACACTCTTTTCTTAAAGACTCAATAAGACAAGCATTTAATCCTGCGTAAAAAGCTCGTATAATCCACGCCCCAAAGAAACCCATGTTAGGAAGTCCTAGTCGATTTATCGGCGATGTGAGAGCCCGCAATGAACCAAATAGATACAAGAAAAGAAACCCTAGAATTCAACAAGCTTCAGAAACGCCTAAGAAGACATGTTGGAAATGCCATTACTGATTACAACATGATCGAAGAAGGCGATGTTGTAATGGCATGTATTAGCGGTGGTAAAGATTCATTCGCGATGCTTGATATCCTGCTGAATCTTCAAAAAGCCGCACCGATCAAATTTGAAGTGGTTGCGGTAAACCTAGACCAAAAACAACCGGGCTTCCCTGAGCACATTCTGCCAGAGTATTTCGAAACACTGAATATCCCTTACTATATCGTCGATAAGGACACGTACTCCGTCGTAAAAGAGAAGGTACCAGAAGGCAAAACCACTTGTGGTCTGTGTTCACGCCTGCGACGTGGTACGCTGTATTCATTTGCAGAGAAGATTGGTGCAACTAAGCTTGCGCTAGGTCATCACATGGATGACATCGTCGAAACAATGTTCTTGAATATGTTCCACGGCTCTCGCCTTAAAGCGATGCCACCAAAGCTACGCTCTGATGATGGTCGTAACGTGGTCATTCGTCCATTGACTTACTGTCGTGAAAAAGATTTGATCAAATACGCTGAGCACAAGGATTTCCCAATTATTCCGTGTAACCTTTGTGGCTCTCAAGAGAACCTTCAGCGTCAATCTATAAAAGCAATGTTGATTGAATGGGATAAGAAGACGCCAGGGCGTGTGGAAGCGATTTTTAAATCAATTCAAAACGTAAGCCCAAGCCAACTAGCAGACCGGGAATTGTTCGACTTTGTTAACTTACCGCTAGATCGTGAAGGTAACCGCGAAGAGTATGAATTTAATGAGGCTGTCGTTTCTTCGACGAATATTGATGAATCAATGTTCATCGATGTTACGAACATCTAACCCGTAAAAAAGGAGGTCAATTAGACCTCCTTTTTTGTACCCAACGCTTTAACTGTTCCCAAAAAAAATCCCCCTGTATTCGGGGGATTTATTAGCGCTTATTTGAAAGCGCTCAATACATAGCAATACTAAGGAGAGATTAGGTTGCTGTATTTGGATCGAGAGGACTAATGTAGCCTTTTGGTTTTAGAGCCAACACATCGCAATTTATTTTATCAATCACGTGCTCCGCTGTATTACCAATAAAGACAGCAGAAAGCCCAGTTCGCCCTGTAGTACCTAAAATAACCATTGCAGCGTTCAAGCGCTCTGCAGCTGCCGGAATGACATCTTCAGGTAAACCTTGCTCAACTATCGTTTGTTCTTCATCAAGACCATGTTTTTGGCGTAGTGCTTTCATAGCCGTTAAATGATGACCTCGCACTGCATCGGTATAAGTCGTTGGGTCAAATTCAGGAAGTTCAATCGTAATGTTCGCCGGTGTAACGGGGTAGGCGTTAACAAGATATGGCTTGGCCTCAAGCCGAGTGGTGATTTCTTTTAATCGCTCGACCATCGTATCGTTGAGATCAATATGAGTCGGGTTTTCTGAGCCCACATGTACTGAGGCAAGGATACTTGCTTGTTCCGGCCAAGCAGCATTCTTGATAAGAAGCACTGGAATAGGGCATTTTCGCAACAAGTGCCAATCTGTCGGTGTGAAAATGACAGACTCTAAAACATCATGCTTACGTGTGCCTTTGATGACTAGGTCATGATTGCCTGCATAGACTTCAGCAATAATCGCCTCATAAGGGCGGTTGTGCCAGACAACACAAACATCAAAGTCGAAGCCATCGTTTAGGTATGGTTGAGCAATTTTACGCATCCACTGCTCACGCTGATGAATGACACCTCGACGCATAGCATCTCTTTCATCCACTGATAGCATTGACGTCATGTCATACGAGAAATCGTAAATGGATAAAAAGAAAGTGATTCGGCTTCTAGATACACTTTTCTGAGCTAATTGAACAGCTCTTGCAAGTGCGGGCTGCTCATCATTATTGATGTCAGCTACAACAAGGATCTTACTGTATATACTCATAACTAAGCCCACTTCTATTGCAAAACCAGATACTGAATGTAAATTAAATCAGTATTTTGGAGTACTCACCGTACATTTTTACTGTAGCTTAGTTTGGAGAACTTTTTGAGGACTTTCGAAAGGAATTTATGAGAAATATGATGTAGCTCATTTTCGAGCTACATCAATAATTAGGGTGTATTATTCTTTAGTTACACCAGCAAGTTCCATCAATGCATCGTGGTCTAAGATAGTGATATATTTACCTTTTACGCTTAGGATCTCAGATTTCTGGAAACGACCTAACAAACGACTGATCGTTTCGACTGTAAGACCAAGGTAGTTGCCAATATCACCACGAGTCATAGTTAAACGAAACTCTCTAGGGCTGAAGCCACGCTGAGAAAAACGCGTTGATAGGTTGTAAAGGAAAGCAGCTAGTCGCTCTTCTGCGTTCTTTTTAGAAAGAAGCAAAATCATTTCCTGATCACCTTTAATTTCGTTACTCATCAAACGCATGATTTGCTGGCGAAGCTTAGGCATTTTACCCGATAGATCGTCTAAAATTTCGTATGGGATTTCACATACCATCGACGTTTCGAGTGCTTGAGCAAAGCTAGGGTGGGAGTCACCAGTGATAGCATCGAAACCGACTAAGTCTCCAGCTAAGTGAAACGCTGTGATTTGCTCATCACCTTGCTCTGTGATCGTATAGCTCTTGATGGTACCAGAGCGGATAGCGTATAGCGATTTTAGCTCATCACCGGCCTTAAAAAGCTCTTGTCCTTTTTGAATAGGCTTCTTACGTTCGATGATTTGGTCAAGCTGGTCAAGTTCTGCCTCATTTAGAGTGAACGGGATACACAGTTGACTAATGCTACAATCTTGGCAATGAATGGCGCAACCGCCTGATTGGATACGCTTTGTTGCAGGTTTTTCAGAAATCATAACAACCTTTCACTATTTGATATACATCAATATTTTAGCATCGCTTAATCCTAAAGGGTAGCAAAAATGTCACCTCAATAGAGTTTAACGTTATATGAAACCGAGTAACGCTAAGGCTCCTACAGCGGTATACGTACCATAGCCAATAAGGATTAATGCTGAAATATTTCTAAATATTAATGATTTTTGTAATTTCTGAAAATGATTGGCACCGTATCCAATAATAAGCATTGCAGGTAGCGTTCCGAGCCCAAACGCAAGCATAATTAGGCCGCCGTTCATCGCACTACCAGAAACCGCCGACCAAGTAAGCGCTGAATAAACTAAACCACATGGTAACCAACCCCAAATAAAGCCAAATGGCAACGCGTGAAGAGGATGCTTTAATGGTAACAAACTCTTCCCTGCCGGCGAGATAAAGCGCCAGAGATACTGCCCTAGCTTTTCTATTAAAAGTAAGCCTTGCCACCATTTAGCAATATACAGCGCGACCAGGATCATGAATAACGCAGCAATCAGCCTTAACCAAGCAAGAGAGTGCGTTAACCCACTAAGCTCAGATAAACCTGATATAGCACCACCCACTAATGCACCTATTAAGGTATAACTGAACAATCGTCCGAGGTTGTAGAAGAGGGGGATAAGAGGGGTGGTTTTATTTTTAGCAGAAGAGCCCATGGTAAGTAGAGACGCGATACCACCACACATACCCATACAATGACCGGCTCCTACTAAGCCGATCATCAACGCACCGATAAAATCAGGAGTCATAAAGGTCGCTACTTTTTATCACTATTAGATTGGTCTTCTTCGTCGAGAAGAATGTTGTGCCCTTGCCGTTCAAGATCTTCAAACTGATCGCTTCTTACCGCCCAAAGAAAAACGGCGACAGCAACACAAACGAGAACGATAGCGATGGGAATCAATATATAAAGACTTTCCATGTTTGCTTTCTCTACTTATTTCTCTTTGAGCAGGCGCAAAGAGTTAGATACAACGATAATTGAGCTTGCAGACATGCCAACTACTGCAATGTAGGGAGCCACTAAACCTGCGACCGCCAAAGGCAAAATTAACAGGTTGTAACCCAAAGACCAAGCCAAGTTTTCTCGAATAATCTTTCTTGTACGCAGTGCAAGCAAACGTGCCTCTAGTAGCTTTTCGAGATTATCCCCAAGTAACGTCATATCTGCAGAAGCTTTAGCGACATCTGTACCACCGCCCATTGCGACAGAAAGGTGAGCTCCGGCGAGAGTCGGCGCGTCATTGATTCCATCACCAACCATCATAGTGATACTGTTTTCGTCCAAGCTCTTAAGGTATGCAAGCTTATCTTCTGGCTTTGCTGACGCGACGATGTGATCGATACCAATTTCATTCGCCACTGGTTGGGCGTTTGAGAGAGAATCACCTGTTAGCAGGGTTGTCTTAATTCCAGCGTCAGCAAAACGTTGAATAAAGGCTTTGCTTTCTTTTCGGATAGGGTCGCGGTAGTAAAAGCTAGCGACATGCTTGCCATCAACCGACAGATAGACCGCCTGGCTTTCACCACTTTCTTTGCCTTGAACAAAAGCAGCACTACCTATCTTAACGATTTTGCCATTCCACATACCCTCAATCCCTGAACCAATCACGTTTTGCACATCAGACACGATAAAGTCATCATTGGTGAAAGTTGCAAAAGAACGAGCGATAGGGTGGTTTGCATGAGCCTCTAAAGCTGCAGCTAGTGATAAACAATCTTTCTGTGGGAGATCACTAAGTACCTTTGTTTCACAGATCTCAATATCACCTTTCGTTAGAGTGCCTGTTTTATCTACAACTAAGTGGTTGATCTTACATAATGTCTCAAACACATGGCCTTTACGAAGTAAAATGCCAAAATTACCCATTCTAGAGGTAGCACAAGTGAGTGCGGTCGGTGTAGCCAGAGATAGCGCACATGGACACGTAGCGACTAACACAGACAGCATGATCCAAAACGCATCATCTGGTTTTGTTTGATGCCAGTAAAACCAAGTACCAGCAGAGATAATAAGAATCACACCAACAAAGTAACGGGCGACAATGTCTGCAATTTCCGCAATTTTAGGTTTGGAGTGTTGAGCTTCATCTTGTAAACGCACGATGTTAGCAATCATTGAATCGGCCTTTGAGCTTACTACCTCAAGTTCAAATGATTCGTCTCCGTTTAGCGTTCCTGCATAAACAATATCGCCTTCTCGTTTCACAACGTGCACTGACTCGCCCGTTAGCATGGATTCATCAATATGAATACGGCCTGAAATAACTTTACCGTCAGCGGGGATATGTTCACCAGGTAGAACGCGAATACGATCGCCAACTTTTAGCGTCTTCACGGGTATCTGATCACCGTCCAGCGTTGTAGCAATTGCAGGAATCAACTTAAGAAGGTTACCACTCGCTGCAGCAGCTTTGCGACGAGCGCGCATCTCTAAGAATCGACCTACTAACAAAAAGAAGGTAAACATCGAGATAGATTCAAAGAAGACTTCGCCTTGTTCAGTTACTGTTGCAACTAAACTTGCAACATAGGCAAAGATCAACGCGATAGAAACCGGGACATCCATACCAAGGGTTCGGCCTTTGATACTGCGCCATGCGTTTAAGTAAAATGGAAGAGCGGAATAAAGCAAAACAGGAGTAGCAAAAATCAAACTTACCCAACGAAAGTAACTTTTAAACTCTGGCTCTAAATCACCAAAGACTTCGAGATACAGTGCAACGGCGAGCATCATGACCTGCATGGTTGCTAAACCTGCAATACCTAGCCGATATAGATATTGCTTCATCATTCGATGGTAAGAGGCTTCTTGCTTATCTGCTTCAAAAGGTGCAGCTTTGTAACCAAGTTTATGAATAACGGAAAGGAGCTCGCTTAACCGTACCTGAGTTTTATCCCAGGCTAGTAACGCTCGATTGGTGGTTGTATTAACACGAATAGATACCAACCCGGCTGTATTGGAAACTTGCTTTTCGATTAACCACGCACAAGCAGCACATGAAACGCCTTCTAAAGAAAGGGTTACTTCAGAAACATTTTCGCGATTTCGTACGAATTCAGATTGTACATCCGCATTGTCATAATGAATTAAAGCTTGGAGTTGCTCTGGTACTAGATCTGCCTTTTCTGCAGGCGCAGTGCGGTATTGGTAATATGATACAAGACCACTATCGACAATAGTCTGCGCCACAGTTTCGCAGCCCGGACAACACATGTCGCGAATTTCACCCAATATTTCTACTTTGAAATCCGTGTTGGCTGGTACATCTTCACCGCAGTGATAACAGGATTTACACATATGCTTACTTCATTAACGGTGTTGAAGAGGCAGGAAACTCAACTTTACCTTGGATCATCCATTGCTTGTCGTGTGGTTGTAGTTCAACAAACCATGGTCCTTGAATAGATTCCTCAGCTTTTAGTCGGTAATTACCAGATGCATCCGCTGTTACAAGCTTTGTGAAGTCACGATCAGGAAGAGTACGATGAGTGAAAGTGGCCGTTAGAGCAGGGTAATGAGGTAGCTTCCCTTTAGCGAAAACAATCACAACATTGTTATTTTCAGAGGAAATCTCAGCGTTAAGACCTAGGTCACGAGCGACATTCATTTTACTAATGTCGATATTAATGCCTTTGCCTTTTTTATAGTAATCCTCGGCGACTAAAGAAACAGAGTTGTTCGAGAAAACGACCACAGTAATCACAGTCCAAACTACGACAGTAAGAGGAAGGATGATTAGGAACCACGGCCAAAATTGTTTATACCAAGGCTTTACCATAAAAAAGTTCTCAACAGCTAAATGAAAAAATGTAAGGCGTTAAATTTAAAGGAAAGACAGCCCCTATGAAAGGGGCTGTTATTGCTATGTTACGTAATATCTCAGTTACTTACTCTCTGAGTTACTTAAACTCCAGACATATGAGGCAACGAGCTGAACTTTATCTTCACCCAAAATGTCTTTCCACGCAGGCATTACGCCTGAGCGTCCGTTCATTACGGTTTCTGTTACAGCTGCACGAGAGTCACCAAATAACCAGTCTTGGTCTGTAAGGTCAGGCGCACCGACTGCAGGGTTACCCTTACCATCGGTACCATGACAAGCAGCACACACTACGAAGCGTGCTTTACCTGCCGCGGCTTCACGAGCATTTACTTTACGACCAGATAGACTAAGTGTGTAACTTACAACTTCTTGAACACCTTGCTCACCAAGGGCATCTTTCCATGCTGGCATTTGACCAATACGGCCGTGCATGATGGTTGTAACGATCGCTGCTGGCTCGCCACCATATAGCCATGCATCATCAGTCAGGTTAGGGAAGCCTTTCTGACCACGTGCATCAGAGCCATGGCATTGAGAACAGTTTTGCAAAAACAAACGCTGACCAACTTTTAATGCTTCAGGATCTTGCGCAATTTCAGGAATTGGGCGTAGACCACTGTCATTGTGCGCAAGTTTACGGAATGCTTCGCCGAAGTAAGCGTCGGCATCATCCAGTTCTTTTGCATATTGGTTTAGTTGCTTGTTCTCTTGTGCTGCAGCGATGGCTTCTTTTGACTCTTCTAGTGAGCGAACGGTTTGAGCCGAACTCTGCCAGTTTAAAAAGCCCTTGAAGCTACCTAGACCTGGGAATAGGGCAAGGTAAACTGCTGCGAACACAAATGTGCTTACAAACAGGTAAGTCCACCACTTTGGTAGAGGGTTGTTTAGCTCGCGAATACCATCGTACTCGTGGCCCATGTCTTCCCCTTCCTCGACGCCCATTTTATCTTTAGCGCACCAAGTCAGGAGAATCGCACAGCCTACTAGCGTACCGACAGTAATCACGATAATCCAGAGACTCCAGAATGTAGTCATTACTTCTTCACTCCTTGGTTATTAGGGGTCTTTTGTTCTTCGTCAGCAAACACCAAGTTGGCATCTTCTTCAAAGCGTGCTTTACGCTTTTTACTAAATGCCCACCATACGATGCCAATAAAACTAGCGAAGAGTACAACGGTATAAATACTATGAATTGTACCGAAATCCATATGATCCCCTTACTTCATTGCATGACCAAGAGACTGAAGGTAAGCGATGATTGCATCCATCTCTGTTTTACCTTCTACTTCTTTAGCCGAATTCGCGATCTCTTCATCAGTGTATGGAACGCCGAACTGATCACGAAATAGCTCAAGTTTCTTCTGAGTTAGCTTACCGTCTAAAACGTTTTCAGCTAGCCACGGGAAACCTGGCATGTTTGACTCAGGTACAAGCTCACGAGGATCTAACAGGTGAACACGGTGCCATTCGTCAGAATAACGACCACCAACACGAGCTAAATCCGGGCCTGTACGCTTAGAGCCCCAAAGGAATGGGTGTTCCCAAACACTCTCACCAGCAACAGAGTAGTGACCGTAACGTTCAGTCTCTGAGCGGAAAGGACGAACCATCTGGCTGTGACAGACGTTACAACCTTCACGGATATAGATATCACGGCCTTCCATCTCCAAAGGAGTGTAAGCGCGCAGATTTTCTACAGGTTCAGTCGTTTGCTTTTGGAAAATCAGAGGAGTGATCTCTACAAGAGCACCCCAACTGATAGCAAACACGATAAAAATAGCCAACAAACCGACATTACGTTCTAAGATTTCATGGCGATTATTAGAATTATTACTCATTCTTAAATCTCCTTATGCCGGATGTGGGATAGCTTTTAGGCTTTCTTTAGGTGCACTTACCGTTTTGTACGTGTTGTATGCCATTAGGAACATACCAGATAGGAAGATAAATCCGCCTAGGAAACGTACAAAGTAGAACGGATAAGACGCTTCTACAGATTCAACAAAACTGTAAGTTAGCGTACCGTCAGAGTTAACCGCGCGCCACATAAGACCTTGCATTACACCAGAGATCCACATCGCAACGATGTAAAGAACGGTACCGATTGTTGCTAGCCAGAAATGCACATTAACTAGACCAACAGAGTACATACGCTCTTGGCCAAATAGGCGAGGTACCAAGTGATATACAGAGCCGATAGAAACCATCGCAACCCAACCTAACGCACCAGAGTGAACGTGACCAATGGTCCAGTCTGTGTAGTGAGAAAGTGCGTTAACCGTCTTAATCGACATCATCGGGCCTTCAAAGGTAGACATACCGTAGAACGACAGTGAAACGATTAGGAAACGTAGGATAGGGTCATAACGAAGCTTATGCCATGCACCAGATAACGTCATAATACCGTTGATCATACCACCCCAAGAAGGAGCAAATAGAACCAGCGACATAACCATACCTAGAGACTGAGTCCAGTCTGGTAGCGCTGTATAATGAAGGTGGTGAGGGCCTGCCCAAATATATAGAGAAATAAGTGCCCAGAAGTGAACGATAGATAGACGGTAAGAATAAACAGGACGTTCAGCTTGTTTAGGAACGAAGTAGTACATCATACCTAGGAAACCAGCGGTCAGTAGGAAACCTACCGCATTGTGTCCATACCACCACTGAACCATCGCATCCACTGCGCCCGAGTAAATCGAGTAAGATTTACCGAGTGACACAGGAATAGCCATGCTGTTCACGATGTGAAGTACTGCTACTGTGATAATAAAGGCACCGAAGAACCAGTTTGCCACATATATGTGTGACGTGTTTCGTTTCACCAGTGTGCCGAAGAACACCACCGCATATGATACCCATACTAGCGCAATTGCGATATCAATAGGCCATTCTAGCTCAGCATACTCTTTACCCGATGTTAAACCGAGAGGCAAAGTAATGGCTGCTGCCAGGATGATTGCTTGCCAACCCCAAAAGGTGAAGGCAACGAGTGGGCCACCAAAAAGACGTGTTTGACATGTGCGCTGTACAACATAATAAGACGTTGCGAACAGAGCACTGGTACCAAACGCAAAAATTACCGCATTAGTATGCAGTGGACGTAAGCGACTGTACGTCAACCACGGCGTATCAAAGTTTAGCTGTGGCCAAACTAATTGAGCGGCAATCAAAACACCAACAGCCATACCAACTATGCCCCATAAAATGGTCACAAGGGTAAATTGGCGAACGACTGTATAGTTGTAGTTTTGTTCAAGCTGCTTTACTTGGCTCATTTGCATGCTTCCAATTTCTAATTAACTACACTTTTACTTCCAACACGACTTGCGTCGTAACACCACCCAAGTAAACTCTAGAATTCAAGTGTTATCATCACCTTATTTCCATTGCTGACTTTAATAAAAAGTGGCATTTTCAGCGTGACACTATACTTGAATTAACAATTCAATGACAGGGTAGTAACCTTACTGGACCTCTGGAAATCATTTTTTATTTAAAAAGTTTGAAGTTTGTAACAAGGATATTAGTAATTATGCCTGCACAAAAGTTAACAAAGGCGCGACTTGCACAAATCTTAATCATGCTCAGTGTTTTAATAGGCGCATTTTTCTGGCGTACCTTTACACACGAGAGTGTTAATAGCGTTGACTGTTCACAAAAAGAACGATGCGATGTAACAATTGAAGGAGAAATAATCACGATTAATCGTGACTCAATGGGAATTTCGCTCGAAACAACAGAAAGTAGCACTCTAAAAATTGATCTAAATCAATCTGGTAATTTTATCAATCTCAATGAGAAGCATAAGTCAGTAGAATGGGACATCATGCCTGAATCGAAAAAAATCACCTTTAAAAAAGGTGAAAACATTGTTGTAGTTCAATTATAAATACGATCTATCACGAGATAATCGTAACTTATTAATGAAATTAACACCTTCTTACCTAGAGAAAATTGGTTGGAATGGTATAACAGCAGAGTGATATCCAATTATAAAATCGTATGCATTGCCAATCAGTTTTTACTCATATTAAAGATGAAGACTCAGCGATAAAAACGCTCAGGTCCGAATTGACACAACAGAGCTTGTCTTACGTGATGTGTTACTACACGGAAGAATACAATTTTGAGTTGATTCGAGAAGCGTTTCTTGCGCATTTTCCTGGTGTGCCTTTTCATGGCGCCAGTTCATGTCAAGCCGTAATGACAGATCAGGGCTTTCATACAGGCCCAGTAATTGCGGCACTTGCTGTTTATGATACAGGTCCTCATGCTTATGGTACTGGTATTTCTAATCACAACTCAGGTGACAGCGTCACCAAGGCTTTGGATATGGCCCTTGAGAACGCAAACCGTGTAGGAGAAGTACCAAACTTAATTCTACTTCATGCTACACCAGGGCAAGAGGAATCAATCATTGCGTCTATAGATGAAAGATTTGGAACTCTAATTCCAATTATTGGTGGTTCGGCCGCTGATAATAACATCGCTGGGAAATGGTCTGTGATAACCGCCCAAGGCTCTCAAACTTCAGGTTTAAGCTTAACTCTCTTTTACTCCTCTCAACCTGTTGATATCGCTTTTAGCGCTGGACATACACCAACTAATATCAAAGGTGTTGCAACCAAGACCAACGATAGATGCTTACTTGAAATTGATAACGAACCTGCGCTCAATGTTTATAGAAGGTGGACAAATCACCAGGATAACCAAGTAGGTAAAGATAATATGCTGTTTACAAACTCGAGTGCTTATCCATTAGGGCGGATCGCAGGTCATCTCTATGATCGCCCATATTACAAGTTATCCCATCCGATCCGTGAGACGCAAGATGGTGGAATCGAGTTGTTTACACGAATAGAAGAGGGTGACGAGCTCACATTAATGAAAGGAAGTCGTGAGCATCTCGTTGCGCGCGCTGCAAAAGTCGTCAATGCCGCTTTTAACCAAAAATTAGAAGAGTCTCGAAAAATTGGAGTGATAAATATCTTTTGCGCAGGTCCCATGTTGCACTTAATGCAAGACATGAATAGCGTTTGTGAACAAATTAACCAAGAACTAGAACATTTGCCTTTTATTTGCCCTTTTACTTTCGGCGAGCAAGGTAGATTTATTGGTGGTGAGAATGGACATGGAAACCTGATGATTTCATCGGCTATATTCCATAAACCTTATGAAAGATAAATACTTAGACATATATCAACAGGAAGCGCTTCAAGAAGCGTTAGTTGAGCTAAAGCAGGCTAGACAAAGAGAACGACTACTCGCCGATGAAAACAAGGCCATTCTTTCCGCGATATCTGCGATGAGTGAGGCAAAGAATCGGCATGAGATATTTACGGGATTAAACAATGTCCTCAAAAAGTACATCAACTTCGATGATTTTATTGTACTGACTCGTGATGGTGAACGATATCCCTTCAGAACATTGATATCAACTAATAGCGTATTTGATAATGTATCCTGGTTACACGGTAACACCTATCAGAGAGCTCTCAATGGTGAATGCATTCTGCTGTTCGAGCCAGATAAACTCGCTGAGTTTGTTAACTTAAACAGCTTTATAAAAAGCCATGTAAACTCGGTCGTTTTAACTGGTATACGTTCAGAAGTAACGCAAACCGTAATCCTACTTATTGGAGCTCAGAAAGGGCACTTTAGCATAGAGAATAAGGAAACCTTGAGGCGGTTTCGTCCCTTAATTGAAAGGGCGGTCATTGATATCGAGACCAAAGAGAAGTTACAACGTATCGTTGAAGTAAGAACAACTCAGCTCGCTAAAGCAAGAGAAGAAGCAGAGCTTGCGAACCGCTCTAAGTCGGAGTTCTTAGCGATGATGAGTCATGAAATAAGAACCCCTTTAAATTCCGTTCTTGGAATGCTAGATATACTGAAGCAATCAACCTTGTCAGAAGAACAAATTGATGCATTGAGCCAAATGGAGTGCTCTGCAGAGTTACTTCTCGCGATAATCAGTGACATTCTTGATCTTTCTAAAATCGAGTCAGGTCGCTTTCAGCTCAATGAACAATGGATTAACTTAAGAGACACTGTCACTTTTGTTATTTCTCAGCAAAAACAAATCGCTAAGAAGAAAAATCTTAAATTCAAGCTCAACTGTACTGTCACTAATGACAAACAATTTTGGATTGACTCCACGCGGTTATCTCAAATTCTGTTTAATCTAATAGGGAATGCAATAAAGTTTACAGACGAAGGTGAAGTAAAAGTTTCTGTATCTGAGCAAGATGCTGAACTTGTGATCTCAATATCTGACACTGGAATTGGTATATCTAAAGCAAAGCAAGAGCACTTGTTTACGGCATTTCATCAAGGAGACCGTTCCATCACGAGACGCTTCGGTGGTACAGGACTGGGGCTCGCAATAACCAAGCATTTAGTCGAAATGATGCGTGGCAAGATTGCCGTTAAAAGTGATGAGCATGTTGGTTCAACCTTTACGATTTCGATTCCAGTTTTGACTCGTTGTAATCAAAGTCGTCCAGTTAGAATCGAAACCAATCAACCGACAAAAGCAATGGAACTTCTCGTCGTAGAAGATACCGAGTCGAATCAGTTCGTAATAAAGCTTATCTTAAATAAGCTTGGCCATAATGTTCATATCGCAAGCCATGGAGCAGAGGCATTAACATTTTTAGAAGAGAATGAGGATTTAATCGATTTGATTCTCATGGATGTCTCGATGCCAGTGATGGATGGAATTACCGCAACAAGACTTATTCGAGATAAAGGTCTCAGGACCCCGATTATAGCGTTAACTGCACATGCGCTAGAAAGCGATAGAGATAAATGCCTGGATGCCGGTATGGACGGATTCATTTCCAAGCCAGTTAGAAGACAAGATATCTTTGAAGCTATACAGTCATTTCAATAAGTAAAAAGGCGTTAATATAGATCTTAACAATCGATAGATTATTAAGATCTATATTAAGTATTTTATGGTAAATAACCATTATGTTTAATGCTCACAGTAAGGCCCTTAAATTTAAAATCTGCAGGGGAATAGGAGCATACTCAGACAATATTTAGCGTACGGCTATATATGATTTAACATAACACATATAATGCGCACTTAGCTATAGCTACTTTAAGGTCGCCAAGCCACAACGCAAACATGCCACAAATCATTGAAATACTTGATAATCCTAGCCCGTTAAACTTTTTTGCAATGTTTTCCCACATTCCTTTTATGTGTGGATTTTCGTTGCGATCAGCGTGACATCCCAACAAAGCTATCTCTGGGTCAATTCCTGAATTCTCCGCTAGAAAAACTGCTTCTGAATCAGATATATAGCGTCTTCCTTTTCTCATTTCGCTGATTCTGGACGCGTTTACATTCAAATCGTGTGCGATTTGCTTGTCTTGTACGTAGTTTTTCGCCTTTTTGTAGGCATCTAACAGCTCACTTTGATACATGGGACTACCTCCGTTTTCTTGATTTTAGCTTAGTAATTACGGAAATTCGCATCTAGCAATTACGAAAATCCGTAATTACACTTACGACAAATCGTAATTAAGACCGCCTTAGCTTGGGGCGTTTGCCCTTGACGCTTACGTCTTGGCTCTGGCGGTCGCTCACTCAACTAGTCAAGGTGGTTGGCCATGAAAAAGCTAAAAACGAAAAACGCGATTATTCTCGATACTGAAACTACGGGTCTTGATTCCAATGCAGAGATTGTCGAGTTCACTGCTATCTGTGCAGAGACTGGTAAAGTTATTGTCAATGAGTTGGTAAAACCAACGTGCTCTATCCCTGTGGATGCAACGGCTATCCATGGCATCACAAACGAAGATGTCAAAAACGCATCTGATTTTCATATGGTGTTTTCAACTCGTTTTCTCCCACTTCTCAATGGTCGTCCAATCATCATCTACAACTCAGATTTTGATACGCGCCTTATCATCCAGTCACTACAAAAGCACTGTAACGACGCTTACGTTGCATCAGTTCAAGAAATGTTACTCAAATTCTGCGTTCCTCAGTGCGCAATGCTTTGGTACGCGGAGTTTTACGGTGACTGGAATGACTACCATGAAAACTACAAGTGGCAGTCTCTAACTAACGCATGCTTTCAACAAAATGTGGATGTGTCAGATTTAGCGGCTCATCGAGCTTTAGCTGATTGCGAAATGACTCGACGTCTTATTCATGCTGTTAACGCGAAATTAGAGGCGTAATCATGGATTCCATTTATTTCGATAATGAGCCCCAAATCGGAATCAATGTGTATTTTCCTTGGGGTCACCATTTCTTTAAAAACCAAGCTGAATTCAACCAGTTTTTACACATCCACTACGGCAACGATGCTTATCAACTGGTTGAAATTACAGACGAAAATTACAACGAATTGCTATTAAAGGGGGTCTTTCATGCAATTTAAAGATGAAACACGCCCAGTCAAAATTGACCACTTGGCTTTTACGTTTAACTACGGTGATTTACGCCATCTTGATAAGTCAAATGACCAAGATTTCATTAACTTGCAGATGCCTGAGTTTCGTCAACCTACTTCTAGCACTCCAGATGCCATTGAAAGCGCTATGGATCGTCATAAAGACAAGGTTCGTAAAGTGCTCTCGCATCGCTTTGATGAATTCATGTCAAAGATTTTCGGCTTTCGTTTATCGCCTATGCGTGGCCGTGGCTTGCATGGCTATCAAGATTCGATGGTGATTCTTGATAAGACGGGAACCGTTGAATGTGGTTTGGTTGGTATTGGTGGCAACAATGACACGGTATTCGTCCAAATCAACGGTACTGGCTGTACCAAGCTTTTTGATTACACCACGCATAAGAAAATACATTTCTGGTTAGCTACGGTTCTTGGTGTTACTCGCCTCGCCCGTCTTGACTTGGCTGTCGATGATTACACGGGAGTTTTTGACTGTGGCTATGCAGAAATATGTTTTTACAACGGTGCGTTTCGTACGGCTAAGCGTGGTCGTGGTCCCTCAATGGTTCCACATAAGCGCATTACTGAATCTGGTGAGCTAATGGAAGAAGCAACGATAGTAGGTTCACGTTCTTCAACCGTTTATTGGCGCATTTACAACAAAAAGTTGGAGCAAAAAATTACTGACCCTGAGGTCATTTGGTATCGAAATGAAGTTGAACTGAAAAAGTGCGACGTCGATATGCTCGCCTCTCCTGCTTCGGCTTTTGCTGGTCTCTGTGATTTTTCCGCCAGTATTGAACCGTCTGAGCCCGTCAAGTTTTCCAAGAACAAAAAGGCTCAAGGTTTGGAGTTTTTCTCCCGTATCGCTTGGGCTCGTCGCCAGTGCGGTAAAGCGTTATCTGAGGTCATTGCGATGACTGAGGGTGACTTAGGGGAAGCGTTTGGAATGCTTATTCCCGAAAAATACAGACGAACAAATTTTAACGAGCTAGGCGTACCGGACGCTTACGCTCATCTCAAATCCTTAACTTTGGAGAGTCAAGGCTATGCCAACAATTACAGCAGTAGTTATTAAGAAGTTCCCGAAATCGGGTATGGAGTTCGCGGAGCTTTCAGTTCTTCGTGCGGTTGAAGAAGTTGACGTTGAGAAGTTTCAACAGCGTGGTATCGGTTTAAACACTGATATTCCTTTTAACAAACAACCAATTCGCATCAATCTGGATTACGCAAACCAGTTAATCAACACCAGAGCGTTTGTGCCTAATCGCGAATATGAACTTCGCTTTGATGTGAATATTGATGACCCTCTTGATATTCAAGTTAAGGAGCTCATTCCGCTTGATGACGATATTAAAAAACACTTTCAAGCGAGCCTTAAATAATTATGACTCTCTCAGTCTGTGCGGAAATCCTCACTGATGGAACGATTAAAGCTTTCCCCTATGAGCCGTTAGCCAATTGTACGTTCGTAGTGGTGAGCAATGACGACTATCAGTTGATGGCGACTCGCGCAAACTTGGAGTTTGATATTGATGCAGCATTTTACGCTGAGATAACAGGTTATTTGCTGCTCTCATTTGTGTCCGGTCATGTGCTCGGACGAATCGTTAAAGGGCTTGGTAAAGCCTAATCCTGAAAAACCTTTTGGAGATATTCCTATGAAAAAACTATCTGTTCTTTTGGCTACTGCGGTAGCGTCTGGCTCTACTTTCGCTGCTGACCATTCAGAGGCTATTAATTCGGCTGTAAGTGAAGGTCAGTCAAACTACACGCTAGTTGTGGTTGGTCTGATTGGTCTAGCGGCTATCGGTTTTGGTCTTCGTATGATGACTGGCGCGATGCGTTCGTAATCTATGCAAGAGACGTTAACCGCCATACTCACCCTGCTTTTCGCTCTCTCGATGTTCGGTGGATTCGTTGGGGGTTTTAAGTCTGGTATTAACGCCTCCTAGTGGGGCGTTATTTTTTTTTTACAAGGAATACAAATGAGTATTAAACAAAGCATTGCGTCACTGGTTATTTTGCTGAGTGTTTCGTTTAGTGCTTTAGCTGACACAGAAACTTATTACTCTGTTTATGGTAGTCAAATGTGTGGGGGTACTACTATTAGAGCGGGGTCTATAGATGCTTTGGGTGTTAAATGGGCCTCATCACACAATTGCGTTTCTGAAACTGTTAAACCATGCACCTATTCGCGTTATAAAAACAATCAATATGACCAAAAACTCTATTGTACAGCCAAAAATGGGCTTGAATATTACGTTGATTTCGAGATTGTTCGTGTGCAGTGTGCTGATGGGCAAGTAATAGACGAGCAAACTGGTCGTTGTACAGACCCTACGCCTTTTTGCGAAAGGTCTGACACCATCAATCAAATGAATCAGTTTAAAGATGCTTGTTTTGATAAGGGTTGGAATCCAATGGTTTCTTGTACTGATTCAACTGAATCATTAGAGATGTCTTGTAATCCACCTCCAGAACCTGATGAATGTACTCCTGATTCATCTGATTGGCCTGCATGTTTGGATGATGAAAATAAATGTGATGAAAACCATCCTGATTGGAATCCAGAATATGGAATGTGTTGTACGCCAGATAATAATTGGTGTGACGTTCCCCCTCCTGAATCTTGCACGATTGTTTCACCAAATTGGCCGGAATGTTCGGGTGATACTGATATAGACCCTCCAACGGGTGGCGATTTAGGCGACCCTGACAAACCCTCTGGCGGTGGCGGTGGTGGTTCTACTGACCCTGATAAACCTGAGCCGGATGTTGATAATACTAGTGACACTCTAGCGGCTATTAAGGCAATGAATAAGGATGTTAACTCTCAGCTAACTGGTATCAATAACGACATGAACAAAAACCAAGCTGAAACAAAATCCGCTCTAGATGCTCTCAAGGCTTCAGTTGATTTGAATACCGATACCGTTGTCGATAATGCAAACCATGTGGCTAATGCAATTAATGGTCAGTCCGATATGCTGTCTGATATTGGCAATAACACAAATCGCTTATTAACTTCTGCAAACAACCTTTTAAACAACGGCTTTGGTCAGCTATCTAATGACCTTGGCGACTTGGAATCAACTAACCAAAAGGGCTTTGGTGATGTTGTCGATGCTATTGAGGGGTTAGGTAAGCCTATGGTTGACGGTGGCGGCGGTGGTGATGCTGTATCTCTTTATTCGGCTACGCAATTACATAACTTAAATGCTGAAGTTAGTGCTCTTAGAAATGAGTATCAGGATTTATTAAACCAGTACCGCGCTTATTTTAATTTTACGTCTGATGTAAACGGCGGTGATTACAACGCTCATAACATCGAACTTACGGTTCGCGGCAATGTAGTTCGTCAACAGAATGCAGTTATGGCAGCGTTACAAGATAACGCCGGAATCATCGGAGCGGTGGTTTTGTTTGTATTTGGCTTGCTAGGGATAAGAGCAATCGGAGGGGCTTTCTAATGTATGAGTTTTTTCAATACATCACCAACATGGGCGACACCATTCTTAATTATTTTAATAACGCAGGTAGTTATTTTGATGCGGCTTTTGTGTGGCTCCAAGCATGGTGGATAAAAATGAAATTCATGGTGATGATTGAGTTTCTGCGTATCTCTTACTTGGTGGCGACAACATTATTAGATGAGATTGGTTTTAGCTCCCTATTCTCTGATTTGTTTAACTTGCTCCCCTCTGAGCTTCGTTATTGGGGGATATTATTTAAAGTGCCTGATGGAATGGCTATTTATGCGAATTGCGCCACTACTGCACTTGTAATGAGAATGTCGAGGTAGCAACAATGGCAATTAGTATTAGAACGGGTGGCAATGGCTCTTATAAATCCGCTTACACGGCATGGTTTGTTATTCTCCCTGCTCTCAAGGCTGGTCGTGTGGTTGTGACCAACTTTGAGGGTATGCAGCCATTAGAAGAAATTGAAAAGCGCTTGAATATTAAATTCCCTTCATCTGCTAAGTTGATTCGTATTTTCTCGCGCTCTGAAATTGGTATTGAACTTTGGCAGCATTTCTTCTGTTGGTGCCCTCTTAACGCTCTCATTGTTATTGATGAGTGTCAGGATATCTTTTCTAAAAACATCGGCTTTGATGGTCGAAAAATAAAATATCGCCCTTTAGAAGAATTTCTTCCAAACCTACCTAAAGGCTATAAGGAGTTTTTCGATTCTCGCCACGTTCCTGTCGATTTGAGTACGTTGCAATCGTGCGAGATAGACGATTTAGGCGTGGCTGAATACGACGAAAATGGTCGCATAATCTACCCGTTAACTTATAACGAGGGCTTTATGCGTCATCGAAAATACAACTGGGATATTGAGTTGCTCTCTCCCGACTGGCAACAGATAGATAGCTCAATCAAGGCGTGTGCTGAGCAAGCTTTCTTTCATAAAAATAGGGATGGTTTTTTCTTTGCTAAGCGTAAACCGTGGATATACAAACACCCTACCAATGTTACTAAGCCAGTTATTCCGCAAAAGAAAGACGCAAACTTATTCCCTCAAAAAATCCCTTTGGAAGCGCATCTACTTTATAAATCTACGGGTACGGGTGCGGCTACTAAATCAGGTGGCTTGAATACGCTGTTTCGCTCTCCGAAATTCTTTCTAGCCTTGTTCTTAATGATTGCTTGTCCGGTGTATTTTATTTATGGCGCTATGGATTTACTTATTGAAGATGAAAGTCAGGTTTCAACAGATGAACTTGAGACGAAAACTAACAGCCAAAATTTGGAATCTGTTCCGGCTGGACGGGCTTCGACGTCTGTTCAAGGGGATTCTGTTTTACCTAGCGGTGGGACTGCTAATTCGAGTAGTCAGCAAGGCGGCTCTCCTTTTGTTCCTGTAACGGATGTTCTCTATTTTGACGGGCTTCAATCTGCCTATCTGTCTGGTTTCCATAAGAAGACGATCATTAAACAGAAAAACGGAATCAACTTGAGAACGGCTAACTTTGATGTGGTGATTAACGCTTATACCGACGATGGGCTTTATTCAATTAATAAGCGCTATCTCGATGCTGTGGATGTCCAGTTTGAGCTCTTGGACGAATGCTTAATGGTTCTCAAACAAGGTGAGCTTAAAAGCCTTATAACGTGCGAACCATCTACTAATGACCGTGGTGGTCGTGATGTAGATTCCATTCAGACGGATGTCGCCAGTATTGGCTCTCTACGTGGTCAAGCGATGACTGAAAACTCTTTTTTGATGTGAGGTAAGGCTGTATGAATTTTATAGACAAGTTGCAAGGGATAAGCGCTGGATTCTTCGTGGTGGCTATGACTTCGCTGATTTGTATTACTGGGTTTGTCAGTTGGGCTACAGTGAGTTTAAAGGGGGCTGAGTTGCTCTTTTGGGTTTCTGCTTCCTTGGAGTTCTTAGATTTGCTTTGGATATTCTCTTTGGGGATTTTTCTCGGTTGGTATTTGTCTCCACAAAAACAGCCCCGCAGGGATAAGGAGTTGCGGAGCGACGACGGAGCACCAAGCCGCCCACTTAACTAAAGATAGCCTCCCCATCTAATCGGCGCGGTTAGCAACCCAAAATCACTTGGGTTCTGCCGCCCTCCTTTCCTGCTAGACCATTCAAAACGCCCAGGGCACTCCCAAGTGTCGGCTCTATCTCATCTCTCCCATAGTTCTCTAAATCAATCGAGTGTCGAGATTGATTTTCCTATTTGGCGGTTGCCCGACAATAAGTGACGACGACGAAGACTGAGGAGGAGGAGCGCAGCGGAGGGCAAACCCCCGTTCTGTATCACGGGGGTAAATTCCCCCGTAACTTAAGGCTTTGCACTGACCTAGACTACCTGCAAGCGTAGCGCGCCAGTGTTTGAGCGTTAGCGAGTTATAACCCGCATTCTTTCCATAACTTTGTATAAACCTTCTTACTTCCGGCTAGGGAAAAAGTCACCCTACGCTTTCCCTTAAAGAAGCTCACCTCGACTGATTTACCACTTACAATTTGCTGAAATAGCTCTTTTGGCGGGTTCCTTGAATAATACATGTCGTCATATTCTTTAGAGCCTCCTTTGATCGAGATATTATTTCCTCCATCTACTTTTAACTGTATGTTTGAAACTCCATGCCAAGAGTAAAAGCTAGGATGTTTCAACCCTATCATGGAGAAAGCTTTCTTATCTGTTCCAATGCCACAACCTATGTGAAATTGTGCTCTGTCACTTATCGTATATTCAGTTTTGAAATATGACCCACTTGCTGAACTCTGACCTGATGTGCCACTAAATCCTGCATAGCAAGGCGTAGATAAACTCACCGCTAGTAATAGTATTTTTTTCATTTATAAGCCCTTGACGCTTGTTATATGAAATTTATTGCCTTTTAAGTCCGGCTATACATCTAGCATATTTAACGAGTCTTGTAAGCGTTTCTGTGTCACTAGGTGATTGAATTTCAAGTAAAGCTATTCCAGTTAGGATCTCTTGAGGTGTAACTAGTTGTCCTGTAGGTAGTTCAAGCGTGTCTTTATGCATTTTGAAATTTTCCCAAGCTTCTGAGGTGGCTAGTTCCCTCCCCTTGGTCATTCTCATCAGTCGTTTGCATTCGGGTGGTATGGGCTTTCCCGAATCCCATAACTTGACCACCCTCACACTTTTAAAACATAGTTTTGCTGCTTCTTCTACGCTTAAACCACACTCAAATTCACGAAAAACGTAATTCTTGCTCATTTTTCGAAAGTTCGTCATATATACCCTGATAATCAAAAGGGTGTATATGTAATTGATATGAAACATTATTCAACATAACGTCGCATAATGCGCACTAGGGAGAGTGTAAACTCAAAGCAATAATGTCCGGTTTTAGCTACTTTAAAATGTCATCCTAAGATTAACAACATTGTTTGCTTTTGAAGCTTTAACCGAGGTTTCTGTGGACTTGCAATCGCTAGTTTGGTTTGTGGTTATGCTTACGAAGCAAATCAAATCTCTTATTGAAAATTGATGTGCGCTTAGTCCTCGACTTACTGGCGTGTTCTTCCGTAAGCACCTGAATCAATCTATGTATGGTGATGATGGCCAACTCACTGAATTTGCCATTCAACGGCATAACTGTTACTAACTTAAGCGCTACCAAACTAAAAAGCCTTTCATACTCGCCTCGTACAACAGCAAAAATCAGCTAAACGCTCTAATCGCTCCGCAACGAAATCTGCCAAAAATCACGAGCTCAGTTCACTCGCTCTTAATCAAGGCGTTCTGAAACATTTATAAGCCTGTGGTTATATGGAGGCGAATGTACTTTTCGGGGTATTTGTAACGATAGCGTTTTCCTTTCTTCAAGTTGGACTTAACGTACCTACACACTTTTTGGTCACCACTGCTGGTTACTCTTTTTATTACTGCGTTTTTACTTTTGTGCTCCATTTCTATCATGACGTCACAATAACCTTGATAGCCATCAAACTTATTGTCTACTTTCTTTTGAAGCTTAGTCTTAATCTTTTTAGCCAACAGGTTCGTTTCTGAATCGTCAGCAAAAACTGAATTACTTGCAAAGATCAATACCATTAAAGTTACAACGTATCTCATCGTTTTGGTCCGTTTATGTTGTTGATTGTTCGATGATAAGTAATTTTTCTGTAGATACGAAAATGGGACGCCACATTGCGTCCCATTTAACATGATGAAGTAACTGATATGTAATTAAGCGCGCTTCTTGCCTTTGTTTGCTTTGAAGCCCTGGTGCGGAAAAACGTTACGAATCCTCTGTTGAACTTTTTTGGGAATGCCTTTGGAAAAGCTTAAGCGCATTCCTGTTCGTTGGCTATACACCTTCATTTCACCAGTAAACGGGTTATGCTCACTAATATCCTGTAAGTTGTGTTTGAAAGAAGGAGGTAGATGCCCTTTTACGTTACTAATATGGCCATTATCGAACTTTACTTTTAACACCGGCCTATCGACTGCGATCAACCAAAAGATCACGATGGCTGCAATTAAGATTACATATAACATTTGGCACTCCCTATCCTAGCTAGATAGCAATTTACTCAAATCCTCTTTAATTGAGGTAACTTTTTGACTCGCTTTTTCACTTCTCGACGCTTCGGAAAGCAAATATTCAATTGCGTCAGATAACGTACAACCAAGTTCATTCGCTCTACTAGAAAGCTTTTCCCAAACTCGGTAATCTAAATCAATGGATTTCTTCTTTGTATGGACTTGCTCTGCATTGAAGTGACGTTTCCGTTTCGCTCGGATAGCCTGCTTGAGTTTATTATCTAACTCTTCTGACATGTGGTTTTCTATCCAAGCTAAGACAAGTGTAGGCTCGTGTTCAAGGCGTTTTAGTTCTGCGACCGCTGCATCTGCTTCGCTTGTATCAATATGTCGGGTAATCGCTTCACCATCTTTCCATTTTTTGATGAGATACTTCCATTTCCACCCACATTCTAGATTCTCAAGCTGTTGATATTTCATTTGTTCCGACCCATAAACATAACCTAGTGACAGCGTAACCCAGATGGTTTACTTGGGCAAATAAAACTCTTAGAAGTATCGATGTTGATCACTCATTTGTCTAAGTATTGTTCATTGAGAGTTGAATGCCGAGAGCAAACCAAATTGGTGCTAGGGTGTTATAGTCCGTTTCGTTATAATGTCGGCAAGATTGAATTACGATGAATTTTAATGAACCAACTTAATTGGCAAGACGTAACACCTTCACTTGAGCAGTACGAAGCACTTTTAAAGTCTGCACCTTCGTTACCAAAGAAGTCTTTTACTGATCTCCAACCGAGAATGTCGGCAACGATATCTCGTTTTTCAAAAATTTCCGGATTGACGCGAGTACTACTCATTAACTGCGTAGATAATTCTGTATATAGAGAGTTCATCAGTAAAGCTCTTCAGAGCCAGTCTAACGCTGCGATAGTTTTGTCGGAATCACTTGATGCCAAACGTTTATTTGACCGTTACAGTGTTGATGTAAGTGGTGATATTGCCTTCCAACCTGGTTTAATTTCACAGGCAGATAACGGTTACTTAATAGTACCGGCTAATCTAATTTTGGCTAACCCAGGGCTTTGGCCAAATATAAAGTCTGCAATTCAACAAAACCTTATCGAGCCACTGAACCTAAGCCCTACTCGTTTACCTACTTCAGTACCGCAAGCTAAAGCTTATGATGTAAAACTGATTGTAACAGGAGAAAGAAGTCAGTTAGCAGAGCTAGAATACATCGATGAAGACTTCTGTTCTGGCTTTGCCATGTATACGGAAGTTGAAGAAGATATTCATCTGTCAGAGCAGAATTTGACAGATTACTTTGGTTTAGTGAACTGGATATGTTCTCAATATCAGCTGCCTCACTTAACTGAATGTGGTTTTAGAAGATTGTTGCTAGCCGGTATGAGATTTACTGAAGATCAACATTATCTGCCTTTAGGAGTAATGTGGCACTCTCAACTTCTAACGCTTGCTAGCCAGTTCAGTGATGGCCACGCATTAGATTACAAGTCGTTAGATAAAGCGATTGACGATAAGTATTACCGAGAATCTTACCTTCCTCAGCGTGCCGTGTACGATATTTTAGATGGCCAAGTCATCATTGAGACAACTGGGGAACAAGTTGGTCAAATCAATGGCCTAACCGTTATTGATATGGCTGGGCACCCTGTCAGCTATGGTGAGCCTGCACGAATATCTTGTGTAATTCATTTTGGTGATGGCGATGTTTCCGATGTTGAGCGCAAAGCTGAGCTTGGAGGCAATCTACATGCAAAAGGCATGATGATTATGCAAGCTTTCTTGAGCTCTGCTCTGAAACTGGATGAACCACTGCCTTACTCAGCCTCCATCGTATTTGAACAGTCTTATAGTGAAGTTGATGGTGACAGCGCATCTCTTGCAGAACTTTGTTGCTTGGTAAGTGCTTTATCTGAATCTCCAATTAATCAACAAGTTGCGGTTACAGGAGCTGTTGATCAGTTTGGTCGAGTGCAAGCCGTCGGTGGCTTGAACGAAAAAATTGAAGGCTTTTATCAGGTTTGTAAACATCAAGGTTTTACAGGAAATCAAGGTGTTGTGATGCCAAAATCAAACCTTAAACACCTTGCATTACATAAAGATGTAATAGAAAGCATTAAAAATGGTGAGTTCCATATTTGGTCCGTTTCTACCGTAGATGAAGCTATTCCGATTGTAATGAATAAACCTTTTAGAGGTGAAGACGATAGCATTATTGGCAAAATAGCGGAACGTATTGAAAACTTTGAAAGACATGAGCATCCAGAAGGAATTGTGCAGCGCATCAAAAACTGGTTTGTCTAGTACTGATCGGAGTTGTTTAGCGTACACGTGTTCACTAAGATGCAGCTATCAAAAATTGGAGTAATTGATAATGCAAAACAAACGTGATTCTTATAACCGTGACGATCTACTTGCTTCTAGCCAAGGCGAACTGTTTGGGCCTGGTTACCCTCAGCTTCCTGCGCCAAACATGCTAATGATGGATCGTGTTACTAAAATGTCTGAGACTGAAGGCGATTTTGGTAAAGGTTTGATCTTGGCGGAATTGGATATTACTCCAGATTTGTGGTTCTTTGACTGCCACTTCCCTGGCGACCCTGTAATGCCGGGTTGTCTTGGCCTTGATGCGATGTGGCAACTTGTTGGTTTCTTCCTTGGCTGGGTTGGTGGCAAAGGAAAAGGTCGTGCTCTGGGTGTTGGCGAAGTGAAGTTTACAGGTCAGATCCTGCCAACAGCGAAAAAAGTGACGTACGAAATCCACATGAAACGCGTTGTAAACCGTAAGCTTGTGATGGGTTTGGCTGACGGTCGTGTATGTGTGGACGGCAAAGAAATCTACGTAGCAAAAGATTTGAAAGTTGGCTTGTTCCAAGACACTTCAAGCTTCTAATCACGATTTTAATCGATTTATTAAGGCTCCTATTTAAGAGCCTTTTTGTTATCGAGTGTTAACCTACTTCCCTATGTCCCTATAATGTAGAAAAGGCTCCGTAGAGCCCTTTCGAATCCTTCTTTTTGTATGTGGAGAGTTTATTTGTAGAGACCAGATTGTCTTTCATCTCTGGCATCACGCCAACCACCTAACCAATACGACCGAGCATCAACTTGTTGATATGGGCAAGCCTCTTGAGACCTTCCATTCAATCCAGCTTTGTAGCCTTGAGATTGAGCTCGTTCTAGGCGATCACGCTTTTGTCTCTTCATAGTTAATTCCTCATACAGGTCCATTTACTAACGTACAGCTGTTATTGTGAAACTTTGATGGAGTTTTTATGACTCCACTTATAAGAATCGATCAAAGTAGGCAATTTCTCAAGGCATAAAAAAAGCAGAGACTCAAATGTGTGAGCCTCTGCTTGATTTAAAAATTACTGACGATTTTTAACTATTTTCTACGGAACCCAAACAATCCAAGCATGGTCAAAGCTAACCAACCAAGGCCTGCACCTTGACGCTCTGTCGTCGTTGAGTCAATGCTTCGAGATACGATGTCGTCCTTAGTTGCGTCAGCAATAGGTACTAGTTTGACTGCTACAATTTGCTCTTCAGAGCTACATGTCGCATTGTTTGCTGTTGTACTATAACCACCTGCACATTTCATAGCAGTACCAGAGATCACACCTGCATCATTGATATCAGTTGCGTCGATAATACGGAACTGATTGTTTTGTTCAGAGTAATCACCGCCGTTAGTCAAACTGTCTAGGAACCAAGCTTTTCCATTGAATAATGTTGCAGCACGTTCACTAGTCTCGCCACCTACGCTATATGGATAGATAAAACCGCGCTTACGACGTGGCTTGCCATCGTCTTCACGAGTCGTTTCTGCATCAAGTTGCCCGACGATTTCATTGTAAGAGTTGATACCGCCCATCTTACCGCCCGCACCGCTAAAGAAAATGCCAGTAGTTGGGTAAAAAGCGCTAATAGAATCCTTACGAACATCATCTACGATAAAGAGACGATTCGGAGCAGAGCCCGTTGGCATTAAGTATCCGCCCGAACGTTTTGCTTCACCAATAGCAACAAAATTAGAGTTAACGTCGGTTAATCGTGAGTTTGTATGAACCGTATCATCACCCTCGCGCTGTCTAGCTCCTACAACAACTTTGTTTTTCCAAGTTGCGTTTTCAACGCTACCTTCGGCTTCTAGAGTTCCGACAAAAACAGTCGCATTCAGGTAGTTATCATCACTGTAAGTGTTGTAACCTACGCCATAGACCGTAGTTCCATCAGTGACAAGGTCACGCATGCTCCCTTGAGCTAACCTTTCTCCATCTTTAGATGTGCCACTTGGCCAAGCCAATTCACTGACGGTTCCGCTTTGATCCCAAATCGCTGCTTTTGATGTGTGGTGAGATCCATTGGTATTGCTTGCTGTTCGAGAAACACTGCCAACAGTAAAATTGCCGTCTGTGCTCCAAGCATGGCTTTGCACAACACTTGCGTCACCATCGCCAGTAAGAATATTTGGCTCTACTGGTGCAACTACGGTATTTCGTGTTTCTAATGTAGAAGTATTTTCTGTGCTAACTTTACTCTGATTACCGACAGCTGCACCATCCTCGGTAAGCTGGTTGATAACATTGTTATATTCATTTTTATAAGCAGCAGAATCTTCTTCTATGAACGCTAACGCATTAGAAGTAAAGTCTTTACTACGTTCTTTATTCCACGGCGTCCAGTTTACTGAAGCCCAAGAGTCACAGGTGGAATAGCGAAGCTGGTTGTAACAGTAACGCTCAAAGTCTTTGAGTTCTTGGATGTAATAAAAGCCAGCGTCTAATCCGAATGGGATTTCTTCACGATAGCTGTTCCCATCCACGGCTTGTGTCGCTGAAATCGGTGTAGTGCGAGTTTCCATTGCAAGTTTAAACTGCTCTGGCGTGCAGTTTGCTGCTGCATCAAAGCAGCCTAAAGCGAAAGGTGAACCTGTTGAAGGATCTGTACCTGCGTCGCCCTGTTGAATTGCAACCCCGTAAGCCGTTTGGTAGTCACCGTTTGAACCATGATCCTGAGGTGAAACCTCAACAACTTGATACAATGCCGCCTGTGCGTTCATTGTGGTACCAACCATCATTGCAATGGCGGTCAATTTGAATTTATTACTACAATTCATTGAATTCTTAACTATCCTGTTGCATTGCTTCGAGTTCTTCCCATCTCTCGAATGCGATTTCCAACTCCTGCTCTAGTGCAGCAAGCTGTTCCAATACCGGCTGAGTTTGCTCTACAGGTTTAGCAAAGAACTCTGGATCGTTCACTTGCTCCTGAAGGCTCTCGATATCCGACTCTAATTGTTCAAGTTTAGCTGGTAGAGCCTCTAATTCTCTTTGCAGCTTATACGATAACTTCTTCGAATTGTTCTTAGGTTGCGTAGTTTTGGGAGTTTCCTCAACCACTTTCTCTTTCTTCGTTGGTTTTTCAACCTGACTGCGCGAAGCAAGAACTTGGTCACGCTGCTGTTTAGCATCATGATAACCACCAACGAACTCTTCGATTATACCGTTACCCTCAAAAATCCAGCTGGTTGTTACTGTGTTGTCTACGAACTCACGGTCGTGACTCACTAACAATAATGTACCCTGATAATTGGCAAGCATTTCTTCTAAAAGTTCCAACGTTTCGATATCCAAATCGTTAGTTGGTTCATCAAGAATAAGTAAGTTGTTTGGTTTCAACAAGATACGGGCTAGCAATAATCGGTTTTTCTCACCACCAGAAAGTGCCTTAACCGGGGTTCTGGCGCGCTTAGGTGCAAATAAGAAGTCTTGAAGGTAACTCAGCGCATGACGCTGACGCCCCCCAACCATTACTTCTTGTTTCCCATCCGCTAAGTTATCGATCACTGTCTTTTCTGGATCCAAAATCTCTCGGTACTGATCAAAGTACGCGACTTCTAATTTTGTTCCGCAGTGTAAACGACCAGACTGCGCTTCCAATTGCCCTAATAGCAATTTAAGTACCGTACTCTTACCGCAGCCATTTGGTCCGATAAGTGCAATACGGTCACCACGCATGATGTTAAAGCTAAAGTCGTCGACAATTGTCTTGCCTTCGTAAGCAAAAGATACATTTTCTGCTTCAAATACAATCTTACCTGAACGAGAAGCATCATCGATGTTTAGGTTAACTTTACCTTGAACTTCACGACGGTCACGACGCTCTTCACGAAGTTTTTTAAGGGCTCGAACACGGCCTTCATTACGAGTACGACGTGCTTTAATGCCTTGACGAATCCACACTTCTTCCTGCGCTAGTTTCTTATCGAACTCAGCATTTTGCATTTCTTCGACGCGAAGCATTTCTTCTTTGTCATTCAAATACTGTTCGTAATTACCAGGGAAAGAAGCTAATTGACCGCGATCTAAGTCAACGATGCGTGTCGCCATCGACTTGATGAATGCACGGTCGTGAGAAATAAAGATGATCGAGCCTTTGAAGTCTTTTAAGAAGTTCTCTAACCATTCGATCGTTGTCACATCGAGATGGTTTGTTGGTTCATCAAGAAGCAATACATCAGGATCACAAACCAGCGCACGAGCTAAAGCAGCTTTACGTTGCCAGCCACCGGATAGATCGGTCAGTTTGGTTTCTGGGCTTAGTTTTAAAGCGCCAAGTACGTTCTTAACACGGTCATCAAAGCGCCAAGCGTTAGAATGATCAAGTTGCTCTTGAACTTTCGCCAAACGGTTAATGTTCTTCTCACTTGGGTCTTGAGCAACAAGATCGAGAAGATCGTGATAGATCTTCAATTGTTCGCCGATTTCAGCCAAACCGCCAGATACGTATTCGTAAACCGTACCCTCTTGATTGCGCGGTGGATCTTGTTCAAGCCGAGAAACTACTACGTCTTGAGTTATTTGAATCTTGCCATCATCCAACAAAATGTCGCCGGCAAGCACTTTCATTAACGTAGACTTACCTGCTCCGTTACGACCAACTAAACAAACGCGTTCGTTTTCTTGAAGAGCGAACTCCGCTTTGTCTAGCAATGGGTGGTCACCAAATGCAAGTTGTGCGTTATGAATGGTAAGTAATGCCATTATTATCCAACCAATGTGTGAGTTGTTCTAAGTCAAACGGCCAGTTCAACTCAGAATCTTGATATTTTAATACGGGTATTGTGACGCCGTAACGAGAAAATAGTACATCATCGAACGCAATATCAATGATATCTGTTTGCTCGGCCAAACCGACTTGGTCTACTAGAGCAAATGCCATCTCACAAAGATGGCATCCCTCCGTGCTATACAATATCAGCACGTATTAATCCTTTTGTTTATACTACGCGTGCGTTACTAGCCAACAGTTATGAATCTGTTTATTACGCGCAAAATCTAATGGTAACGTTTGAGAAGAAATATTCTGAGCCTTCAAACCCAATTCAGCGAGTGATTCTTCATCCATCTTGAAGTGACGTTTGTTATTTGAAAATACGATTGTGCCTTCACTTCTCAGTAAACGTTTGAGGTTCTTCATTAGCTTAATGTGGTCACGTTGTACATCGAATGATGTTTCCATACGCTTAGAGTTAGAGAACGTAGGTGGGTCAATAAAGATCAAGTCGTACTCACTTTTTGCGTTTTCTAGCCATTGCAAACAGTCCGCTTGTTCATATTTATGTTGGCGCCCTACACAGCCATTAAGCTGCATATTGTCTTTCGCCCAGTTCAAGTAGGTGTTTGACATATCGACAGTTGTAGTGGAACGCGCACCACCAACTGCAGCGTGCACTGTTGCACTACCAGTGTAAGCAAACAAGTTAAGGAAATCTTTACCCTGTGCCATTTCGCCAAGACGACGACGAGTGATCTTATGATCCAAGAACAGGCCTGTGTCTAGGTAGTCATGAAGGTTCACGATCAGCTTCACACCGTACTCGTTTACTTCGAGCGTCTCTGATACCTGACCTAATTTTTGGTACTGGCTTCGACCTTTCTGCTTCTCACGAACTTTCAGTACAACTTTGTTCGCTTCGACACCGGTCACCTGAATCGTTGCACGGATAATGTCCGTTAGACGACGCTTGGCTTTTTCTTCAGGGATGTTCTTAGGTGCTGCGTACTCTTGAATCACAATTTGATCGCCGTACACGTCGATCGCTACGTTATATTCTGGAAGGTCTGCATCGTAGATACGATAGCAGTCTAGTTTCTCTTTACGAGCCCACTTGCCAATCTTGCCAATGTTTTTCTTCAAACGGTTTGAGAAGTCTGGTGCGATTTGAACGTTAGTATCTGCACCTTTAACTTCATCAGCGCTGCGCTCGGCAATGCTGTAGTTCTTTTGGTGACACGGTAACGCACCATTGTTCAATTTAAACTGTTTATCAGCGCGCATACGAAGGCAACTCAAGAGCTCGTCTGAGCTAGAGAAGATAGATGCTTTACATCCGCCAAACTCAGATTTTAGCTGTCCACCGAATGCGGTATAGAGCGCAATCAGCCCCGGCTCAGTTCCTAGACGCTCACCGTAAGGTGGGTTTGAAACGATAACACCGTGTTCAAATCCTGCGGGACGAGTAATAGTTGCAGCATCACCTTGCGCAAACTCAATCAACTCTTCAACACCTGCTCTGCGGGCGTTTTCTTGAGCGACTTTTAATACTTTGGGGTCGTTATCGAATCCAAAAAACTTAGCGTCAACTTTCTTGACACCTCGTCTAGCTTGAACATTAGCCTCTGATTTAATCTCAGCCCAGGTCTCCGGTTCAAAGTCTTCCAAAACTTCGAAGCCCCATTGTTTGCGCTTAACGCCAGGTGCCATGTTGGCTGCCATCATTGCCGCTTCAATAAGCAAAGTACCAGAACCACACATTGGATCGAGTAATGGTTGATGCCCATCCCAGCCACAACGCATGATAATCGCAGAAGCAAGCGTTTCACGTAATGGCGCACGACCCGATTCTGGTCGATAACCACGCTGATGAAGACCACTACCTACCATGTCTACCCCAAGCAACGCTTTATCTTTATGCAAACGAACGTGAATACGAATATCTGGGCGTTCTTTGCTGATATTAGGACGTGGCAAGCCTTTGTTCTCAAAGCAATCTACGATGCCATCTTTGACCTTCATAGCTCCGTATTGGCTATTTCTAATCTCACGGTTTGTGCCGTTAAAGTCCACAACAAAGCGTTTAGAGCTATGAAATTGGTTAACCCAGTTAATAGTGGAAGTGGATAGATACAAGTCCATGTCGTTGTTACACGTGAACTCAGATAAAACACGTACAAATCGAGACGCTAAACGGCTCCACAAACAACAGCGATAAACCTGTTCGTTTGTCGCTTTAAATTTTACGCCTGCCTGTACTGGTTTCGCATTTTCAATGCCTAGTTTAGTCAGTTCTTCAACAAGCAAATTTTCCATGCCATTTGAAGTTACCGCGAGATATTGATTCATAGTGTTCTTTCGCTGATAAAAAATGGCTTCAATTATACCTGACTTTACGATCAATGCCTCGTTTTTAAAGGTATTTTCCCACCCGTTAGTTCAAATCATCACCACTCAAATGATCTAAAACTTTCAACATCTTTAGTTTGAATGTTTTTCATTCATGAACGTATTTTGTTTCCTTTAGAAGAAGTGAATACTTATTTACATGCATTTTGGTATATACCAGTCGGGATTGGTTGATGTAAATTACTTACAAATACCCTTTATAGGGGAATAAATAGGGTTGTTTTAGGCGCTAGGTTGCCTAATTAAAGGAGTAATCAAATTGAAATAAGTAAAATAAAAGTGACCAGCTTCATGTTTTCATGCATAGAAAATAAACAGTTTCATGGTCTTTCGGATTGGAGTGTCAGAGGAAAGGACAAAAAAAATCGACCCAATAAGGTCGATTAAGGCAAACAAAGGAACGAAATAAAGAAAAATTAAACAGCTTTAACCCACCATTGCCATAGGGGTCATTGCAAAGAGGTGGTTTGCACAAGCCATGCGATCATGCATTACTTTAATCGGCTGCCCAAATTGAAGCGCCTTATTGCCATCAAGAACAAAGGCTTCTTGGTTAACATAAGCACATAAGCTCGATGTTTCGCCTGGTTCTAGAACGATGAACATACCATCAGAATATTGATTTGTGAGAAAGACCATGTCCCCTTCTTGAGGTTCATAATCAGAGGACTGTGCATCGAAGAACCAGCTCTTAGGCTGTACAGGTTTATGAAAACGCTTTGCAGCAACACAATACAGTGTTAATTCAGCTTGGCGATATTCACTGATATCGAGACAGCGAATGCGCTCATTAAACGTTTGAAATGCGCTGGCGTCATCAACGGTAAATTCACTGTTTGAGAAGGCACAGTTAACCAACAATTTTCGGGATAGATTGGTTTGGAAAATCATTTCCTCCCCCAGATCCAGCATTAAGCAAGCTTTTTGCTCGTCAAAATACCAATTCCATTTGTCGCTGGGTTTAAGCATTATTCCGTTCTCTCTTGACTAGTTAAATCAGTGGTAAAGAGGTAAGACGCTTAATTACCTACTCGTGATTTTTAAATTCTACAAACGAACGGATAAAAAAAAAGAGGAAACAAAGTCCTCTTTTTTATGTAACAGGTACTGATTTTTCAGTAGTTTTTGATGTATATGTTAAAGATTCTTAACAATATCACGTACGAGACCTGGGCCGTGGTAAATAAAGCCAGTGTAGACTTGAACAAGTTTAGCGCCTGCCATGATCTTTTCTTTGGCTGCAACATAGGAATCTACACCACCAACACCGATAATTGGAAGTTTGTCTCCAAGCTCTTCATGAAGCTTACGTACGACCTCCGTAGAGCGTGATTGCACAGGGCGACCACTCAAGCCACCTGCCTCATTGGCGTGTCTCATCCCTTCTACGATCGTGCGATCCAAAGTTGTGTTAGTCGCGATCACACCATCTATATTGTTTTTCAATAAAGAATCGCAGATTTGGCAGATTTCATCGTCACTTAAATCTGGCGCAATCTTTAATGCTAACGGGACATACTTGTTGTACTTCTCTGATAACTCCGCTTGTTTCGCTTTTAATTCGGAAAGCAGTTCATCAAGCGCTTCACCATATTGAAGTGAACGAAGACCTGGAGTGTTTGGCGATGAGATGTTTACTGCAATATAGCCAGCATACTCATACACTTTTTCCATACAAATCAGGTAGTCCTCTGCCCCTTTCTCAATTGGCGTATCTTTATTTTTACCGATATTAATTCCGAGAACACAATTGAATTTTGCTCGTTTAACATTCTCGATCAAATTATCAACGCCTAGGTTATTAAAGCCCATGCGGTTGATGATCCCTTCTGCTTCCACTAAACGGAATAAGCGTGGTTTATCATTACCTGGTTGTGGTCGTGGCGTTACAGTGCCGACTTCGACAAAGCCAAAGCCCATGGCATCAAATGCTTCAATACATTCGCCGTTTTTATCTAAACCAGCCGCAAGACCAACAGGGTTACGGAATGTTAGACCCATACACTCAACTGGACGAGTTGGTAACTGTTGGCGGTAAAAGAGATCAAGTGGTGTGCCGTTAAAGCGTTGGAAGTTCTTGATTGCAAGATCATGTGCCTTCTCGGCATCGAGTTGGAAAAAGCCAGTTCTGGCTAGACGGTAAAGCATTGTGCCTCCGAAAGAAAAAAGCCCCGTATAAACGGGACAATATTATTTACCGTTTTTCATCGTAATTCAATGAAAATGAACGTAATAAGTAAAAACCTATATCTTTATAAGATTTTTAAATATAAAACAAACAATTACAATCAAGTTTCTGCGATAAAAATCGTAACTAACCGCTTAAAAGCAATCGATTTCACTCTGTTTTAATTTCAATTCAATGTGACAATGTAACTATTTTCGTTCCAAATGTGAATAATAGATAATAAAAAGCCCCGTTAAATAACGAGGCTTTTACTTATGACTTGATTATTCCACTACTCTTTCGATGAGCAGTTGAGGTTTAAAAGTACTAGCTCTCGAAGTGCTACAGAGAACTTAGCAAATTCGTGTACTGAGCCAACTTTGAACTCGTTTAAGATACTCTCCCAGCGGTGCAACGATTGCTCGTTAGTTTCAATCCAATCTTCTAACGCAGCCATCACGTCAAGCTCTTCGGTTGAGCAGCCACAAGTCAGTACCTGAGCGGTAAGTTGACGTTGTTGCCAGTCCAGATCTTCACGGAATGCCGCTCTTGCAAGTGCTTGCCAGTTGTTATCAACGGCTTGGCTATTAATTTGCTTCAAGAACCAATGCAACGATAAACGGTCACCCAAGTTAAAGTAGAGTTTCGATGCTTGCTCAACCGTTTTACCTGTTTCACTTGCTACTGATGAAATATCCAGTGCAGATTGTAAGCTTGATAAGCGGGCAACTTGGTGAGCGAGTTTCTCTTCAACCCCTTTCTCTATCCAACCTTGAGCCAACTCATTGTGTTCTTCAACTTCAGACTCAACTAACATAGTGTCTAGGGTTTCAGTGATAACATTGACATCTTGCTTGTAGATAGCAATCAACTCACCGACCGTGCATTTGCCGCTACGGTTACGAAGCAACCAGCGTGCAATTCGACGCAGTGCTCGGCGCACGTAAAACATAATTTCGTATTGAGCTTGCGCTGTCGCAACGTTATCAAGTTTGCGAGTTTGCTTGAGGATTTCTTCTAAATCAAAGATTTCTCTAGCCGCACTGTAAGCGTTGGCAATATCGACAACACTTGCACCAGTTTCTTCTTGCAAACGAGTAACGAAGTTACAGCCCATTTCATTAACCATCTGGTTAGCCAATGCTGTAGCGATAATTTCAGCTCGCAGTGGGTGATTAACCATTTGATCTTTATAGTTACGTCGTAACGCACTTGGGAAATATTCAACAAGTTGTTTTGCATGGAATTCATCATTTGCGATTTCATCCGTAACAAGTTGCTGTTTAAGTACCATTTTACCGTAGGCAACTAATACTGATAGCTCAGGGCGAGTCAGACCTAGTCCCTGTTTTTCACGCTCGATTAGCGTTTCATCATCAGGAATGTATTCGAGAGCACGATCCAAGTACCCTGCTTTCTCCATAGTGTGGATGAATCGAATTTGCTCCTTAACAATGCCAACACCTTGCTGTTCAGTAACAGAGATCGACTCCGACTGACGGTAAGCATCATCCAAGACAATTTCACCCACTTCGTCTTCCATAGACTCTAGAATTTGGTTACGTTGCTTAACCGTAAGATCGCCATTTGAAACCAGTCCATTGAGGAAGATCTTGATGTTGACTTCATTATCCGAACAGTCAACGCCACCTACGTTATCAACGAAGTCCGTGTTCACTCGACCGCCAGTTAGTGCGTATTCGATACGACCAAGCTGAGTCATACCCAAGTTACCACCTTCGCCAACCACTTTGGCTCTTAAGTCACGGCCGTCAATGCGCAGCATGTCGTTAGCACGGTCGCCAACATCTGTATGAGTTTCTGTCGATGATTTAACGTAAGTGCCGATACCACCATTCCAAAGCAGATCGACTTTCATTTTCAAGATCATCTTTATCAGATCGTTAGGCGCTAAAGATGCTTTCTTAGTACCTAACATTTTCTGAATTTCTGGCGTCAACTGGATCGATTTTGATCGACGAGAGAAGATGCCACCACCTTGAGAGATCAAGTCTTTGTTGTAATCTTCCCAGCTTGATCTTGGCAGATTAAACAAGCGGTTACGCTCTTCCCAGCTGCTGGCTGAATCTGGATTTGGATCAATAAAGATATGCATGTGGTTAAACGCAGCTTGCAATCGAATATGCTTCGATAACAGCATACCGTTACCGAACACGTCACCTGCCATATCACCTACACCGATTGCAGTAAAATCAGTGGTCTGACAGTTGATGCCCATTTCACGGAAGTGACGTTTAACAGATTCCCAACCACCTTTTGCGGTGATACCCATTGCTTTGTGATCGTAACCGTTTGAACCACCTGAAGCGAATGCGTCACCTAGCCAGAAGTTGTATTCTGCAGAAACAGAGTTTGCCAAATCTGAGAAGGTTGCTGTGCCTTTATCGGCAGCCACTACTAGATATGGGTCATCTTCATCGTGACGAACAACGTTTTGTGGTGGTACCACCTCTCCTTCAATGATGTTATCTGACACATCTAGCAGTGCACGGATAAAGCGTTTGTAACAACGCTGACCTTCCGCAAAAATTTCATCACGAGTGGTGAGAGATGGCTGGCGTTTACAAACGAAGCCGCCTTTTGCACCCACTGGTACAATTACAGTGTTCTTAACCTGTTGCGCTTTTACTAAGCCAAGAATCTCCGTACGGAAGTCTTCTTGACGATCTGACCAACGCAAACCACCACGAGCCACTTTTCCACCACGAAGGTGAACACCTTCAATATCTGGTGCGTAAACAAAGATCTCGAATGCAGGTACAGGCTGCGGAATCTCAGGAATATCGCTTGGCTTCATTTTCAAAGATAACCAAGGCTTAGGCTGCTTATTCTCGTCTACTTGGTAGTAGTTGGTACGAAGCGTCGCCATGATCATTTCAATATAACGACGAATAATACGATCATCATCCAAGCTCTCTACACGATCCAACTGCTCTGTTAGCTTTTTAATTAGATCGTTTTGGCCTTTCTCGCTGCCTTTGTGTTTCGGATCAAATCGCTTGGTGAACAGCTTGACTAGACCTGTCGCTAAGTCTGGGTAGTGGCTTAGCGTGTCTTCGATGTACTGCTGACTGAATGGGAAGCCTACTTGGCGCATGTATCGTGCGTAAGCACGAAGAATGGAAATCTCACGGCCAGATAACGACGCACCTAATAACAATCGGTTGAAACCATCACTTTCAAGATTACCCGCCCAAATGGCAGCAAATGCTTGTTGGAAACGATCACGAGCTTCACGAAGGTCAACGGTTTTCTCGCTCTTATGCAGCATAGAGAAGTCAAGGATCCAGAAAGTCTGCCCGTTGTTTTTCTCGATCTCATATGGCGATTCGCCAATCACACGCAAACCAAGGTTTTCCAACATCGGCATTACGTCAGAAAGGTGAATTGGTTCATCGCGATGGTATAACTTTAAGCGGACAGCTTTGGAATCTGCACCCTCTTCTTGAGGTCGGTAGAACAACATGCCAAGTTTATTATCATCACTTAACGCTTCTAAGCGCTCGATATCTGCAACCGCAGAACCTGGCATCATGTCCTCTTTGTATGAGCGAGGGAACGCACTCATATATTCTTTTGAAAGAGGAAGGCCTTTACTTTCACCAAAGTTAGCAATGATGGATTCTTTTAGTCTGTCATCCCAAGAGGTAGAAACTTCCATTAGATTTTGCTCGATCTTTTTCACGTCTACGTCAATGTTGTTATTGTCTACACGAACAATGTAATGTGTTCTCGCTAGTGGGCTTTCTGAGAAGTACGTTGTAAATTCAACCTCTTGCTCGCAACCAAAGTACTGCTTAAGAATGCGTTGAGTTTGACGACGCAATTCTGTGTTGTAACGATCTTTAGTGACATAAACCATGCAACTGAAGAAACGACCAAATGGGTCTTTACGAACAAACAAACGCAGCAAGTCACGATCTTGCATTTGTACAACACCCATTCCCACCTCAAGCAGTTCTTCTTCATTAGCTTGAAGCAACTCGTCGCGTGGGTAGTTTTCTAAGATATTGTGCAATGCTTTGTATGAGTATGATCCGTGACGGTATCCACTTGCTTCAAGGATACGGTCAACTTTTTCACGGATCAGAGGAATACTTTGTACCGCTTGGTTGTAAACAGCGGAGGTATATAAACCAGTAAAGCGATGCTCACCTATTACTTTACCGTTTTTATCAAACTTTTTAATACCGATGTAATCAGTATAAGCTGGACGGTGGATACGAGATGCTTTGTTACCTTTGGTGATGATCAGAGCGTATGGTTTTTTCGCTTCTAATCGCGCTGAATCTGATAATTCAGAGAGCTTGACGCTACGCACGCGCTTGTCATCAGCAAACAGACCTAGTCCTTTTTCTTTAGCAGGAACAAGTTCGGTATCACCATTGACCTCTTTTAAGTCATAATCTTTATAACCCATAAAGGTAAAGTTATGATCTTCTAACCAACGAAGAAATGCGATCGTTTCATCCATACGATCAGTTTGGATAGAAACACGATCTTTATTTTTCTCAAGTTCATCAGTAACAAACTTAAGCTTATCAACCATCTGCTTCCAGTCATCAACGACTAAGCGAGTATCAGATAGAATTCTTAACAGCTCTTCTTTAAGCGCTTGCATCTCGTCTTTACTAGTAAGGCGGTCTACCTCTATGTGGAAAAGTGATTGAAGAACACCACCCTCACCGTTTACGTCTGTAACTTGGCCTTTTTTATCACGCTGAATCTGTGTTGGGTTATTCAACATTAGGTGACAAACAAGATCCAAACGTGCTAAAGCCATTTTGACTGAGTCCACTAAGAATGGACTATCTGGAACAACAATTTCTACGATTGTGTGTGTGGATTGCCAGCCTTGACGACTTACGGTCGGGTTAAATACTCGAACCGAAATCTCTTCTGGTTTTTTTTCATTGATATGGTGCCAAAGGCTAACGACAGCACCATAAAGGTCGGATTCGTTTCGCTGAATTAGATCATCATCAGCAATGTTACTGAATAAGTGTTGAGCAAGTTTAGTTACAAGCGTTTGGTGAGAAAGCTCGAGTTTGTCTTGAATCAGTTGGTAAACCTTTTCAAGCAGAACCGGCACTACATTTTCACGCGCGGTCATATTCACACTCCACATTAGAATTGTTGTTTTGTAGGGGGACTTAGTAGCTAGGTTGTTACCTTAGAAACTAAGCATAGGTAATGCATGTGCCCATTGTAAAAGCATAATTACAAATGTTTAACAACTAATCGTAGTGGTAAGAGGTGAAATGTCCGATTCTGTGACTAAGATTCCTATTTAACTCTCTGCAAATACAATACATCACAGAGTTTCTAACTTAAGAAACTTATTATTTTGGTCAGTTGTTAGTCTAAACTGGCCTCTAACGCCCAATTGACTAAGAAATGGTCTAAATCTCGCGGCGGGTAACTGCAAACGCAAACCGTTGTGTGTGACAACTTGAACAACACTTGCCGCACCAGAATAATGAGATAAAAACGTTTGATATGAAATGTTGAGATTGAAGTAGTAATAGTTCATGAAGTGAAAACTAAGTGACATAAACAAATAAGGTGGCCTTAATGACCACCCTATTGTGTTGTTTACTATTCGTCTAGTGCTTTAGTCACTTTTTCGAATAGATCTTTAGCAAGATTATCCATTGCTTTGAGCTTTTCAAGTTCTGCACGAATCATTGCTTGGCGAGCTTCATCGTATTTACGGAACTTAAGCAAAGGATCAATCATTCGAGAAGCTACTTGTGGGTTCGAATCATTTAGTTGGCGAAGAATTTCACCGGCAAACTGGTAACCTACACCGGATTTATCATGGAAACGTACAGGGTTCGCACTTAAGAACGAGCCAATTAAGCTGCGCGTACGGTTCGGATTTTTCAAACTAAATGCTTCGTGGTTCATGGTTGCTTTTACTTTTTCAAGAGCATCCTCTGCAGGATTGCTACCTTGCAGTGCAAACCACTTATCCATAACCAAACCATCGTGCTTCCATTTATCGCTGTAATCAGCCATAAGTGCTTCACGACACTCGAGCTGAGCGTTATTTGCAGCACTCATCGCAGCAATCGTATCTGTCATGTTATTTGCAGATGCGTATTGTGCGTTGACTAAATCATTACCTTTTTCCGTATATGCTAGGTACTGAAGGCAACGGTTACGTAAAGCACGCTTGCCAATTGCAGCATGGTCGATCGTATACTCTGTTTGCTTAAGCGTGTGATAAGTCGCACTTAGCTCATCTTCTAATTCCTTAGAAAGTGACACTGTAATGCTGTTTAGCACTTTGTCTACGGCATCGATATCAATTTGCTGGTACCAACCAGTAATCTCATTGATTGAAGGCATAGAGAAAACTTGAGCAATGAAAGCTGGCTCAAGCGTTTCATCCAACAGCACACCGCGGAAAGCATCTATCACACCTTCAGAAAGTGATACTTCTTGTCCCGCTTGAACATTTTTCACATTCTGACGAATGTATTTAGCCAATAGCATTTGGCTAGCGTCCCATCGAGCAAAATCGTTCGTTGCGTGCTTCATCAAGAAGACTAACTCGTCATCGCTGTAATCGTATTCTAATTTGACTGGTGCCGAGAATTCACGCAACAAAGATGGCACTGGCTGTTCTTCGACATTTTCAAATACGAACGTTTGCTTATCTTGTTTAATATCCAGCACGTTATGAACAGATTCACCGTTAATCACCAGTGGGATAACTCGACCTTTCGAATCATACAACTCGATATCGAACGGAATATGCAGCGCTTGTTTTTCTGCTTGGTCTTGCGTCGGCTCCGTAAATTGCTCTACCGTTAGTGCGTAAGTTTTTGCATCAGCGTTGTATTCGCTATTTACGCGTAGCGTTGGTGTACCCGATTGGCTGTACCACAAACGGAACTGTTTTAAATCAACACCGGTGGCATCTTCCATTGCAGAAACAAAGTCTTCACACGTCGCGGCGGTACCATCGTGACGTTCAAAATAAAGTTTCATTCCTTTTTGGAAGCCCTCTTCGCCAAGGAGTGTATGGTACATGCGAATAACTTCGCTGCCCTTTTCATACACCGTTAGCGTGTAGAAGTTATTCATCTCAATGACTTTGTCAGGACGAATCGGGTGAGACATTGGGCTTGCATCTTCCGCAAATTGAGGACCACGAATAATACGTACGTTATCAATACGGTTATCAGCACGAGAACCTAAGTCAGAAGAGAATTCTTGGTCACGGAATACGGTTAAGCCTTCTTTTAGACTTAGTTGGAACCAGTCACGACAAGTGACACGGTTGCCAGTCCAGTTGTGGAAGTACTCATGACCGATCACAGCTTCGATACCTAAATAGTCACGATCTGTCGCAGTTTGATCGTTCGCCAGAACATATTTTGAGTTAAAAATGTTCAAGCCTTTGTTTTCCATTGCACCCATGTTGAAGAAATCAACAGCAACGATCATATAAATATCCAGATCGTATTCCAGGCCAAAGCGTTCCTCATCCCACTTCATCGAGTTGATCAAAGATGTCATCGCATGACCTGCACGATCTAAGTTACCTTTATCAACAAAGATTTCTAAATCAACACTGCGACCTGACATCGTTGTATATTTGTCACGCAATACATCAAAGTCGCCTGCAACAAGGGCGAACAAGTAAGCTGGTTTTGGATGCGGATCCTGCCATTGAACCCAATGACGACCGTTCTCTGCATCACCTTCTGCAATTCGGTTACCATTGCTCAGCAAATATGGGTAAGCCGCTTTATCTGCGATCACTTTTGTTGTGTATTTTGCTAGAACATCCGGACGGTCTAGATAGTACGTGATACGGCGGAAGCCCTCAGCCTCACACTGAGTACAAAATGCGCCGCCTGATTTGTACAAACCTTCGAGTGCTGTATTCGCTTCAGGATCAATTTTGGTGACGATTTCAAGTTCAAACTCGGATGGAAGATCGGTCAGTACCAGCGATGACTCCTTCACATCGTGATGAGCCCAATCCTCACCATTTACTTTTACAGCGCGTAGCTCAAGCCCTTCGCCATCGAGTTCTAGCGTTGTTGTATCGCCTTTTTGAGCAACTTTTGATACCGCCGTAACGATTGTGTCATTGTCATATAGATCAAAAGTAAGATCGATATCAGTAATCGCATGAGATGGCTCTTTATAATCTTTACGATATTTGGCCAGGGGAGCTTGAGACATGAGCATAAATCCTTGTATGTCGAACAACAAAAATACCAGACTGCATGATCAAAAATGCAGTTCTGGTATCACTATATAAGCTATTTGTAGGGGTTGTGGTATCAGAATACAAGTCTTTCCATCAAAAAACGGAGCTTTTAGTGCTCTAGCTCCGTTTTTTGATTAACATTTAAACAACATTAATGACTTACCGTACGCACGCGTAATTTGGCGCATGTTAAAGGCATCATGGCGTAACTCTATTGAGTACGGCGTACATATCACCATTGGAATCTTCGATCGTTAGCTCATTCTTGTTGAGCTTATACGTGGTTCCATGCTCGCCATTTTCATACAACAGAACCAGAAACTCATCTTCTGTGTAAAACACACCTTGTTTGATGGACTCATCCCCTTCTTCGTTCGAAACCCTAAACATGAACACGAAATCAGGTTGAAGTATCAAATCCATCTGATTAATGTTGTTTGCCACAAGACCGTCGCCAGATACGTGAGAGCTAGACCAAATACCTGCAAGTGAATTGGATAATCCCTTAGTGAATGTTACACCATTAAGATCAAGCGTATTATGGTTGTTGCGATAGGCATAAATTTGAGGCTCGTCGGTGTTTAAACCAAGAACGATGGTGTCTTCATTTGCGTTATACAGCCCTTCCCAATGGTCAACGGAATAGTCTTTCTTTTGAATATCAATAGAAAAGCTGTAGTCCGAACCTAATGAGAGTTTGATCGCGCGAAAGTTTTCAGCCGACTCTTCGGGGTTTGGGTTCATTAAATACCAGTCTCCGATGAGAAACGGCGTGTCAAAGTGACTTAATTCATCTTCTCTGGTGTTTTCTCCACCAACCACACTAAAGCAGCAAAAGCTAAGTAAAATAAAGAACCACTTCATATCGGCATCCTTATCGTTTTCTTTTAGCTTAGCCAGTAGTCTTCACTTTCGCGAAATTTTAGATGTAGATCACGTAAATTATTGGGGGAAAATAAGCGAATATCTTGCTCGATATCGAGACAGCGGAAGACAAAAAGGCATAAAAAAAGAGTGAATCTGAAAGACTCACTCTTTTTATTCTAAATTGCCAGTTATTATGACTGATTTTCCTGCTTAAGTAGATCGACCATAATCGCGACAGACTCATCTAAATAAACATCAGGAGCCTCGTAGTCTTTTGGTATGTCATCCAATGTTTTGAATGCTTTTTTACCCAAAGCAACTTGACGTTCATTTATGCGTTGTAATCGAAGGGCTTCCGCTTTATCCGATTCAGCTTTACGAACTTTTTCGTTCAAAGACAAAGTATTATCGTCTTTTTCTTTACGATATTTCTCGATGTCTTCATTGATAAAGCGGAACTCCATTTCATCAGAAATACGCTTGTTATGAAGAGCAGTAAGTTTTTCAACTAAGGCGTCGTTACTTGGAAACGTTTGATATTGTGCTTTATCAATCTGATCCCAAGGTAAAGCATTGTCTTCAACACTTTCACCTGTTTCAGAAGCCTCAATTGGCGTTGGGTACGAAATATCTGGTGCAACACCACGATTTTGCGTACTTCCACCGTCAATACGATAAAACTTCTGAATCGTGTACTGAACATAACCTAGCTCTTTATCGAAAAGATCGTAAATATGATTCAGTGAACGATGTTGCTGAACTGTACCTTTACCGAAAGAGTTTTCACCTAAGATGATTGCACGATTATAATCTTGCATTGCCGCTGCAAAAATTTCAGATGCTGAAGCACTGTAGCGGTTAATCAATACCGTCAATGGGCCATCATAACTCACTTTTCCATCGGTATCGGCATTCACCTTGATGCGGCCATAGCTGTCACGAACTTGAACTACAGGACCTTCTTTAATGAATAAACCTGTCAATGCCGTCGCTTCTGTTAGCGCACCACCACCATTGTTACGTAGATCAACGATTACGCCGTCAACGTTTTTGGTTTTCAACTCAGATAGTAATTTATCGGTGTCTTTCGATAAGCCGACGTAGAAACTTGGTACTTCTAAAATACCAATCTTCTTACCGTCTTTTTCGATGATTTCTGACTTAACCGCACGATCTTCTAAGCGAACTTTGTCACGAACAATTGTGACAATGTAACTCTTAGCATCGTTACCTTCTGGCAAGATCTGTAGATTAACCTTTGTGCCTTTAGGGCCTTTGATTAACTGAACAACATCATCCAGACGCCAACCGATCACGTCGACAATTTCTTCACCGTCTTGTCCAACACCAGTGATTCGGTCCCCTTCACCAAGTTGCTTACTCTTTGAGGCCGGACCGCCAACAACAAGTGAACGAATTACTGTGTAATCGTCTGTCATTTGCAAAACGGCGCCGATGCCTTCTAGAGAAAGATTCATTTCCGATTGGAATTGCTCGGCATTACGTGGAGAAAGGTAGCTTGTATGAGGGTCAACCTGTCGCGCGAAGGCATTCATATACAACTGAAATGCGTCTTCATTGTTGGTCTGTGTGATGCGCTTCATCGCGTTGTTATAACGCTTCTCTAAAACTTCTTTAATCTCTGGCCACTCTTTGCCAGTCAGTTTCAGATTTAACGCGTCATATTTCACACGCTTGCGCCACAACTCGTTGAGCTCTGCTTCGTCTTTTGGCCATGCGGCCTCAGAGCGGTCTAACTCTATCTCGTCATCGGTATCAAACTTGATCTCTTCATCGAGTAGAGTTAACGCATAAGCAAAACGATCGAAACGCTTCTGCATTGAGAGGTTGTAAACATCAAAAGCAATTTGGTTGTTGCCCGATTTAAGCTGATCATCAAGCTCGACTGACCAATTTTTAAATGAGTTGATGTCTGCTTGAGTGAAAATATTTCTATTGTAATCAAGCAACTCTACATAGCGTTCAAAGATCGCTTTAGAGAAATCATCATTGAGGCTGAAGTGCTTATAATGAGAGCGGGTAAATCGCGAGGTGACTCGTTTGCTAGCTGTTTCATGCTGAACTTCAGGAGAAAGAACCGGCAGGTCATCTTTATGTAGTTTGGCTTCAAGAGCCTGAGCTGATGCTGCTAGCCATAAGCTAGCAGCAATCAGGGTCACTTTTGAACGGCAATTCATGCGTAGGAGTATCTCCTTTATGCGCGCAAGTGCTCCGCTTTCACAACCATTTGTAGGCCGTTAGCAAGTTGAACACGTACATCATCCTTATTGATTTCAACAATGGTCGCTGCCATGTTTCCTTTGCCCATGTTCACGTTAACTGCGTTACCTACTGTGATTTCATCAGCATTTAGAGCGCGCGTTTCTACAGGCTTAGTTGGTTTTTGTACTTTTGGTTTATTAGTACGACGAGGCTGTTGAGGCTTTTTAGCCGCAGGTTTCGCTTTCGCCTTACCCTCTTCACGAGCTTTTTGTGCTTGTTCTTTACGACGAGCCTGAACTTTCGCCTTGCTTTCTGCAAGTGTCGCTTTCGCGTGTTCAACGTGCTCTTCTTCTAGCTCACCACAAGGGTTGCCATCTAGGTCTACACGTACTGCACCTGGTTTTACACCGTGTAGGTAACGCCATGATGAAGTGTACTGTCTTAACGCTGCACGAAGCTGTGTTTTGCTTACTTTTTCGTCTTCATTTAGACGTTCCGCAAGATCTTGAAAAATACCAATTTTCAGAGGTTTTGCTTCACCTTCTAAAGTAAAGCACTTAGGGAAACATTCAGCAATATATGCAATAACTTCTTTGCTGTTTTTTAACTTTTCAGTCATGAGGGGTCCTGATTTGAGCGGATTTCCGCGAGCATTAAGAAAAAATATTCTCGTATTATAGTGACATGCCAAGGAAAAACCACACTCGAAGGCTAATTTATGCGTCGTTCGCGTGTGAATTAAGCAGCTTTTCTACTTCAACCATGAAATGAGTGAGACCTTCTTCGTCTGTTTCATTAAATCGGCCAATACTTGGACTATCAATATCAAGTACACCAACCACCTTTCCATTAATAGAAAATGGAATCACAATTTCTGAATTGCTCGCTGCATCGCACGCAATATGCCCCTCAAATTCGTGAACGTCGTATACTCTTTGTATAGTATTAGTTTGTGCAGCAGTACCGCAGACGCCTCGACCCATTGGGATACGAACACAAGCTGGTTTTCCTTGGAACGGACCAAGAATAAGCTCTTCACCTTTTGTTAGGTAAAAGCCTGCCCAGTTAAGATCGTCAAGTTCCATGAAAAGCAATGAGCTCAAGTTTGCTAGGTTCGCAATAAAGTCTGGTTCAGACTCAATTAGAGCAACAGCTTGTTTGGTTAGTCTTTGGTATTGTTCTAAGTTCATATTAACTTCCTACTTACTATAAAAGCTTCCATTCTCAATGTATGGCGCTAAAATGCAGCCCTACTTTATAATAGGACTTATTCTCAATTACAATGCTTCTGAAAAATGACACTATTAGCCGTTCTTGGTTGATAACACAAGTAAAAAAGCACAAGTCCAAGCTGATCATAGCGAACTTGATAGCGGTGCTTGCAACCTTGATTAGTGTTCCAATTCCCCTCCTCATGCCTTTGATGGTTGATGAGGTCTTATTGGACCAACCTGCAAAAGGCTTAGATGCCATGAATGCCATTCTCCCTGAAGCGTGGCACACTCCGACAGGCTATATTTTCTTCACCCTGTTCTTGGTTGTTCTTATGCGAGCTGCGAGCCAAGGATTAAATATCCTTCAAAGCCGACAATTTACGCTTGTTTCAAAAACCATCACGTTTGAGATGCGCAGTAAAATGATCGACAAACTCGGCCGTATCAGCATCCGACAATACGAGACCAAAGGTAGCGGAGGAATCAACGCACACCTTATCACTGACATTGAGACCATTGATAAATTTATTGGTTCTACGTTAGCAAAATTCGTTATCAGTTTTCTGACTGTTATTGGTACTGCTATCGTTCTACTTTGGCTCGATTGGCGACTTGGTCTGTTTATCCTGTTAGTTAACCCTATTGTCATTTACTTCTCACGTAAACTAGGCAGTATGGTTAAACATCTGAAACGGAAGGAAAATCATTCTTTTGAAATTTTCCAAAACCGTTTAGTTGAAACATTAGATGGAATCTACCAACTACGCGCGGCCAATAAAGAGCGAGAATTTCTCCAGCAACTCAAAGACAGTGCGAACCAAGTTCGCGTTGATGCAGACAAGTATGCTTGGCAATCTGAAGCGGCTGGTCGCGTTTCTTTTCTTCTCTTTTTGATCGGCTTTGAATTATTCAGAGCTGTCGCAATGTTAATGGTCATGTTCAGTGACCTTACTATTGGCCAAATATTTGCCGTTTTTGGTTACCTATGGTTCATGCTTTCTCCTGTTCAAGAGTTGCTTGGGATTCAGTTTTCTTGGTACAGCGCTAAAGCCGCATTAAAACGCATCAACGACTTATTAGAGTTAGAAGAAGAGCAGAGACCGGTTCCTAAGGTAAATCCTTTCAAAGAAGGTAGAGAAGTTGATGTTAAAGTAGAAAACATTAATTTCTCTTACAATAATGAAAACAAAGTCCTAGATAATCTTTCTTTACATATGCCGGCAGGAAAGAAAGTGGCGTTGGTTGGTGCAAGCGGCGGTGGTAAGTCAACCTTGATACAATTACTTATTGGGGTTTACCGTCAAAACTCCGGTAGCATTCGCTTTAATGATGAATTAACAGAAGATATTGGTTTTGAAGTAATTCGCGACAAAATTGCCGTGGTATTACAGCAACCTATACTATTTAACGATACCTTGAGGCATAATCTAACGCTTGGTGGGAATTTTGACGAAATGTCACTTTGGCGTGCGCTTGAAGTGGCTCAGCTGCATGATGTTATTTCTCAACTGAACCACGGCTTGGATACTCAAGTTGGTCGTAATGGCATTCGTTTGTCAGGAGGTCAACGACAACGGCTTGCCATTGCTAGAATGGTGCTGAGTAATCCTCAATTTGTTATTTTAGACGAAGCCACGTCTGCGCTAGATACCGCTACTGAAGCGGCTTTACACAAAGCACTGACCGAGTTCTTACGTGGTAGAACAACATTAATCGTTGCGCACCGACTATCCGCTGTGAAACAAGCCGATTTGATCTACGTGCTTGAAGATGGGAAAGTGACGCAAACAGGTACTCATGGTGAGTTAGTTGAGCAAGAAGGCTTATATCAAACCTTATATGGGGGCATACAGTCCCACGCTTAAATCGTTCAAGCTAGAGAGGTCGTTATGACCTCTCTGTCTAAGCACGCCATGCAACCCAATAACGTACGTTTGTGCCAAGGTTGTGAATTGCCTGTCGACATCGTCGACTTACCCCATGGCAAAAATGCACACTGCCCTCGTTGTGGTACACAATTATATCGCGGAGGTAGCCCTAGCCTCTCTGGTAATCTAGCCGTCGCGATAACCTGTATCCTACTATTTATTCCATCGCACTTTTTTAACTTTATTAGCATCCGACTCTTTGGTGTGATGATTCCGGCAACCCTGCCTTCAGGGATGATCACATTGATGGAAGAAGGATTTGTTCTTCTTTCATTGCTCATTCTATTTTGTAGCTCTCTAGCGCCACTGACGGTTTGTGTTTCAGTGGTAACGGCGCATATTTCTTTACATCAACGATGGTTCCGTGGGCTTCGTATCTCACTGTGGCTAATTCAACATTTGAAGCATTGGGTTATGTTGGATGTGTTCTTAGTTAGCATCGCCATTTCCTGTTTTAAACTCCAAGATTATTCCGACATTTTCGTCGGCCCAGGGTTAATTGGTCTGGTTCTTTTGCAGATATTTACCGTTTTGTTAGTTTCAAGAATCAGCGTGCGTCGTTATTGGGAAGCTTGGAAACCAGAAAGTTTATATGCTTTTGAGCATAAAGATGTGCATTGCCATGAATGCCACTTGTCCCAGCCTGAAGGTGACCATTGCCAGCGTTGTCATCACGAGTTATATCATCGCAAGCCAAACTCCATTCAGAAAACATGGGCTTACCTCATCGCAGCAACGGTCGCCATCTTCCCCGCTAACCTGATCCCTATTTCCATCTTGCTTACCAATGGTAAGCGTTTGGAGGACACTATTTTTTCAGGCGTGGCTGGTTTGGTAAAAAGCGGCATGTATGGAATCGCTGCGATCATTTTTGTTGCCAGTATCGTTGTCCCGGTGATTAAAATACTTGGGCTCGCCTACATCATGCTTTGCATCCAATTCAAACGTTCGGTGTTTAAGAGACAACGAATGATGGTTTACTTTGTTGTTAAATGGATCGGTAAATGGTCTGTGATGGATTTGTTTGTTATTTCTATCATGATGACGTTAGTCGATCGTGGTCAGATACTGGATTTCACACCAGGATATGGCGCGGTAGCATTTGGTGTTGTCGTTGTATTGACCATGCTTGCAGCAGAAAGTATTGATCCAAGGCTAATCTGGGACCAAACAAGCCCAAAACAATCAGAAAAAGAGTCAATGAATGAGTGATCAGAACAGTTCTCAAACGTCATACGTACCAGATGTAAAGCGGAGTAAAGGCATATCTCCTCTTTGGCTGTTGCCAATTTTGACCATGGTCTTAGCTGGCTGGCTTGTTGTGAAGTCGATACACGATGCAGGACAACGAGTGCAAATCTATTTTTCTGATGCCGCTGGTCTGGTCGCCGGCCGAACCACTATCCGTTACCAAGGATTAGAAGTCGGCATGGTAAGAGACATTAACCTCACCGAAGATCTCGGCAGTATTTATGTCGATGCTGATATCTATCCTGAAGCTGCAAAGTTACTGAACGATAAAACACGCTTTTGGTTAGTAAAACCAACAGCTAGCCTAACGGGAGTTTCCGGACTGGATGCGCTCGTCTCAGGTAACTACATCTCGATTCAACCCGGAGATGGTCAAGAGTTTGAGACAACATTCCATGCGTTAGATTCTGCCCCAACAGATTTACGCGTTTCCCAAGGTTTGAATATTAAGCTCAAAAGCCGTGATTTAGGTGGTGTATCGGTTGGCTCTCAAATTGTTTATAAGAAAATCCCAATCGGTGAAGTGTACAGTTACCAGCTAGATGAAGATGCAAAATCTATCACTATTCAGGCCAACATTCAGGATCAATACCGACATATCATTAACAACCGCAGTCGATTCTGGAACGTCAGTGGAATTGGTGCCAGCATCGGTTTTGAAGGTGTCGATGTAAGACTAGAAAGCATGAGTGCCCTCCTAGGTGGCGCCATCGCCGTCGACTCTCCGGATGATGGTGAGCCTGTAGAAGAGAACACCGAGTTCCGTTTGTATAAAGATTTGAAAACTGCTGGTCGAGGCATCGCGGTTAAAATCGTCCTACCTGATGACAGCAAGATAAGCGGAGAAGGCGCTCCAATTATGTATCGCGGAATCGAAATTGGCCAAGTTACGGACTTGAGCCTTTCCGAAGGTCGAGAAGTGATATTGGCGTCAGCGGCAATTCAACCCGCTTTTAGTGACATGCTGACGACAGGTACTCGATTTGTTTTAGAAGAAGCAAAAGTGTCCCTTTCTGGTGTTGAAAACATTGCTAATTTAGTGCGAGGAAACTTCTTAACGATCGTGCCGGGCGCGGGTGAACGCTCTCGCCGCTTTACTGCCATTCGTAAAAACGTGTTTAACCAACAGCAAGAAAAGTCCATCGCGATTCGGTTGGTGTCCGACAATTCGTTTGGCCTAGATAGCGGTGCCAATGTACTTTATAAAGGCATCGTTGTTGGTTCAATCATCAAAGTGGGCCTAGTTAAGGAAGATAAAAAATCACAACACGAAGTATTTATGGATGTATTGATTGACCATGAATACAAACATCTGATCAAATCAAACAATCGTTTTTATGTAACCGGCAGTGCATCAGCAGAGTTAACTGAATCCGGGCTCAGCGTTACCGTTCCTCCAGCAAAGCAGTTGTTAACCGGGTCAATTAGTTTTGTGAGCGAAGGCAAGCAGGATATTCAAAAAGAGTATCAACTGTTCCAAAATGAATCATTGGCTGAATTGGCGCAGTACAATCAAAGTGGCTCTAGGGCGCTAACACTATTTGCTTCTGAATTGCCGCCGATTTCCAAAGGCAGTCCTCTACTCTATCGTAATCTTCCAGTTGGTAACGTCTCCGATTTCCAACTAGTTGACGGCGGAGTACTAATTAAGGCTACTATCGAAAACCGCTTCGCTTATCTTGTAACGCCACAAACCGTTTTTTGGAATCGTTCAGGGATTGAGATAGATGCATCATTAGCTGGCGTCAGTGTGAAAGCACACCCTTTGAAGTCGTTAATCGAAGGTGGCATCGCTTTTGACTCCGTGCCAGGCGTTGAAAACAAAATCGGAGAAAACTGGAAGCTGTATTCTGATCAAAAAACCGCTCGCAAGTTTGGGCGCGTCATTGCTTTAGAAACCGACGGTTCGCAAGAGATTGCTAAAGGAATGCCGATTGAATATCAAGGTGTTAAAGTTGGTGAAATCACTCTGGTTGTACCGAATTTTCGTCGTAACATGGTTGAAGTCACTGCAAGAATCCTACCTGAATACGTAGAAAACATTGCGGTTGAAGGCTCACATTTTTGGCTAACTGAACCAGAAATTGGTTTAGGTGGCGTTAAAAACCTCGGGGCGTTGGTGTCGAAATCCATCAGTGTTGAACCAGGTAAAGGTAAAGCTAAATTTGATTTTCAATTAGAAAATAGTTCAGAACGCGTGCATGGAATCATGTTTACGTTACAAAGTGAACAAAGAGGCTCAGTACAAGTCGGTACCCCTATTCTTTACCGCCAGATGGAAGTTGGCCAAGTGACCGACGTAAGCCTAGGAGAATTTGCTGATCGCATCGTCACGACTATCAAAATACAGCCTGAATACGCTTACCTCGTTCGTCAAAACAGTGTGTTCTGGAATGTTTCAGGAGTAGATGTTTCCATCGGGCTTACCGGCGCTAACATCAAAGCGGGAACCTTTGATAGTTTAGTTCGCGGAGGAATTGCGTTTTCAACGCCAGAGCAATCGACTATTCCACCAGCGGCAAAGAGTGGGCAATCTTTCTTTTTGTATCCACAAGCTGAAGAAGGTTGGACTCAATGGCGTACAGCGATTCCTAAGCCGTAGAATAACGCTCAATTCACGTACAATTGAAGTTTGATCACTTTAAAAGAGCAGCAATCGCTGCTCTTTTTTAATGCTCGGCCCTTGTCACTATTCGTTTCTGCTTCGCTTTCGTATATTATTTGCCACAAATTCTGCAAACGAGATCCCACATTGCATCCTAATGTTTACATCCCAGACGCGTTTCTGGAAAAAATCCAAACGATCCTTCCTGCTCACCTCAACATGGAAGACTTTATCGCGTCTTGCCAAAAGCCACTGCGCAAAAGTATTCGAGTTAATACGTTGAAGATCAGCGTTGAAGCGTTTCTAGAACGAGCAGAAACAAAAGGCTGGAAGCTTTCTCCTGTGCCTTGGTGTGACACAGGTTTTTGGATTGAAGCGGATGAGTCAGTTGTACCATTAGGCAACACAGCAGAACACATGTCTGGCTTATTCTACATTCAAGAAGCCAGTTCGATGATGCCGGTATCTGCTCTGTTTATGAATGATGAATCTTACGATGCCGTGTTAGATACCGCAGCCGCTCCAGGCTCAAAAACCACTCAAATTGCAGCTTTAATGAACAACGAAGGTGTACTTGTGGCCAATGAATACGCCGCAAGTCGTGTAAAAGTACTGCACGCTAATGTGGAACGTTGTGGGGTACGTAACGCCGCACTAAGTAACTTCGATGGACGCGTTTTTGGCGGTTGGCTACCAGAACAATTTGATGCGGTTTTGCTCGACGCGCCTTGCTCTGGAGAAGGCACCGTTCGCAAAGACGAAGATGCGATGAAAAACTGGACGCAAGCTTCCGTACTCGACATCGCTGACACACAGAAAGATCTTATTGAAAGCGCCTTCCATGCATTAAAGCCCGGTGGTGTGATGGTTTACTCAACATGTACGCTCAGTACAGAAGAAAACCAACAAGTTTGTCATCACTTGAAAGAAACCTTTGGGGATGCTGTAGAGTTTGAAAGCCTTGAGAACTTGTTTGAAAACGCAGAGGCAGCTCTAACTGAAGAAGGCTTTTTGCATATTTTCCCGCAGGTCTACGACTGTGAAGGGTTCTTTGTTGCAAGAATTCGCAAACTGGCTGCTGTTGAGGCGCCAGAAGTCAAAAAGCGCATGGGGAAATTCCCCTTTGCTAAAACTTCAAAAAAAGAATCGACAGAAATTGCTCAACAACTCCAAAGCGCGTTAGGTATTAAACTTCCAAATGACAGTTCTGTATGGCTTCGCGATAAAGATGTCTGGCTGTTCCCTAATGCTTTAGAACCGATGATCGGCGAATTACGCTTCTCCCGTATGGGTATAAAGATCGCGGAAGCCCATAAAAATGGCTACCGTTGGCAGCATCAGGTGGCAACGGCATTAGCGACGGGCTCTGAGGCAAACGCCATCGAGCTAACCATTGAAGAAGCGCGCGAATGGTACATGGGGCGTGATGTTCGCCCACAAACGATTCCTGAGGGAATGAAAACAGGTAAAGGCGAAGTGCTTGTCACCTATCAAGGCGCAGTCATTGGCCTTGGAAAATGGGTAAGCAACCGAATAAAGAATGGCCTCCCTCGCGAATTAGTACGAGATAAGAACTTATTTTAAAGAAGTAGCGAATCATAAATAAATGAAAAGCCATCGTATTTGCGATGGCTTTTTAATTCGTAAGTATGAAAGCAAGTGGGCTCGCTAGCGATCCGGACACGCTGTACTAAACTAGTTGTATCAAAGTAATGCTTTGATGTGGCATTTCTCTCTATGTTCACCAACAAAATTATTGTTGGACAAGTTTAGCGCAGGCTCTGCGGAGCCGTTTCCCCTAGGCCCAAAAAAAGGAAAAGTTTGGGCCGTTTTTTTGGCTGTAGTTCCACTATACGTGAGTTTGGACTACGCTAGACGAATACCGTCTTTCTCAATGACAATTTTACCCTGCTTGTATAAGCCACCGATGGTCTTTTTATAAGTCCCTTTACTTGTGCGGAAAGCATCAAAAATCGCTTCAGGAGAAGACTTGTCATTCAAAGGCAAAAATCCGCCTTTCTTCTCTAGCAAGTCAAGGATCTTACTAGAAAGATCGTCCATTTTCGCCACACCGACTTTTTGTAGAGCAAGGTCGATTTTGCCATCTTCACGAATGTGCTTAATAAAGCCTTTCAGCTTTTTACCGATGTAAAGCTTACCAAAAACATCCGATGGGAAAATCATGCCCCAATGCTTACCATTAACGATAGCTTTATAACCAAGTTGACTACGCTCTGCGATGATCAAATCAACTTGCTCGTTAACTTCATAATTCGCTGGAGTTTTATCTAACCATTTATTGAACTTAGTCGTACCAACAATGCGACCTGACGCTTTGTCGGTATAAACATACACTAAAATGGTTTGTCCGGCAGAGAAGCGAGTGCGTTGCTCACTAAAAGGAATCAGTAAGTCCTTTTCTTTGATGCCCCAATTTACAAAAGCACCTGTCGCATTCACACCCTCAATCTTCATTAAACCCCATTCACCCACTTGGGCAATTGGTCTTTCAATGGTCGCAGCAAGTTGGCTTTCTGAATCGAAGTACAGAAATACGTCTACATGCTCACCAATTTCAGTACCCTCTGGTACATACTTACTAGGTAGTAGAACAGAACCGTAATCATCGCCATCCAGAAATACGCCAAAATCAGCCTTTTTAATGACTTCTAAGCTGTTAATTTGACCAATTTTAATCATTGATTTTGTCTCTTTTTAAATTTACGTGGAATTATACCTAAACTAACAAGAAAATCAGAGAGAAAAGCATAGTGCTCTGTTATGCTGTTGTCGTTCAGCTATATGCCCCAGTCACTCTTTTAGCACTCTTATACTTACCTGCTCAACGGAACGCATAAGTTAAGAATGCTTTAGCAAAGTCAGGAGCTTTCTTTGGTCACCGTCGATAAACAAGACTCAATAACATTAAAAATCAGTCATGCACTCGCAAAGAGCAAAAGTGTCGACCTAGATATTTACTTTTTTATACCTGGTGAGCTTGGTTTAAACGCCGATATCATCAGTGAATCCGAATTTTATTACACCTCAATCACACAGCAACGATCTTATTACAGTACTGAAATCCTTCTTCCGCTAGTACACAGTCGACTTGCCAAACGTGGACGCCTGTCGAATCAGCAATACCGAGTAAGTTTGAGTTTGTTCGCTTACCAATACGTTATCGCACTAGACAAAGCGGTAGCAAGTTTAAACAAGCATGAGAACAACTCCGTAACGGAAGATGAAGTGGACGAAGTTATCGAGCTCACGCTTGAGATCTTAAAGCGCTTGCGGCGTTCTATTCCTTATGAAGAGAACTTAAAACGCTACTACGTTAACATCGATAACTATCTGTCTTGGTATACCGAGCAAAAGTTCCTGTCACTGGTGGCCCATCTACCACGTGAAGGCGACTATGGCACGATCAAAAAGCGTCTGATCACGCTATGTGAGAAAGAGCAAGCCCATCGTAAACTCAACAAATACAACTCATCAAGAGTCGTTGAAGACGTTACTCGCTTATCTAACAAAATGCGCTTGCTAAGGCGATTGATTGAACACCCTATCGTGCTTCGTGAAGAAACCATATCGATGGGTAACAACATCAAGCGTGCAATCAAAGGCATTGCAACCGGTTTAGTGATGATTGTCGTGACCTCAACCGTGATTCTCGCTCGCGATTATCTGGGGGAAATTTCTGCCTCATTCATTATCGCGATGTCTTTTATTTACGCTTTACGAGAAATCTTTAAAGATGATTTACGCGATGCCATGTGGCGATGGATCCGTAAAGGCAAGCCAAAATGGCGTAAGAAGTACGTTGATCCAACGACGAAAAAAGTGGTTGGCAAAAAATTGGAGTGGCTCGATTATCGTACCTTAAGTAGCTTGCCGGATAAGATTCAAAGAATACGTAAAAAGCGCGTCGTGCAACGTGAAGAGCAGATTCTTCATTATCACGAGAAAACCGAAATGGCGACCTCTCTTTTCTTGAGTGGTTACGAACAAACGAGAGAAACATTGAACATCAGTTTGCGCCCTATCATCCGCTTGATGGATAAAAGCTCAAACCGAGTTTACCGTTTAAATGAAGGTCAAGTAACCAAAGAGTCAGTAGAGAAACGTCATTTGCTCAATGTGATTGTCAAAGAGGACAACCACACCGATGAGCCTGTTTATTACCGCTGGAAAGTGGTCTTAAATCGCTCCAAAATCGTCTCTATCGAGAAGATTGAACTCAATTAAGCCAACGCCTTTAAACAAACGAGCCACAAACCACTAAGCAGCCTCTTTTCTTTGTTGGGCTGCTTTTTTTATCGAAAGAGTAAGCGAGAATTCAGCCATTGGCTCGTCACCATGTAAGTTAGGACACAGCGCGACAATTTTTACGTCACGATTTACTCGTTCACCTGTTGCCAAGGTGTGCTCGAGCATCTCATCAATGACATGACCATCGTTACAAACAAAGTGCACATCGGCTTCCGGGCGCTTTAAAAACTCGGCTTTCACACCTTTAAATGCTAGCGAGATCGCTTCTCCCTTTTCTTGCGCTTTACTCATAGCAAGAAAACCACCAGCAACATCAGCGCCAACGGCTAAAGCGCCGAAATACATGCTATTCAGGTGGTTCTTCGTTCTTCTGCGCAATGGGATACGAACCTCAACATGCTTGCTATCTATCGCAATGATTTTAGGGTGGCAAAGCCAAATCAGCGGCACTTTCGAAAAGCCAAACAGATTTAGATACAAATTCGCACGACGTAGAGCTGATAACATTTTGGTCTCCTTACCAATCTAGTCAGACCAGTTAATCAACGAAAGAAATAGATGTCAAAGAAATGTTAACAAAAGCTCGATCTCACGAGTTATTTAACCCTCATGAAGTGACGGCGTCACCCGTGAGGTATGAAGTTTATCGCAGTTACTTAGATTACCTTACAGCGAGATAGATAAAATGGTTATAAATTCAAATGTATATATATTGATTTAATGATCAAGTTTTGTCATTTATTCATAAGTCATTTAAATGAATACCTACACCTTTGTATACAATTCGGTATTTCCTGGCGAAGATTCCCGTGAAACGGTTTATTCCTGCCTGTAATTCCGTTATCTTTACCCCTTCGCAATAGAGAATAAAGCTATAACATGCCTATAAAAACAGATGAATTGAGAACCCAGCCTTTGGGTCCAATGCCTACCCCAGCAGAGCTAGGTAGTGTACATCCTATTACGGATGACGTTGCAGACCGTATCGCTCAATCTCGTCGTCAGATTGAAAACATTTTATCGGGTGAAGACAATCGCCTTCTTGCGATTGTAGGTCCGTGTTCTGTTCACGACACTGAAGCTGCCATTGATTACGCCACTCGCCTGAGTGAAATCCAAGACAAGTACAAAGACGAGCTATTTATCGTGATGCGTACTTACTTTGAAAAGCCTCGTACAGTAGTTGGTTGGAAAGGTTTGATTACGGACCCTAACCTAGATGGTTCTTACGCACTTGAAGCTGGTCTTCATAAAGCTCGTAAACTACTACTGGATATCAACAAGCTTGGTCTTGCGACTGCTACTGAGTTTCTTGATATGATCACCGGCCAATACATCGCGGATTTGATCACTTGGGGCGCGATTGGTGCTCGCACAACGGAATCACAAATTCACCGTGAAATGGCGTCGGCACTATCTTGCCCAGTTGGTTTCAAAAATGGCACAAATGGCAACGTAAAAATTGCAATTGATGCAATTCGCGCATCGAAAGCATCGCATTACTTCTACTCGCCAGATAAGAACGGTCGAATGACGGTTTACCGCACAAGTGGCAACCCTTACGGTCATATTATTCTGCGCGGTGGAGAAAAAGGCCCTAACTTTGATGAAGCATCAGTCAAACAAGCATGTGATGCTTTAGCTGAGTTTGGATTGCCACAACGTTTGGTTGTGGATTTCAGCCATGCAAACTGTCAGAAGCAACACAGAAAACAAATCGACGTAGCTCAGGACATTTGTAACCAAATTAATTCAGGCAGCACTCGTATTGCGGGTATCATGGCTGAAAGCTTTATTCTTGAAGGCAATCAGCCAATGACTGACATCAATAACCTAACGTATGGTCAGTCTATTACAGATCCATGCCTAGGTTGGGAAGACACTGCTACAATGCTAGATATGCTGGCAAGCGCTGTTAAGTCCCGAAAGTCCCTATAACAAAATAATCAAGGAATCTTCATGCCATCGTTTGATATTGTTTCTGAAATCGATACGGTTGAACTACGTAACGCCGTTGATAACGCTAACCGTGAATTGTCTACTCGTTTCGATTTCCGCAACGTAAATGCGAGCTTTGAGCTAGTAGAAGAAAACGTAAAAATGTCTGCGGAAGGTGACTTCCAACTTAAGCAAATGCGCGACATTTTACGCGGCCACTTAGCGAAGCGTAACATTGACGCGAACGCAATGGATGCACAAGACCCAGACGTTACTGGTAAAAACTGGCACCAAACTCTGCTTTTCCGTCAAGGTATTGATACTCCAACGGCGAAAAAAGTAGTGAAACTTATCAAAGACGCAAAGTTAAAAGTACAAGCTTCTATTCAAGGCGACAAAGTACGTGTTACTGGTAAGAAACGCGACGACCTGCAAGCGACAATGGCAGCGATTCGTGAAGCAGAGATGGGTATCCCATTCCAGTTTAACAACTTCCGTGATTAATCAATCTGAGAAGTAAGTAAAAACGCCAGCGCATAATCCGCTGGCGTTTTTTATTGGCTTTTGTGTAACGAACTACGTATCCACTTTTAGCATTTGGCATTGCTAGATAACCAAGTCCTGCCCTTGCAGCAATACGAATTCGCTCGTTCCTTGTGGTATGAACACGCAAATTCGAAGCTTTTCAGCTTTAGCCTTGGCCAGCATATCCGAAAGCTCAGCAGCGCTCGAGAAAGCTTCTCTTTCTGCATCTCTGCGTATTAGTTCTAACACATTCGCTTCACATCGAGTTGAGTACAGAGCCAGCTCCGCTTGTTGCATATAGCGTACGGCTTTTATTGGCAACATCTCAACATCTTTCCCAACATGTATCCAAGTACAACTTCCCTTTTCATCTAAAGGTGTTGCCATGGTCGCTTGGTAAATTGCTTCTAACTCACGATTATCTCGCGCGTTTTCCACCTCGGGATTCGAGAAAAATTGCTCCCAAAACTTGCGGCGTAAATCGACGCTAGGCAGTGCCTCTTTAATTGAGTTTCGCTTTGAGTTAGCAAAATCCGCCATCAACCCCATGTTTTGTGGCAGTATCGATTCAAGCTTTTCACGGATGTTTCGAATTAAAACTGGCGAAGCTCCACCACTAGAGATAGCGATTTGGATGCGGCCACGATTAATCATTGACGGCGTGATGAAATCACAATAAGGCTTATCATCCACAACGTTAACCAAGATGCCTAGCTCTTTGGCATCTTTGTACACTTGGTGATTTAGCTCAGGATTGTCTGTCGTCGCCCACACTTGAACAAAGTTTTTAGTGACAATGTCACTCGAATAGAAACGTTGTACCCAGCGCAGTTGATGCTCAGAAGCAAGCTTAGACAGAAAATCAACCAACGTCGGAGAAACGATAGTCACATCCGCCCCAGCCTTTAGCAACGCTTCCACCTTTCGGCTTGCCACCTCACCGCCACCCACGACGAGAACGGGTTTATTAATTAAATCTAAGAACAGAGGAAAATATCGCATTTCAATCCATGATTACTCTAATTAGCTGTTGTAGACCATGCTACCAAAAATGGGGCAAGCTCATCACCCTGTTTCGGTATCACAAATAATTTTTGTTTGAATTTTTACTGAACTTCACCTTGCTCAGCTAATGACAGTTTTAATAACAACTTTTTATTCTTTTGTATTGTTCACTCTTCTATTGATTGTTCTGATGCACCAAATTGTCCATGAATTGCACTATTTACAAACAATTAACATTTCGTCATTCTAAATCTCAAGGCACTTTGTAAGTTCTCTCAAAACTTCATTTAAATTATATATTTGAGAATTAACAGATCCTTTCCTACGCTTATAACTGGTTGATCTATCGAATGCCGTTTCTTCGAAAATCAATCACGTAGGACGATAACTCTAACGAATTGGACACGTTATTTCAGGTCACTCCTGATTAAACATGGATCATACAGGAAGGATACAAATGGCAAATAAACTCACAGTTCTTGCTTCCGTCGTAGCGGCTTCTACTGCGATGATGGCAACATCAGCTCAAGCAGCAGACACTACTCTGGACAAAGTCACAAAACAAGGTTTTCTTACTTGTGGCGTAAGTACCGGTCTACCTGGTTTCTCTAACCCTAACTCAAAAGGCGAATGGGAAGGTATCGACGTAGAATATTGCCAAGCACTGGCTGCAGCCGTTCTTGGGGATAAAACGAAAGTTAAATATGTACCCCTAACCGCAAAAGAACGTTTCACTGCGCTTCAATCTGGTGAGATTGATGTGCTTTCCCGTAACACGACCTGGACTCTCCACCGTGACACTGCACTGGGCCTAAACTTCGTAGGTGTGAACTACTACGACGGTCAAGGCTTTATGGTGAAGAAGGAACTTGGTATATCAAGTGCTAAAGAGCTTGATGGTGCGTCGGTATGTGTTCAATCAGGTACAACAACCGAGCTAAACCTTGCAGATTATTTCCGCAACCAAGGCATGGCGTACAAACCAGTGGTATTCGACACAGCTGCGCAAACTTCGAAAGGTTTTGATGCGGGACGCTGTGACGTATTAACAACTGACCAATCTGGCCTTTATGCACTGCGTTTGAATTTGAAAGATCCGTCCTCTGCGGCCGTTCTTCCAGAAATCATCTCTAAAGAGCCACTAGGTCCAGTCGTTCGTCAAGGCGATGATCAATGGTTTAACATCGCTAAGTGGACATTGTCTGCGATGATTAACGCTGAGGAATACGGTATTAGTTCGAAGAATGCGGATGAAATGCTGAAGTCAACAGATCCAAACATCAAACGTATCCTCGGTGTTGATGGCCCTAAAGGCAAAGGTTTGGGTATTCGTGACGATTGGGGCTACCAAGTTATCAAACAAGTTGGTAATTATGGTGAAAGCTTCGAACGTACAGTCGGTACTGGTTCGCCGTTAGAAATCTCTCGTGGCGTTAATGCGCTATGGAATGCAGGCGGCTTTATGTACGCGCCACCAATCCGATAGAAAGAGTTAATCAGGGCGGTTCATGCCGCCCTTTTTCTTGATTATATCTCACTGTATGAGTAAGGATCGCTCATTGGATGGCGAAAAGCGCTCGCTTTGTGGAACGGCTTTAAAGGTTCGTAAGCCACTAGACATGAGAGCGTTATTCTTTAGCCAGCAAGGACGAAACTTCGTTATACAGGCCGATATCTATAACTAAGGTTTGAGGTTATCGCTGTATGAAACCGACACAAGATGCATCGCCAAGTACGATGTCCAAACCAAGCGGAAGCAAGAGCCTGATTTATAATCCTGCCTTTCGTTCTGCTATTTTCCAGATCATTGCCATTGCTGCACTGGTATTTTTCTTTTACACGATTGTAAACAACGCTCTCAATAACTTAGATGCTCGTGGTATTGCAACGGGCTTCGGTTTTCTGAATCAAGAAGCCGGGTTTGGTATTGGGTTAACATTAATTGAATACGATGAAACGTACTCTTACGGTAGAACATTTATCATCGGCCTTCTTAATACGGCGTTAGTCTCCGTATTAGGTATTATTCTGGCTACTGTGATTGGCTTTACCATGGGGGTTGCCCGCCTTTCTTCTAACTGGTTAGTTAGTCGTTTAGCGGCAGTTTATATCGAAACTTTCCGAAATATCCCCCTTCTTCTGCAAATATTCTTCTGGTATTTCGCTGTTCTTCAAGCATTACCCTCACCACGCCAAAGCTTAAGTCTTGGTGAAGCTATTTTCCTGAACGTTCGTGGCTTATATTTCCCTGCACCGACTATGGAACCTGGCAGTAGCTACGTTATTGCCGCGTTAATCTTCGGGGTAATCGCAAGCTTATTAATTAATGTATGGGCGAATAATAAGCAACGTCTCACCGGGCAACAAACCCCAATGGGAAGAATAGTTTTGGGTTTAGTTGTTGGCCTTCCATTGGTTGTGTACTTCCTTGCTGGTATGCCAATTTCACTGAATTATCCTGAACTAAAAGGGTTTAACTTCCGAGGTGGTATTAGCATTATTCCTGAATTGGCTGCGCTACTTTTGGCATTGAGTGTTTATACAGCTTCTTTCATTGCTGAGATTGTGCGCTCTGGTATTAATGCGGTTAGCCATGGTCAAACCGAAGCAGCGATGTCGCTAGGCTTACCACGCTCGAAAACTTTAAAGCTTGTTGTCATTCCTCAAGCGTTACGAATTATTATTCCACCTTTAACCAGTCAATATCTCAACCTCACCAAAAACTCATCGTTAGCGATGGCGATTGGTTACCCAGATCTTGTCTCTGTGTTTGCTGGTACTACCCTGAACCAAACGGGACAAGCGATTGAGATCATTGCGATGACGATGGGCGTGTACTTGACATTAAGTCTGATTACGTCTGCATTAATGAACTTGTATAACCGTAAAGTCGCGCTGGTGGAGAGATAATATGAGTACTCATCAATTTCAACCGGATCTCCCACCACCCGCCAATACTGTAGGCTTCGTTGGTTGGATGCGGAAAAATCTATTTAATGGCCCTATCAATTCCATTGTTACTGTCATTCTTGCGTATATTGTCGTAACTGCAATATGGTATATCGTGGATTGGGCGTTTATTAACGCAGACTGGATTGGCTCAACGCGTGACGACTGTAGCCGAGATGGTGCTTGCTGGGTATTTATCAGCGTGCGCTGGGAGCAGTTCATGTATGGTTTTTATCCAGAGTCCGAACTATGGCGCCCTCGCCTTTTCTATATCACATTGGCCATATTTACTGTTTTACTCGCGTATGAGAAGACACCGAAACGGATGTGGATTTGGCTTTTCTTCGTAAACATCTACCCATTCATCATCGCTGGACTTTTATACGGTGGTGTCTTTGGACTAGAAGTGGTCGATACACACAAATGGGGTGGACTACTCGTTACGCTCATTATTGCGTTAGTTGGTATCGTAGTTTCACTGCCAATTGGTGTGGTGCTTGCGCTTGGTAGACGTTCAGAGATGCCGATCATTCGCAGCATTTGTACCGTCTACATTGAAGTTTGGCGTGGCGTTCCGCTTATTACGGTTTTGTTCATGGCTTCGGTTATGCTTCCATTGTTTATGTCTGAAGGTTCAGAGACAGATAAACTGATTCGCGCCCTTATCGGTGTGGTTATGTTTGCCTCCGCTTACATGGCAGAAGTGGTACGCGGTGGTCTACAAGCCATTCCGAAAGGTCAATATGAAGCCGCTGATGCGCTTGGGTTAAGTTACTGGAAAAAGACTGGGCTGATTATCTTGCCACAGGCGCTAAAGATTACTATTCCTTCTATCGTGAACACCTTCATCGGTTTGTTTAAAGACACCAGTTTAGTACTCATCATTGGCATGTTTGACGTACTCGGTATAGGACAAGCAGCAAATACCGACCCTGAATGGTTAGGTTTTGCTACAGAAAGTTATGTATTTGTCGCGTTAGTGTTTTGGGTATTTTGTTTTGGCATGTCACGCTATTCGATATGGCTTGAAAACAAACTTCATACCGGTCACAAACGATAACTCATCAAGATCAAGGACGTATTATGACGCAACAACAAGACTACATGATCCAATTGAAGGACATGAATAAATGGTATGGTGAGTTTCACGTACTAAAAAATATTAACCTCGACGTTAAGCGCGGCGAGAAAATCGTTATCTGTGGTCCATCAGGGTCGGGAAAATCAACGATGATTCGCTGTATTAACCGTCTTGAAGAGCACCAAGCAGGCAGCATTTACGTCTCTGGTACGGAATTAACTGAAGACTTAAAGAACATTGAAGCAGTACGCCGAGAAGTGGGCATGTGCTTTCAACACTTTAATCTCTTCCCTCATTTAACCGTACTGGAAAACTGTACGCTCGCGCCTATCTGGGTGAAGAAGATGCCAAAAGATGAGGCAGAAGCGGTTGCGATGAAATATCTGGAACGTGTAAAAATTCCAGACCAAGCGGAGAAGTATCCCGGTCAGCTGTCTGGTGGCCAGCAACAACGTGTGGCGATTGCTCGCTCTTTGTGTATGAACCCTAAAGTCATGCTTTTTGATGAGCCAACATCTGCACTCGACCCGGAAATGGTTCGCGAAGTACTGGATGTAATGGTCGAACTCGCCGAGGAAGGCATGACTATGCTTTGTGTGACACATGAAATGGGCTTTGCTAAAGAGGTTGCCGATCGCGTGATATTCATGGACGCAGGAGAGATCATCGAAGAAAACAACCCGGTCGACTTCTTTGAGAATCCTCAATCGGATAGGACCCAAAACTTCCTAGCGCAAATCTTACACCACTAAGATTTAGCCGAATCGACATAAAAAAGCACTGGTTTCTATGAAGCCAGTGCTTTTGTTACTAAATTCAGAAATCTGTGTGAGAATCAACATAGCTATGCTAGGCAGTAATATTGTGTTACAAGTTGCCAAATACATAACATCTTATTTCCATTATCATTTTATCTAGGATATGCATGAAAAGGGCTTGATTTTTTGAACTTTCAGCCCCATAAATGTACCAATAGTAAACTCCCTTATTGAGGATAATTATGAACAGTCCAATGTTTACTCGTTCAACAAGTGTTCCTAATACACTAGAAACTAACAAAGTACTGAAAAACACTTACTTCCTACTGTCGATGACACTGATGACCAGTGCTATCGCAGCAGTCGCGACTATGGCAATGCAAATTTCACCAATCATGGCAATTGTGATGCAGCTTGCAGCGATTGGTATTTTGTTCTTTGTTATGCCAAAGGCAATCAACTCATCATCTGGTATCGTTTGGACATTCGTTTTCACGACTCTAATGGGTGGTGCTTTAGGTCCAATGCTTAACTACTACGCATCAATTCCAAACGGTCCTACTATCATTGCTCAAGCTCTAGGTTTGACTGGTATGGTGTTCCTTGGCCTATCGGCTTACACCATTTCAAGCAAGAAAGATTTCTCTTTCATGCGCAACTTCCTGATGGCAGGTTTGATCATTGTGATCGTTGCAGCGCTGATTAACATCTTCGTTGGTTCAACAATGGCTCACCTAGTAATCAGCAGTGTTTCTGCACTCGTGTTCTCTGGTTTCATCCTATTCGATACAAGTCGTATCGTTCGTGGCGAAGAGACAAACTACATCAGTGCAACAATTTCGATGTACCTAAACATCCTTAACTTGTTCACTAGTCTACTAAGCATTCTAGGTATTATGAATGACGATTAATCGTTTCTCGTTAAGTAGAATAAAAAAGCCCGAAGGTAATTCCTTCGGGCTTTTTCTTTGTGTGCAATTCAGTGTATTACGCCTGCTCTACAGACAACTCAATAACTTCGTCAGCTTCTGGATTTTCTCTAAAGCGTCTCACTTTGATCGTTTCCTCTCCTAACATGATTTGCTTGGCGATTCGGTGCATACCGTCAAAAACACGATAGTCACTGGTTAAGATTACCGGATACGACAAATCAGCATTGTTGATTCGTTGGCAATGTTTTGCAATTTCACGGCAGGTTGGCCGTGGCCCTTCATGACTAAACCAAGTCACTTCATTTGGGCCTTTTATATCATCAATCGCAATTTCTTCTACAGGTAAGGATTCTGCAAGTTGCCAAATTCGCTCGATGGACCAAGTGGATTTTACATTGTCATTAATCTCAATGTAACGTTGTTTAGACATGACTAACTCCTTGTCATCATTGTTGTTTCTAACCTGAATACAGGCTTTCATTAATCCAATGAGAATATCGGTCTATGAAAACAAACACAACGTTTAAGCTATTAATTCTCAAACAATCGCTATATCGCTTGTATGAGCGCTTTATAATCACCTCTCTCAGTTTGTAAACTGATTTCAGGGTATAACTTGTCTTAATTCAAACCGCGACTTCGCAATCGCTCATCGACTGATGACAAGAAGCAAAATACTCCAAACGCAACCCACCAATAACCGAACATCTTGAGCGCGGGCAACCAGACTACTGATTTACCAGCTACGCTAAAAAATATGTAGGCCGACATCATCGGTGTCACTAACATGACTCCCCAAGTCAAAAAAAGTAACGGCCCATAGATGTACTGCAACCAAGCATACTTCGGTTTTATAGGATTATGTTTTACAAATCCCGTCAGACATAGAAAAGAGAAAATGCTAAAACATGCTTGCAGTACCGCCCATCCAATGGAAACGAAAAGATTCGACCACTCCATACACTCCTGAATTGCTCCGTGTTGTTGTTAAGCATGGGTGAACATAACGATTTTTTTCAATTTATTCTTTTGATTTAAAACTAGGTTATATTCGTTGTGATCGACTTATCTAAAACAATAAATATAACTGACAAATCAATCACACCAAGAGAATTGCATAACAATGCAAAACCACCGATATCAACCCCGAAAATTTTCTAACAACACGAATAAAAAAACAAATTTATGCTTAAAATATAATTTAAGAGTATTCAGTTATAGGCCACTACTTTGTACGCTTTTGCTTCGCTCGGCACTACTTCGAGATTCTTTTGTTGAGAACATTCTCGGCTGTCGCTAATCTATAAACATCCATGTTTACTTAACGGATAAAACGTTATGTTCGTTTACAACGGCAAAGAAATTGAAACGGATGCTCAAGGCTACTTATTGGATCATACTCAATGGGAAGAAGGTATGATTGAGCTTTTAGCAAAAGAAGAAGACATCGAGCTTACGGATGCTCATTTGGAAGTTGTGCATTTTGTGCGAGACTTTTATGAAGAGTTTAATACCTCCCCTGCAGTGCGTATGCTTGTGAAAGCGATGGAAAAAGCGCACGGCCCAGAAAAAGGTAACAGTAAGTATCTATTCAAGCTGTTTAAAAAGGGGCCAGCCAAACAAGCAACCAAATTAGCCGGCCTACCAAAGCCAGCTAAATGCTTGTAGATTCATAAAATTTTAAAACCGCGTAACGGCTTATACGACGCAGGTCCCTGCATCACATGCTCTACTGTTGCCGTTCGCGGTCCTTCTTGTAACCATTCCGAAAACGCAACTATTTGCGCGTCTGTTCCACACGCCATCACTTCAACATCACCATTGTTTAGGTTCTTCGCATAACCTGTTAACCCTAGCTTCAATCCTTGATGGGAAGTATGGTAACGAAAGCCCACGCCTTGAACATGACCTTTTACTATAAATCTCTCACACTTTACGTTCATCTTTGTACCGCTTCTTTTTACTGAGTGATATATTCTTTTCGTCTATTCACCCCACTAAGGATAGTGGGTTTTTGCACGGTTATTATAATTATGAAAGAAATTCCATTCCGCTGGATTGATAAGTATCTCATTCACTTAAAGATTCAAGAAAAGTTCTATTTGCTCTTCGTTCTCCCTCTTCTTGCTTTAGTCATTCTCACTCTCGTCCTTAATAGCGCGGCTAATACACTGATCTCAAGTATGTACCAAGAAGAGCTCATGCTTATGAAAGGTCTGATAGAGGCAGGCAACCTTTCTCAATCTCAAGTAGCAAGCCTCATAGCGGGTTCAGAAACCGTTTCTATTGGCTCTGGTTCGCAATCCGTGTCTGTTTTAAATGGTGCGTACAGTTTGGTTGCGAACCATGAACTTTCTTTATGGACTGCCCTATCAACGACTCAAGTGAGCATCATCTGTGTGAGCTTGTTTATTCTCGCTCTTGGCGTTTACTACATCATGACGTTTATTGGCGGCGCGATGTTCACGATGAACAAAGCATTAAACACCCTTGCGGGTGGCGACTTAACCGCGAGAATGAACTTCTTCCCTGTTCGCGACGAGTTTAGTGAAATTGCTATTACGATAGACAAAGTTGCAGAACGAGAGCAACAAATGGTGCTGTCGATTCAAGAGTCTGTGGCGTTAATGCAACAAATTAGCTCAGACCTGAATCAATCGATTCATCACAGTTCAGATATTTCAGCGACTCAGCAGGAACACCTCAACTCTCTTGCGAGTGCAACTGAACAGATGGCATCAACGATTCGAGAAGTCGCGACACTAGCTCACGATTCAAGCACGCAAACCGATGATGCGCGAAACGTGGCTCAGTCTGGACAAGTGAAAGTTGAGAATACGCTTCACTCGATTTCGAACCTTTCTAATGAGATTCAATCTGCGTCTCAAGCCGTTGCCGAGTTAGATGCCAATGCAGCACAAATTGATGAAGTCGTGACAACCATCAATGGGATCTCCGAGCAAACCAACCTACTTGCTCTGAACGCGGCTATTGAAGCTGCACGTGCTGGAGAACAAGGTCGTGGATTTGCGGTCGTTGCGGATGAGGTTCGCGCTCTTGCGGGACGCACTCAGCAAGCGACAGTTGAAATCCAAACGATGATTGAATCGTTACAGCGTAACAGCCAGTCGCTTACTAAGCTGATGGAAGTGACAGTTAATAATGCAAATGAGGGACAAAACCTCATGACGGAAGTGAATCACGAAATCGGCTCTTTGGCAGATAAAAATCAAACTATCTCCGACAGTAGCATTCAAATTGCAACAGCAGCTGAAGAGCAAGGTGTAGTCGCGGACAATATCGCCTCAAGCGTTGAAGAAATTCGAGTTCAAGCAGATAACGTGTGCAATATGATAAGCACGACTTCACAAAACGTTGATCAACTGCGTAAGCAAAGCGACACAATGGAAGCTCTACTTACTGGACTTAAAGCATAGCAACGGAATCTGTTACAGCAAATTCAAATAAAAGGGTCACTTTAGTGACCTTTTTTGTATTTAAAAGTCACTACAATGTACTGGATTGCCGAGGGATATTGCTTTTACCATTCACATCCCGGACAATACGCCCCTTTCAAAATTCAACAAGAGCTAATGAAATGACAGCTGCTATCTATTTGGTTAAAGGTCGTGAGAAATCGGTCAAGCGCAAGCACCCTTGGATCTTCTCTCGAGGCATCAAAAAAGTTGAGGGCGAACCTGCTCTTGGCGAAACGGTTGATGTATTCACTCACGACGGTAAATGGCTAGCTAAGGCGGCATATTCGCCAGCTTCACAAATTCGTGCTCGTATTTGGAGTTTTGATAAAGAAGAAATCGACACCGCGTTTTTCGTTAGACGACTTAAAGACGCACAACTTCTTCGTGAAGACATTATCGAACGTGATGGCCTTACGGGTTATCGCCTTATCGCAGCAGAGTCTGACGGCTTACCAGGCGTTACGATCGACCGTTACCAAAATTTCTTTGTGTGCCAACTTCTCAGTGCTGGCGCAGAACACAATAAGCAGGCTATTGTTGACGCTCTGGTTGAGTGCTTCCCTGATTGTAATGTGTACGAGCGCTCTGACGTGGCCGTTCGTAAAAAAGAAGGTTTAAAAGAGATCACGGGCGTCTTGCACGGCGAAGAGCCACCTCAATCGGTCGTCATCGAAGAAAATGGCGTAAAGATTAGTGTAGATATCGTTGGCGGACACAAAACAGGTTTCTACCTAGATCAACGTGATAGTCGCCAGCAAGCGATGAAATATATGAAAGGCAAAGAAGTTCTTAACTGCTTCTCTTACACAGGTGGCTTCGGACTTTACGCTCTAAAAGGTGATGCAAAGCGTGTGATTAACGCTGACGTGTCTCAACCTGCTTTAGATACCGCAAAATTCAACGCAGAGCTAAACGATTTTGATATTTCGAAGAAGCGTGCCGTGTTCCTAAATGCAGACGTGTTTAAGCTACTTCGTGAGTATCGTGATCAAGGAACTCAGTTCGATGTGGTTATTATGGACCCACCGAAGTTCGCAGAGAGCAAAGCACAACTAAACGGTGCATGTCGTGGTTACAAAGACATCAACATGCTTGCAATGCAAATTCTAAAACCGGGCGGCACGCTACTGACCTACTCGTGCTCTGGCTTGATGGATCAAGTTCTGTTCCAGAAAATCATCGCTGATGCAGCCGTAGACGCTAACCGCCAAGTAAAGTTTGTGGAGCGTTTTGAACAAGCCGCTGACCACCCAACCGATACAGCATATCCAGAAGGTTTCTACTTAAAAGGTTTTGCATGTAAAGTGCTTTAATTATTGCCTGAACTTACTGCATTACTAAATGAAAAACGGAGCTTTCGCTCCGTTTTTCATTTTGAATCATTTACTCTCGTAATTGTTCAAGATTAGAAATCAAACTATTGGCGATATCAGAAGCAGAAGCTCCGTCAAAATTAACCTCCAACTGTTGTCCATCTTTATTGATGGTCAGAGTTGAGTTACCTCCACTTTCAGTCACCGCCACCGTGATATCATCCACGCTTCCGTGATAATCGCCAGAGCCGAGATCATCAAGTAATGTGGAAATATCAGTACCACTCATATCATCAAATACATCGGTAAAATCGAGCTGATCCCCGTCACTGAAATCCGTCACGGTGTCAGTTGCGGATTGCATCTCTGTCCACTTGAAGATGTCATCACCTCCGCCACCAGTCAAAATATCATTACCTAGACCACCAATTAGAATATCATTACCATCGGTGCCTACAAGAACATCATCTTGGTCTGTTCCCATGATGATATTAGGCTCTTGCTGTAACGAAGCAGTCTGTGTACCGAAAGCGGTCACTGTTTCAAAAGAGACATTGTTAAAATCAATATCAACGGTTGCAGTGGTATCGCTTTCTAAACCATCTGAGTCAATCGCTTTGTAATCAAACGAGTCGTTTACATTATTAAAACTTGTAATCTGAGTACCAACTAGAGTAAAGCTGGCTTTATCACTTGAACTGTCTGTTTCAGGGAACAAGCGAATCTCATCAAAACTGCCATTACTTAGCGATATGTCAGCGTAACCTTCTTGATTACCAGTAAATACGATGTCACTGGTGTGTATGGTTTGTATATCAACAAGAGTATCGCCCATATAAAAATATGCTTGAATCCAAGCGCCGCCACTGTTAAACCTATCATTCAAGCTTGCTAGGTTTAACCTTGCTTCTTTAGCTTCAAGCCCTTCATCTAATTCAATGGCAATGAACTCACTCGTACTAATTTCATCCCCTTGGCCAGTTTCGCCCGGTGACACTACAACTAAACCTACCTGCTGAGCGGCAAAGTCAACCTTGATTTGAGCATTATTGATAAAGTCACCATTACCATCAATGGTTCCTCCAAAGAAACTTAAACCGTTAACATCGACTGAATCGGCAATGAAGTCTTTAGAAAATTCATCGAGTAAATCTTGGGAATCAAAGCTTTGCTCATCAAAGAAATCTTCCGTTAGTGCATATCTGACTTCCGTAGTTTCTGGAATCACATCACCAATGTCCAATATGACTTCATTGTTCTGATCATCCAAGTAATAGAGATAGCCATAGTCTGGAAGCGTCGTGACACAGATGCTCGTTTCTTTATCATCTTGAAGATCAAAGTCATCTTCAAAGTCTTGCGCATGTGGTGCAAAGTCAATTAAAGCGTCTCCTCCCACACTAAGGTCAACCGAAATGCCAAAGTCTTCTACTGTCGGAGGTGTATTGTCATCATCAATAATCGTACCAAGGCCTGACGCTGCAGGTGATTGCCCTTGAATCGAACCAGTTAAAACAAAGTTTTCTGAAGATTCATAAATCTGGTCTTCAACAGTGTTTACCGTAACACTAAAGTTAGTATCACTCGCAGGTACCGAGACATCAAACGTTCCATCAGGGTTTACCGCAATAACTTCCGTCGTGTTATCAGCATAAGTAATGGTCACACTCGTAGCGTTAAAATCATCTCCAGCGACAGCGGTTCCGTCTAAGAGAGACATACTAACCATAATCGCAACCGCACTTGCATTACTCAGTGTAACGTTAAATTTCGCATCGTTACCTTCCACCACTTGAATATCCGTAATTTCAGTGACAGTTGGTATGTCTGCATCATCGTTAATCGTTACGGTACCGACAGCAGCAGTTGTTTGCACAGCAGTGGCACCGGATAATGTAAAGTTCTCATCACCCTCATAAATATCATCGTTTAACGTCACCATAGTAACGCTAAATGTTGTGTCTAACGCTGGTACAATGACATCAAACGTACCATCTGGGTTCACTGAAACAACGTCGGTACTACTATCAGCGTAGGTAACGGTTACTGTCGTATTTGTATAATCCGAACCTCCTTCAGCTGTCCCATTTGCTAATGTCATATTAACAACGGTGTTTGTGGTACTTGCATTGCTTAAAGTGACTTCAAGCGTTGCCAGCTCACCCTCACTAACTATGGCATCCGTAATCGCTGCTACAGTCGGGCGGTCATCATCAGGATCTGGTCCTGGGCCACTACCATCATCAACAATAGTACCGGTACCAATCACAGAGCCAACTTGGTTATCAGTGTTACCTGATAACGTAAAGGTTTCAGGTCCTTCGAATAAGTCATCATCTGTTGTACTTACAGAAACACTATAAGTCGTATCATTTGCGGGCACATCGACAATAAAGCTGCCATCTGGATTCACCGTAACGACTTCTATGCCGCCACTCTCATAAGTAATTGTTACTGAAGTATCGGTGTAATCCACACCGCCTTCTGCTGAACCGTCAGTCAGCATCATATTGACAGTGGTGTTGGTGGTGCTTTCATTACTCAACGTTACATCTAGTGTTGCAATATCACCTTCGTTTACCGTTGTAGAGGTAATCGCTGCAACTGTTGGGCGATCGTCATCTGGATCAGGTCCTGGCCCCGAACCATCATCAAGAAGAGTCCCTGTACCCATTGCAGATGTAATTTGAGTGGCAGTTTTACCCGAGAGTGTTAAAGTCTCTGCGCCTTCGAATAGGTCATCATCAATAGTATTGACTGTGACGCTGAATGAGACGTCGTTCGCGGGAACTGAAACATCAAATGTTCCGTTTGCGTTGACAGTAATGACATCTGTTGAGTTATCCGCATAGGTAACTGTAACCGATGTATTGATGTAGTCTATGCCCCCCTCTGCGCTACCATCAGCGAGCACCATATTGACCAAACTTTCACTATCACTAGGGTTACTTAAAGTAACATCAAAAATGATAGGTTCACCTTCATTAACCACTTCACTAGAAATAGAGGCAACGCTGACTGTATCGTTATCAAGAATCGTTACCGTGCCTGTAACCGGAATTGTTTGTATCTCGGTCTGTCCAATTAATGTGAAATTTTCATCGCTTTCGAACAGCTCATCGTCGGTGGTACTTATCACAACGTCAAAGGTCATATCACCAGCTGGTACGGACACATTAAATGTACCATCAGGGTTCACAGGGATAACGTCTGATGAACTATCTGCATAGGTAACAGTAACAGACGATTTGGTGTAATCTACCCCTCCCTCTGCTGTGCCATCATTAAGTGCCAGATTAACAAGAGTATCCGTAGTGCTTAGGTTACTCAAAGTGACAAGCAACGTAGCAGACTCACCTTCGTTTACGGTTGTATCACTAATTGCCGCAACAACCGGACGGTCATCATCCGGATCGGGACCTGGACCACTACCGTCATCCACTATCGTCGACGTACCCGTATCACTGCCTTGCACCGCACCAATGCCAGTCACCGTCACACTGAAGTCTTCAGGGCCTTCATAAACGGCGTCATCAATGGAAGCGATACGCACATCAAACTCAGTTTGCCCAGCTGGCACCGTTACTACGCCATCGTTTGGCACTGCAACCCAACCGGAGCCTGTGTTGTATTCTAAGGTGCCTAAGTCTCCAACTTCGGTGTCACCTAAGTTCAGGCCTAGCTCGACTTGAACTGTAGACTCGGAGGCGTTCGATAGCGTCACTTTGAAGTTCGCAGTCTCACCCTCATTGATGGTGCCAGCATCGGTAATAGTCACATTCGGGCGGTCATCATCCGGATCAGGGCCAGGACCCGTGCCATCATCCACTATCGTTGCCATACCTGTATCGCTGCCTTGCACCGCGCCAATACCAGTTACTGTCACACTGAAATCTTCAGGGCCTTCATAAACGGCATCATCAATAGAAGCAATGCGCACATCAAACTCGGTTTGCCCTGCTCGCACCGTCACCACACCGTCATTTGGTACTGCAACCCAACCGCTTCCCGTATTGTATTCTAAGGTGCCCAAGTCACCGGCTTCGGTGTCACCTAAGTTGAGGCCTAGCTCGACTTGAACTGTAGACTCGGAGGCGTTCGACAACGTCACTTTGAAATTCGCTGTCTCACCCTCATTGATGGTGCCAGCATCAGAGATGGTCACATTCGGACGGTCATCATCCGGATCGGGGCCAGGACCACTGCCGTCATCCACTATCGTCGCCGTCCCCGTATCACTGCCTTGCAC
>NZ_JAWOTS010000007.1:0-108623 GCF_033338975.1 Vibrio sp. Vb0349 | reverse complement strand
GTGAAGTTCGCCGTCTCACCCTCATTAATGGTGCCAGCATCGGTAATAGTCACATTCGGGCGGTCATCATCCGGATCGGGGCCAGGACCACTGCCGTCATCCACTATCGTCGCCGTCCCCGTATCACTGCCTTGCACTGCCCCAATGCCAGTCACCGTCACGCTGAAATCTTCTGGGCCTTCGTACACCGCGTCATCAATAGAAGCGATGCGCACATCAAACTCGGTTTGCCCTGCTGGCACCGTCACCACGCCATCGTTTGGCACTGCAACCCAACCACTTCCCGTGTTGTATTCTAAGGTGCCTAAGTCACCGACTTCGGTATCGCCGAGATTAAGACCCAACTCTACTTGCGTTTCTGCTTCAGAGGCGTTCGATAAGGTGACTGTGAAGTTCGCCGTCTCACCCTCATTAATGGTGCCAGCATCGGTAATAGTCACATTCGGGCGGTCATCATCCGGATCAGGGCCTGGACCCGTGCCGTCATCCACAATCGTTGCCGTACCGGTATCGCTGCCTTGCACTGCGCCAATGCCAGTCACCGTCACGCTGAAATCTTCTGGGCCTTCATAAACGGCGTCATCAATGGAAGCGATGCGCACATCAAACTCAGTTTGCCCAGCAGGAACGGTCACCACGCCATCGTTTGGCACTGTGACCCAGCCACTTCCCGTGTTGTATTCTAAGGTACCTAAGTCACCGACTTCGGTATCGCCGAGATTAAGACCCAACTCTACTTGCGTTTCCGCTTCAGAGGCGTTCGATAAGGTGACTTTGAAGTTCGCAGTCTCACCCTCATTAATGGTGCCAGCATCGGTAATAGTCACACTTGGACGGTCATCATCCGGATCAGGGCCCGGACCACTGCCATCATCCACTATCGTTGCCGTTCCCGTATCGCTGCCTTGCACTGCGCCAATGCCAGTCACCGTCACACTGAAATCTTCAGGGCCTTCATAAACGGTGTCATCAATAGAAGCAATACGCACATCAAATTCGGTTTGCTCGGCTGGCACCGTCACCACGCCATCGTTTGGCACTGTGACCCAACCGCTTCCCGTGTTGTATTCTAGGGTGCCCAAATCTCCAACTTCGGTATCGCCGAGATTAAGACCCAGTTCCACCTGCGTTTCCGCTTCAGACGCGTTCGATAAGGAGACTGTGAAGTTCGCTGTCTCACCCTCATTAATGGTGCCAGCATCGGTAATAGTCACACTTGGACGGTCATCATCCGGATCAGGGCCCGGACCACTGCCGTCATCCACTATCGTCGCCGTACCGGTATCGCTGCCTTGCACCGCCCCAATGCCAGTTACCGTCACACTGAAATCTTCAGGGCCTTCATAAACGGTGTCATCAATGGAAGCGATACGCACATCAAACTCAGTTTGCCCGGCTGGCACCGTCACCACACCATCATTTGGCACTGCAACCCAGCCACTTCCCGTGTTGTATTCTAAGAGACCTAAGTCACCGGCTTCGGTGTCACCTAAGTTAAGAGTCAGTTCAACCTCAACATCTATAGCTGATGGATTAGATAACGACACTTTAAAGCTAGCCGTTTCACCCTCATTAACTATCCCTGCATCGCTCATCGTTACCGTTGGGCGATCATCATCAGGACTTAAACCTGGCCCACTACCATCATCAACAATGGTTGCCACCCCGGTTGCAGGTGTATTTTGTTCTTCTGTTGTGCCAGAAAGCGTAAACGTTTCTGGGCCTTCGAATATAGAGTCACCTATAGAGTCGAGAGAAACCGTAAACCCGCTTTCACCTAATGGGACCGAGACTGTAAAAGTACCGTTATCATCAACCAAGATTTCTTCCGTTGTACCATCAGAAAATGTTATGAGAACACGCTCATTAACGTAGTCACTTCCGCTCTCGTCAGTTGAACCGCCAGTTGCGGTGCCATCAAGTAGCGACAAAGTGACATCAGTATTGTCCTCTGTTGCTTGGTTTAAAGTAATATCGAATACAACCTGATCACCTTCGTTGATAGTCGGACTGGATATTTCCTGAACAATTATCGTTGCAGGAATGGGGGTTGCTGTTGGTTCTGGTGGTTGTATTTGGAGAATATCGAGTAGCGTCTCTACCTGAGTACTTGAAAATCCTGTTCCGTCAGTTCCCACTGTCTCAAAATTGGTACTAGCGAGTAATTCAGCACCTGTGCGATCTATAGCTCCCGTATTCTGTGGGCTAGACCCGTTTCCTTCACCTGCAGCAGGTTCAAACTCTTCACCCAGCTCAGTCGGGTCTTCCCCACTCGCAATTGCTTCAATTAACGCAGTGATATCATCAGTTACATTTATTGAACTTCCTTGTGGTGTCACCTGCTCGATAACAAGTTCAGAAGTATCTGATACTTCATCGATTATTAACTCTCCTGGTTGAGGTAGTTGACCCTGACCTAAAGTCCTAATCTCCCCGTCCAACCCGATAACGACAATGTTGCCCGCCAATGAGCTAAAAGTTACACGTTCCATATCTACCTCGCCCCACTTCAAACCAAGTCAAAAGTTTGTCACCCCTACATTTACGTCTATAGTTTAGTCAAAATCATCATATTTTCGTTGTATGTGTAGCTTGTAGGACGTTTGATAACTCTAGGGGCAGAGTTACAAAAAAGCGCAGAGTGACACAGGCCGTGAAACGCTATGATATTAAGAATTCAAGCTTTTCTCCGAGCTAAACTTGCTATGTTGCTAAGCAACATTCGACATATGTGCTAAGGTTTTAAAAGGCGAAATCTTGGATTTTTGAAACAAAAGCTTTGTTTTAACAGTAGGTTGATAAATCCCTTACTCAAGCACTGTTATTTATGATGTTTCGTCTCAGTTATGAGATGAAATAGCAAAAAGCAACACGAATTTTTAGGAGAAATACCGTGAAATGGAACCGACTAAATATTGCTTGCTGCTGTAGTTTAATGGTGTCTATACCCGTTTTCGGTCAAACTTTAGAGCAAGCCGTAGCATTGACGTTAAAAAACAACCCTGACATTAAGAGTGCATTTAATGAATTTACGAGCCGAAAATACGTAAATGAAGCATCTTCGGGTGCTTACTTACCCTCTATTGATCTAGATGCGGGTATTGGGTATGAAGGATTAGACCCTTCTGACGAGGTGGGACGTGGAGATACAGATTACACTCGAAAAGAAGCATCGGTGACACTAACCCAACTTATCTGGGACGGCAGTGCGACTCTTAATGATATAGACCGAACCGCAGCGGATGCTGAATCAGTAAGATTTCAACTTTTGGCCGACGCATCGGATAAAGCACTTGAAGTCACCAAAGTGTATCTAGATGCTGTAAAAGCTTACGAAATACTCAAGCTGTCTGAAAACAACCTGGCTGTTCACAAAGATATCTACGATGACATTAAAAAACGAGTCAACTCGGGTATCGGCTCTACCGCTGACTTAACGCAAGTAGAAGCACGTTTGGCAAAAGCACACGGCAACTTAGCCGCTGCTCAAAATAACCTGTATGACTCTCACACGATGTTCACTCGTTTAGTCGGTCAAACACCGCAAGGGCTAATCTTTCCGAGAGCGGACCAAAACTTTATTCCGTACACAATTGATGAAGCGGTAGGCTTGGCATTTGAACTGCACCCCGTTATTCAAGTCGCACTCGCAGACGTAGACTCGGCTAAGTTTCAATACAAACAGTCTAAAGGTGTTAACTACCCAACCATTTCCATTGAAGCTTCGCAAACATGGCGTGACGACGCTGATGGTTTAAAAGGTCGCAGTGATGAGACACTTGCCATGCTGCGCCTACGCTACAACCTATTCAATGGCGGCAGTGATGCAGCGAACTCAGAAAACTTCGCCTACCAGCTAAATAAAGCAAAAGACTTGCGTGAAGGTGCCTATCGCAATGTTGAAGAAGGGTTAAGACTTTCTTGGAGTGCGCTTGATTTAACATTACAACAAAAAGAGTTTCTATCAGATCATGTAGACTCTGCGTCTGAGACCGTAATTGCTTACGAGAAGCAATATCGCATCGGTAAACGGACACTGCTTGATCTATTGAACACTGAAAACGAGCTCTTTGAGGCGCGTAAAGACTACTTAGACTCTAAATACGCAGAGCAGTACGCCAAATATCGAGTGATGAACGCAACAGGTCAACTGTTGAGTGCATTAAGGGTCGAAATGCCTAAAGAATGGCTAGAAGAAGTGGAGTATTAATTATGAAACACATAACTCTTATTGCACTCTCATTGATGATTTCGGCATGCAGTTCATCCGATAAAGGCGATGAGTATGATTACATCGATACGCCAATTGCCGATCAGTGGGCTGATCATATAGATGATGACTCAGACGGTGTTATTAACGAGCGCGATTTGTGTCCGGGAACTCCTTTAGGAGCCGAGATAGATAACGATGGCTGCGGTTCGTATGTCGACTCCTCACAAGAAATGCAAATTCGAGTCCTATTTGCGAACGATTCCGATGTTATAAACCCTATCTTTACGCAACAAATTCGTGAGTTGTCCGATTTCTTGAAAGAGTACCCAAATACGTCTATCGAGATTCAGGGCTATGCTAGTCGCACTGGTACTGCAGAACACAATCTCGACTTATCCAAGCGCCGGGCTGAGAACGTTAGAAAAGAACTCATGACGAATGGTATTAGTGGGGATAGAGTTACCATTGTGGGCTATGGAGACACAGTGCTTGCAACACAAGGCACTGACCAAGTGAGTCACGCGCTAAACCGTCGAGTAACCGCAACAGTGATTGGTCACAAGGGCGAAGTTAAGAAAGAGTGGACCGTTTTCACTACACTTCCAAAAAGCTAACACAACCATAAACAGAACGTAAAAATAAAAGGTCTAGCAAATTGCTAGACCTTTTTTGATTTTCAATTTTACCTAAATGGTAACGCCACTACATATCTTTGTATTGCGCCTCTAAACTTGCAATCAAGCTTTGAGTCACATCATCAACGCTTGCACCGTCAAAATGGATGTCTAATGTCGAGCTACCTTTTGTAATACTCAGGTTTGCCTCAGAGCTGCCATCTGGTGCCACTTCTACGTGATACTCTCCGACATCACCGGTATGATCACCTGATTGAAGATCATTAAGAAGCTCTCCAATTTCATCTTTAGATAAGTCATCAAAGAGATCAGAGAAGTCTAGAGTGTCTTCATCTTTATTGAAGTCAGTGACAGTGTCGCGTTCATTGGACACATCAATCCATTTAAAGATGTCTTCACCGTCCCCCCCTGTCAAAATATCATTGCCGAAACCACCAATTAAAATATCATTATCTGCACCACCGAACAGCTTGTCGTCACCGCCTTGTCCAAACAAAATATCATCTCCTGAACCACCAGAGATGGTATCTGCCTGGTCGTAATAACGAGACTGTTCAAATTCTGCTTGGTTTTCAGTAATGTAGTGATGAACTTCTTCTTTGGTAACCAACGAAACATCCTTACCTAGTTGAGAAGCTACGTAGTTTTGCAGCGCGGAAACTCCTTGCTCACCATCGACGTCGAAACGCATGGCATCACCAAAAATAATGTCATTTCCATCAAGGCTGTTAATCTCATCTTTGCCTTGCATCAAAGAAACTTCCTTACCAAGGATCACTTCTGCTAGTTGGTTTACATCTATGTTAGCTCTTACTACACCATCAGAGTCGAAGTTTTCTAACGAATCTTCATCTAAGTAGCGACCAAGACCTATCGAACGAACCTCACTAAATTCAGCCAATGCTTGATATGCGTTATTCGCTTGAGATAGAACATTATTTCCATAATCATCATAGACATATGAGTTAAGCATTCTCCCCACCTGTTCACCAGTAGAGAGCGAATACACCGCCCCGCGAAAATCTATGATTGTTTTATTGTTGTATGTGACTGTATCACCAAACCTGTAATCACTTGGCAAGACATCCGCTAGCGTCACTAACTTTTGTTCTGACACGCCAAGTACGACACCCTCCCAACCACTAAACCAACTCGTATTGTTATCCGTAGCTTGGTTTGGTTGACCATCAGATATGAAATAACTTAGGTTTGTTGCGCCACTATCGGCATTAGCAAACCAGTCTAGTGCAGATTGGAACCCGGCTTCATAATTTGTATTACCATCACCGATTTGTAAAATTGCATCCAATGTAGACTCTATTTGCGATGTTGCGTTGTCTGCACTCAAATCTAATTCAAGTACCTGAGAGCTCCCAGTAGCAAATGTGGTCAATAAAACGTTCACTTTGCCCGAATGAGGGCCACTAGCACTTTCGGTAAGAGTATTCAGCACTGTTTTTAGCTCACCTAGCGCTAGACCAACGTCGTAACCCATGCTGCCTGATGTATCGAGCATAAAAGCAATGTTGTAGTCCTGCCCCTCGACAATCTGTAATCCTTGAACATCGCCAACAATCACATCATTGCTATCAGATCCAGCTATCTTGTTATCACCATGCGTACCGGAAACAAAATCATAATCTCGAACTGAAACAGAAGCCGTGTCCGTTCCCATTTGAGTATTGTTATTAACTTCAACACTTCCTGCCGTCGCTGTTACATCAAAATCTAACGAACCATTGTAATCGGCTGGTACAGTAATCGTACCGCTTAGTTGATGACTGGTTTGATTTGGTTCACTTGAAAGGTCAACCGTGTAAGAACCATCGCTGTTTTCAGTAACCGTTTTGCCATTCACCTCTAATGTTAGCCCTGAAGGAATTCCCGTTAATGTGACGCTATCGTTAATGAATGACTCACTGCCATCCACATCGATAAGATCAAGGTTCAGCTCAAAAGAGACTTGCTGCTCTGTAAGTACAACATACTCTCCTGTGTTGTTATTTAGCTTGATAATGGCATCTTGGAAGATAAGTTGTTCAATTTCATAAAGGTGGTCACCCGACTCTTTATGAGTGCTCGAAATAACATCTTTTGTATCAATAAATCGGCTATCTTCGACAATCCAATACGGGACCTCTGAGTGGTCAGACGCAGGGTAATAGTTGAGGTTGTAATCAGACAACTTGCCAGAGTAAACAACTGTGTCCGTCTCCGCTTGATCATCTAATGAACCAATACCGCCATAGATAGAATCATTACCTCCTCCAGTCACAAAGATATCACTGCCTTGAGCATCAACGTTCGCACCTGCTTGTTGATCTCCGACAAAGCTCAGTGGCGATTCAGTGTCACCGCTTAGCATTAAGTCATTACCAACATGTCCGTTATTAAACGTTTGTGTCACCACATGTTCAAAGTCAAGCCCTGGTAAATTACTTGCCTCAAGCAGATCTTTAAGTTCTTCGTCTGTAGACCAGCTTCCGCCTAGTGTCACAGGTACAGACGTTACTGGACCGAAAGTAAGGTCAATCTTAATTGGGTCCGCGACAGGCTCTATGTCGATACTCAACGTACCTGAAGCAGAAGAATTGCCATCACTAACAGTGAAATGAATCTGCTCGTAAGTATCCAAGCCGTTCCCAACACCGTCTTTATCGAAAACATTTGCACCAGATTCATGTTCAGCAGGAACATAACGAACAAGACCATTTTCGATATCAGAAGCGAGCACACTTCCAGAAACCGCTTCCCAACCATCAGAACCTTTCACTTGCAGTGAGCCATTTAGAGCAGAAGTGTCAAACTCAACACTTATACTACTATCAACGATGCCTAAATGTTCTAGTGTTATAACAATAGCTTCGTCTTCTAATCCGGAAATTTCGTTGCTTTGAACTGCTGGCGGAACATCATTATCATCAATATAGCCAACGCCAGACACATCTCCGACTTTAATCACAAGACTCTCTGTTGATTCAACCAACTGATCATCAATACTTGGAATGGTAATCTCAAAGCCATTCACTCCGGCTGGAACAATAAGGTATCCGCCCAAATACTTCACGCCATTAGTAAAAGTTGCGTTCGACAAATCAATGTCTTGAGAGCTCACACTAGAACCCTCTGCAGAGAAATCCACTTGATACTTAACGGTCTGATCTGTCGCGTTATTTAGAGAAACAGAAAACGTGACATCGTCACCCTCAACAACAGTAATACCTGCAATGCTCTCCACCACAGGTCCATTTTCCGCAACATTACCATCTAGTATTTCGTTAACGATATTGACCGTAGACGGATCACTAACTCCACTTTCAGAATCGACTGCCACATATCCAAAGCTATCTCCGGCAGGAATACCTTCTACATAACGTAACTCCCAGTTCCCTTCATTTTTCGTAGAAAAATCTAACTGAGTAATGACTGAACCTTCAGGAAGAGCTAGATCTTGCCCAAAACCAACGCTTGTTTCTTGGAATAGCATGAAGTTGCCTTCAGGCTTCAAGAACTCGAACGTTTGAGTCTGTTCGATATTATTTGAATCTAAATACGTAACCGTAATAAGCGCAGCGTTGTCATCACCGTAATCAAACAATCCACCTAATCCATCTAAGCCAAGGTTTACGCTGCCCACAGGGTTATTAGACAAATCGATCGTAATTGTCTCGCCTTTCTCAATACCCTGCCCATCATTGTCAGCAATACCGTTTCCGATATGTGACACTTGGCGGTTGTATTGAGCAAGTTCACCACTATCAGAAGATATAGTGATGGAGGAACCATTAACTAAATGCTCAGTACGGGAGTGTGATGGACCTCCGTCCTCACTTAGCCCCCAATTATTGAAATCTGTTGTAGACTCGGAGCTATTTGGTGTATCTGGGCGATCCTTGATACCTAATAAGAAACCCACATTATCAGCTTCATAGTAAAGGCTATCTTTTTCATAAAGAGTGTCACTGACTTCTTTTATTTCATGCAGTTCACCGTTGTTATCTCTGAAGAACAATGTTCCTGAGGTCGGTAGTTCAGTAATCCGCACATGCAAATCGTTGCCATTTAAGTCATCTTCAATATCCGCTATATGATCCTGAGAGTCGCCATCACCTAAAGGTTTCGTATCAGTATCAAATACAACTTGCGTCAAAGGCTTGTCAGTAACATGCGTAAAGTCCTCACTGTCAGGCTTGTCATTGACTGGCGTCACATCGACGTTCACCGTGGTGGACTCTGATACCCCACCGGACGTGACGATGTAGGTGAAGCTATCTGTACCGTGGAAGTTGTCGTTTGGCGTGTAGGTCACGCTGCCGTCCGGGTTGACCGAGACCGTGCCGTTAGCTGGACCATTGTTGGTATCCAGCGACACCACTTTGTCGTTGCCTTCGAACGTGTCGTTACCTAAAACCTTAATGATGGTTGGCGTGTCTTCCACAACCGTCGCTTTGTCTGCCACGATGTCCGCCACAGGCGCAACCGTAAAGTTCACCGTTTGGCTAACGCTTTCACCGCTTGGATCGGTAGCAGTAAAGGTCAATGCTTCTGAGCCGTTCCAGTCCGCGGTTGGAGTGAACGTAGCAATACCGTTGACGATCGCCACTTGAATGTTGCTGTTGCCGGAGACGCTGAAGGTCAGATCGCCATCCATGTTATCTACATCGCTGAAAGCGGTATTTAGATCGATGCTGTATGGCGTAAAGTCTTCTGCCAAGGCTTGGTCTGCGATGCTACTTTCAACCACAGGCGTGTCGTTCACCGCATTCACGGTGACGTTGACCGTCGCTTGGTCAGTCAGTGCACCATCGGTGATGGTGTAAGTGATTTCGGCGTCACCATTGAAGTTCTCAGCCGGTGTGAACACCAACTTACCATCAACAATCTCGACTGTCCCTTGCTCACTCGGCACAGACGCTGATTGGATAGACAGCGTATCGCCATCAATATCGGTGTCGTTTGGTAGGACATCAATTGTCACTGGCGTGTCTTCGTCAGTAACAGCGGTATCATCTTTTGCCACTGGCGCGTCATTGACTGGTGTGACATCGACGTTCACCGTGGTGGACTCCGATACCCCGCCCGATGTAACGATGTACGTGAAGCTATCTGTACCGTGGAAGTTGTCGTTTGGCGTGTAAGTGACGCTGCCGTCCGGGTTGACGGAGACCGTGCCGTTAGCTGGGCCGTTATTGCTATCCAGCGACACCACTTTGTCGTCGCCTTCGAACGTGTCGTTACCTAAGACCTTAATGATGGTTGGTGTGTCTTCCACGACCGTTGCTTTATCTGCCACGATGTCCGCCACAGGCGCCACTGTGAAGTTCACCGTTTGGCTAACGCTTTCACCGCTTGGATCGGTGGCAGTAAAGGTCAATGCTTCTGAGCCGTTCCAGTCCGCGGTTGGAGTGAACGTAGCAATACCGTTGACGATCGCCACTTGAATGTTGCTGTTGCCGGAGACGCTGAAGGTCAGATCGCCATCCATGTTATCTACATCGCTGAACGCGGTATTTAGATCGATGCTGTATGGCGTAAAGTCTTCTGCCAAGGTTTGGTCTGCGAGGTTGCTTTCAACCACAGGTGTGTCGTTCACCGCATTCACCGTGACGTTAACCGTCGCTTGGTCGGTCAGTGCACCATCGGTCACGGTGTAAGTAATTTCAGCATCGCCATGGAAGTTCTCAGCCGGTGTGAAGACCAGTTTGCCATCAACAATCTCAACTGTGCCTTGTGTTTCAGGTACGGAAGCCGATTCAATCGACAGCTTATCACCATCGATGTCAGTGTCGTTTGGCAGGACATCAATCGTCACTGACGTGTCTTCGTCAGTAATCGCCGTGTCATTGGTCGCCACTGGCGCATCGTTGACTGGCGTGACATCGACGTTCACCGTGGTGGACTCTGATACCCCACCGGACGTAACGATGTAGGTGAAGCTGTCTGTACCGTGGTAGTTGTCGTTTGGCGTGTAGGTTACGCTGCCGTCCGGGTTGACCGAGACCGTGCCGTTAGCTGGACCGTTGTTGGTATCCAGCGACACCACTTTGTCGTCGCCTTCGAACGTGTCGTTACCTAAGACCTTGATGATGGTCGGCGTGTCTTCCACAACCGTCGCTTTATCTGCCACGATGTCTGCCACAGGCGCTACTGTGAAGTTCACCGTTTGGCTGACGCTTTCACCGCTTGGATCGGTGGCAGTAAAGGTTAACGCTTCTGAGCCGTTCCAGTCTGCGGTTGGAGTGAACGTAGCAATACCGTTGACGATCGCCACTTGAATGTTGCTATTACCAGAGACGCTAAACGTTAACTCGCCATCCACATTATCCACATCACTGAAAGCGGTGTTTAGATCGATGCTGTATGGCGTAAAGTCTTCTGCCAAGGTTTGGTCTGCGAGGTTGCTTTCAACCACAGGTGTGTCGTTCACCGCATTCACCGTGACGTTAACCGTCGCTTGGTCGGTCAGTGCACCATCGGTCACGGTGTAAGTAATTTCAGCATCGCCATGGAAGTTCTCAGCCGGTGTGAAGACCAGTTTGCCGTCAACAATCTCGACTGTCCCTTGGTCACTCGGCACAGACGCCGATTGGATAGACAGCGTATCGCCATCAATGTCAGTATCGTTTGGCAGGACATCAATCGTCACTGGCGTGTCTTCGTCAGTAACGGCATTGTCATTGGTCGCCACTGGCGCGTCATTCACTGGCGTCACATCGATGTTCACCATGGTGGACTCCGATACCCCACCGGAGGTAACGATGTAGGTAAAGCTGTCTGCACCGTGGTAGTTGTCGTTTGGCGTGTAGGTTACGCTACCATCCGGGTTGACCGAGACCATGCCGTTGGCTGGACCGTTGTTGGTATCGAGCGACACCACTTTGTCGTCGCCTTCAAACGTGTCGTTACCTAAGACCTTAATGATGGTTGGCGTATCTTCCACAACCGTCGCTTTATCTGCCACGATGTCCGCCACAGGGGTAACCGTGAAGTTCACCGTTTGGCTAACGCTTTCACCGCTTGGATCGGTGGCAGTAAAGGTCAGCGCTTCTGAGCCGTTCCAGTCTGCGGTTGGAGTGAACGTAGCAATGCCATTTTCTATTGAGACATTGACATTACTGTTGCCTGAGACGCTAAACGTTAACTCACTATCAACGTTGTCCACATCACTGAAAGCGGTGTTTAGATCGATGCTGTATGGCGTGAAGTCTTCCGCCAAGGTTTGGTCTGCAATGCTGCTTTCAACCACAGGCGTGTCGTTCACCGCATTCACGGTGACGTTGACCGTCGCTTGGTCAGTCAGCGCACCATCGGTGACGGTGTAAGTGATTTCAGCATCGCCATGGAAGTTCTCAGCCGGTGTGAACACCAGTTTGCCGTCAACAATCTCGACTGTCCCTTGGTCACTCGGCACAGACGCCGAGTCAATACGTAATGTATCGCCATCAATGTCGGTGTCGTTTGGCAGGACATCAATCGTCACTGGCGTGTCTTCGTCAGTAACGGCATTGTCATTGGTCGCCACTGGCGCGTCATTCACTGGCGTCACATCGATGTTCACTGTGGTGGACTCGGATACCCCACCAGAGGTAACGATGTAGGTGAAGCTGTCTGTTCCGTGATAGTTGTCGTTTGGCGTGTAAGTCACACTGCCGTCAGGGTTGACCGAGACCGTGCCGTTCGCTGGACCGTTATTGCTATCCAGCGACACCACTTTGTCGTTGCCTTCGAACGTGTCGTTATCTAAAACCTTAATGATGGTTGGCGTGTCTTCCACAACCGTCGCGTTGTCTGCCACGATGTCCGCCACAGGCGCTACCGTGAAGTTCACCGTTTGGCTAACGCTCTCGCCGCTTGGATCGGTAGCCGTAAAGGTCAACGCTTCTGAGCCGTTCCAGTCTGCGGTTGGGCTAATGGTCGCGATACCATTTTCAATCGACACCAACACGTTGTTGTTGCCAGAAACGCTGAAGCTCAGCTCGCCATCCACGTTATCCACATCGCTGAAGGCCGTATTCAGATCGATGCTGTATGGCGTAAAGTCTTCCGCCAAGGCTTGGTCTGCAATGCTGCTTTCAACCACAGGCGCGTCGTTCACCGCATTCACGGTGACGTTGACCGTCGCTTGGTCAGTCAGCGCACCATCGGTGACGGTGTAAGTGATTTCAGCATCGCCATGGAAGTTCTCAGCCGGTGTGAACACCAGTTTGCCGTCAACAATCTCGACTGTCCCTTGGTCACTCGGCACAGATGCCGAGTCAATCGACAGCGTATCGCCATCAATATCGGTGTCGTTTGGCAGGACATCAACCGTTACTGAGCTATCTTCCTCTGTAATTGTTGTATCATTAGAGGCAATAGGCGCATCGTTAACTGAGTTTACTGTTACCGAAACTTGAGCTTCATCCTCTAACTCACCATCTGTGATGGTGTAGCTAATCGTTGCATTACCGTTGAAATTTTCAGCCGGAGTGAAAACAAGCTTACCATCGATAATCTCAACGATACCTTGCTCTTCTGGTACAGAAGCAGAGGTAATGATTAAATCATCACCTTCAATATCACTGTCGTTAGCGAGCACATCAATTACAACCTGGGAATCCTCGTCAGTTTGAATCGCATCATTAGTTGCTATTGGCGCGTCATTAACAGGCGTAATATCTAAGTTAGCAGTGCCATTAATAACACCGCCATCGTTATCAATAATGTCATAGGAGAATGACACTTCAGTGTCATCATCAGCCTCTGGAATGTAAGTCCAAGATCCATCGCTGTTATCAATTAAGGTGCCATTCCCACTCTCAATAGTGACGTTTGTAATGACAAGAGTATCGGCATCATCAATATTGACATTAGATAGTAATTCTTCAGTAGTTATCGTGATTGGATCGCTATCTTCCTCAACAGCGCTTAATGTCACTGGAGAATTAGTAAGTGGCTTACTTGAGCCATCCCCACTTGTCTCGATACCTGTTGTGAAGAAGTCATTTAAGGTCAACGCTTGTGTTTCAGATAAGCCGAGGGATTCTAGGCCAATAGTTTCAAAGTTTGTTGAGGCTAGCACTTCAGTACCATCTCGTACAATCGTGGCACTATTTTGCAAACTGGAGCCACTATTTTCACCCGCTGCAGGTGCGAGTTCTTCATCAATAGCAGAAGGGTCTTGACCTTGCTCAATAGCACTAATAATCTGTGCTACATCGTCTGAAATATCTTTTAAACCTTGCTCTTGAGCAAGCTGAATTTTCAGGTCTTGAGGCGCAGCATCTGTCATTGCCACTATCACTTCACCTGGTAGAGGCTGCTGTCCTTCTGCAAGGACTCTCAGCTGCCCATCCAAACCTATTACGACGACTTGATTACCGAGTGGCACTAATGCTGTACGATCCATATAAACCTTAACCCTAAATAACTGTCAAGTTTTTGACTAACAATACTAATTTGCTATATATTGCCCGAATATATAGTGCAATAACAGCAATTTGATGCTCAATAAAGTAATTATGTGTCATACATCAATAAGAATCCAGATGCATAAGTGTTTTATTTTATTAAAATCTGGACACTCGTTTCTAGCCATTACCTCCATCTTTAATTTGAGATCTTAATTCAAGTTTTAGGCAGATTTAGTAGGTTGATTTATCAAAATTGAAACAAATGAACAGCGAATCAACAGGTTACTTCATCGCATATTAATGTTATTGTGCGCTAAATTATTGACGCCCTTATAAGTATTCCACTTATAAGCCCTATCACCTCGAGAATTTTTACCATTATCTAGGAGAATCACAGTGAAGTGGACTCGTGCCAACGCCTTTTGTATTGGTATGTTCACCGCTAGTCATGCGTTTGGGCAAACGCTAGAGCAAGCGGTTGAAAACACATTAAAAACCAATCCTGACATCAAAAGTGCGTTCAATGAATTCGTTAGCAAGCAGTATGTGAATGAAGCATCTGGTGGTGCTTACCTCCCATCCGTAGACTTAGATGCCGGTATCGGTTACGAAGGAATCAAACCCGCAGAGTCAGGGCGAGATTCAACCGACCTGACAAGAAAAGAAGCCACCGTGACACTAACCCAGCTAATATGGGATGGCTCAGCGACACTTAATGATATGGATCGAACAGCAGCTGATGCTGAATCGGTCCGTTATCAACTTCTAGCTGATGCCCAAGACACCGCTCTAGAGGTCGCGAAAGTTTATTTAGACTCAGTAAAAGCTTATGAAATTCTTACACTTTCCGAGAATAACTTGAAAGTGCATAAGAAGATCTATGAAGACATTAAAAAGCGAGTTAACTCAGGTATCGGTTCTACAGCAGACCTAACCCAGGTAGAGGCTCGTTTAGCAAAGGCTCACGGTAACTTGGTGGCAGCTCAGAACAACTTATATGACAGCCACACCACCTTTACACGCCTTGTCGGACAGTCACCACAAGGATTGATTTTCCCAAGAGCGGACCAAAACTTTATTCCCTACACCATCGATGAAGCGATTGACTTGGCATTCGAGTCACACCCAGTAATCAAAATCTCGGTAGCTGATGTGGACTCTGCAAAGTTCCAATACAAGCAATCTAAGGGAGCTTACTACCCAACGATATCGGTAGAAGCGGCTCAAACATGGCGTGATGATGCAAGCGGTATTGAAGGAAGCAGCGAAGAGACAACAGCGATGTTGCGCATGCGTTACAACCTCTTTAACGGTGGTAGTGACGTAGCCAACGCTGAAAGTTTTGCCTACCAACTAAATAAAGCAAAAGACTTAAGAGAACGTGCATACCGCCAAGTAGAAGAAGGCCTTCGTCTATCTTGGAGTGCGTTAGATTTAACACTTCAACAAAAAGAGTTCCTAGCGGATCACGTAGATTCGGCCTCTGAAACTGTCATCGCCTACGAAAAGCAGTATCGCATTGGAAAACGCACTCTGCTGGACTTGTTAAATACTGAAAACGAACTTTTTGAAGCGAGAAAGAACTACTTAGATGCTCGATACTCAGAGCAGTACGCCAAGTACCGCGTTATGAACGCGACTGGCCAATTGTTAAATGCCTTGCGTGTCGATGTACCTACAGAATGGAATGAAAAGGTGGAGTACTGATCATGAAACCAGTGAAGATTCTATTTGCATTGGGTATGCTCGCCATCACTCAACACGTTGTTGCTGAAGACGAATATGAGTATCGCCCTGTACCAAATGCAGAACAAATAGCAGATTTGCAAGATGACGATAACGATGGTGTCATCAATGCTCGAGATATGTGCCCAGGTACACCTGAAGGCTCAGAGGTCGACAACGACGGCTGTGGAGAATACATTAAAGCATCAGATAACATGCAAGTGCGGATACTTTTTGCTAACGACTCTGATGAGATCAATCCAGTCTTCAGAAGACAAGTCCGAGAGCTTTCCGACTTTTTAAAAGAGTACCCTACTACTTCGATAGAGCTGCACGGCTATGCTAGTAAAGTTGGTGGTTCAAAGCATAACCAAGATCTTTCTGAAAGACGAGCACGCAATGTCCGTGAAGCCCTACTAAGCTACGACATCGAACCGAGTAGAGTCCGCATTGTTGGTTTTGGTGACACTCACTTAGCACAACAAGGGACCGATGAAGTCAGCCATGCTTTAAATCGTCGAGTAACCGCATCAGTCGTTGGTTACAAAGGCGAGATAAAAAGAGAGTGGACAATATTCACAACTCTTCCAGAAAGGTAAAGTACCTGTTTTTGTTTGCTCTGCAAGCACAAAGCAAACAAAAACGAGTGAATACTTAACCTCAGAAAAGGAGCTTCGGCTCCTTTATTTTTACTCATTTCGACAACCGTATTATGCTTTAGGAATCGGCACTTTAGTGTTACTCTAGCCACGTCATAACAACGAGAGTTTTGAAATGAGCAAACTTACATCAGATATCCAAGCGAACCTTGACCTTTTTGTTGCAGAAACGAAAGAAAACCAATTGGTTTGGGGTTTACGCAATGAAGAAGGTTGGCTATCTTGCGATTCAACTGAATTCGAAAACAGCGAAGTCATGCCTTTCTGGTCTTCTAAAGAAGATGCAGAAGCACATAATGTTGAAGAATGGGCAGATTTTACTGTACTAGAAATCCCATTAGATATCTTTGTTGAAGATTGGCTTTTGACTCTTGCTGAAGATGGTGTTCTTGTTGGAACTAACTGGAACGATCAGTTAGAAGGCAAAGAAATGGAGCCTCAAGATCTAGCAAAGCTTTACATTGATTAAAGATTTCTGACCTCAACTTTATGTTGAGGTCTTTCTTTTTTATGCCTCTTCTTTCAATATCTCGACCAAGTGCATAGTTTTACTACTCTTTTTCTTAGTACACCCAACTTAATCACAACGCTGATGCGTTAAAAGCGCTATGATAACTCAACTTTAAAGGCACCTTAAATTAAAGGCTCGTTTAAACATGCGCGTGCTCTATCCCTTGCTTGCGTCACTTTTGCTCACTCCAGTATATGCAAGCGACACTCAAGATATTGAACCAAACCAAAATATCACACAGTGGCACTCTGTCTACCAAACCACACTACGAAGCAACCCTGAGTCGGCATTGAGCATGCTTCAAGATCGCTACCATACAGCGAAATCGGACAGCGAAAAGCTCTACGTAAGTGGATTGATTTATGAATATATGTCAAACATAAATCAGCCTTACTACGGCAGCAGTCAAGTCTTAGACAACCATTTTTCTCAATTAGAATCAGAATATATTCTTGCCTTAAATGAACGTAAGCATGGTAGTTACGAGGCCTCAGTAGATAGCTTTTCTTCTTTGCGACAGACAATGAAGAAAATATCCGATTCCGAAGGCAAGGCTCTGATGAACTATCAACTTTGTTATACGCTGAATCAACAAGGTCGTTATCACAAAGCAAACTTTTATTGCTCATCCTTAGAGAGCCACTTAAATCATAAGCATCAAGAAAACTTCCCTGTTGATCTTGCTTTGCGCGTGGTAGCAAATAACTACAATTACCGCGGTGACTATGAAAAAGCCTTAAGTTTGTATCGACAGTTGATGGCCAACATGTCGACGCAAAGCGATCCTTCAGGGATTTACAATGACGTCGGCAATTTACTTGCAGAGCTGGGGCAATTTGAACAATCAGAGCAATATCTCATTCAAGCCTTACTGGTTCGCCAAGATGAAGGGACACCTCTTGAAGTTGCGCAAGTCGAACATAGTCTAGGAGCGATGTACAGAAAATCCAAAGAACTCGATAAGTCCATCAGCCACTACAAAAGTGCATTAACGATTCTCGAACAACTTCATTATCCATACGGGCAAGGGTTGACCTATTTAGGGTTATCTGCTGCTTTGGCCGATTCTGGGCAATTGGATACCGCGGTAGATTACATTGGAAGAGCATTAAACATTGCCCAAACTTATGAGAATACGCACCTTGAAACAGAGGGTCATTTGGCTGCTGGATTGGCATATTTAAAGAACCATACACCCGAAAAATCGATTGAACACACTACAATAGCGTTAAGATTAGCGGTAAAAAACGCTAGGCCCTTATTGCAAGCGCAAGCCCAATTACTCCTCTCAAAAGCATACCAAGCTCAAAATGATTACAAAAAGGCGCTGGAGCATCACAAGGCCTACTCGACGATTGAACTAACGAACCGAGACGCGAGTAATATCAAGGCGTTAGAGGCACTAGATCTCACTAAAAAAGAGTATGAATATGATCTACAAGTCGCGCAGTTGAACAACGAAACTCTTCTAAGTCAGTACCAGTTTGAAAAACTCACAGACCAACAACGCACTTATAATTTTGTTGTTTTCTGTTTATTGGTTCTCCTCGCTCTGGCATTGATGGTTCAGCGACAAACACGCTTAAAAGCCAAAATAGACAGCTTAACGTGTGCATTAAACAGAGCGGCAATTATAGAGACGATTAAAAGCCAAACCTCCAAAGCTGAAGGAGACTTCCGCTACGTTCTAGCATTAATCGATCTAGATGACTTTAAGGCGATTAATGATCAGTATGGTCATCCGACTGGCGACTTAGTACTACAACAGGTATGCAAAGCGCTTAAAGCTAAACTTAATAAGGGAGATTACTTGGGTCGTTTAGGTGGAGAAGAGTTTATCTTGCTATTGAAAAACGTCGATGAGATTGACGTTCCCTTTAGAATACAAAGTCTGCATAAAACAATTTCAGAAAAGAGTGTACATTCGCTTAATAACCATCAATTGAATATATCTGCGAGTCTGGCCTATCTATCAACCTCAATGCCACTCACCAACTTTGATGAGCTCTATTCGATATTAGACCAAGCGTTATACAATGCTAAGAAGCAAGGAAAAAACTCCCTTGTGGACGCATACAACGAGCCGATCAGTTTAAGTGCTGAGTATATTCTCTAATAAAACCAAACCACCAGCGTAGTGGTTTGTTATAGGTGGAAGCATCAGTAAGCCATTCATATGCAACACCATCATCAAGGAGTCTTTGTGCCCAAGGCAAGAAAAAACATTCAGTCTCTAGAGCGAGGTTTTCTAATCCTCGAGTTGCTCTCGATGAGTGAGTCTCCCCTATCATTACAGACGATCAGTAATGCGATCCAGTTAAATAAGACGACTGTTCACGGGTTACTTGCGACTCTACACTCTCTTGGATATGTATCCAAACACAACCATAGCTACAGCCTAGGGTTTAGATGCTATGAACTGTCTAAGCCGATTGAACAAAAAAACGAAGCTATCCGACAACATTTTGTTCCATTGCTGAAAAAAATGGCCCAAATGACTAACAACACTGCTTACCTCGCTGTACAAAGTGGCGCTAAAGAGTACTTGTATATCGATGCTATAGAGCAGGATAACCCTCTTACTATCCGTAGCCCGAGAGGGAAACGAGAAGGACTCACAACATCTGCGATCGGCAAGGTTTTTCTTAGTTTTGATGATGAGCTTCGCCGAACATTGCGCCTTGAAAGCCAAATATCCCCCACGTTAGAAACTGAACTTAATCAGGTTGTATTATCAGGTTACGCACTCGATTTAGAAGAGGCAGAGCCAAACCTCAATTGCTTAGCGATCCCCCTTTACTTGGATGGTAAGGTCGTTGCTGTTGCAGGTGTCAGCGGTGCTGCCTCCGAACTGACGGTCACTAGGCTAAAACACTTTGCCAGCATCTTTCTCAAACTTTAAGATTTGACAATGTCGAATTCTAGGCCATTTTTATACTGTTTTGATTACATGCTTATACGTCGCCTCTAATATGGTCGTTGTTCAACTCAACAACGTAGGAGAAGCGATGTCTACTGTATTAATCACTGGCGCTAACCGTGGCTTAGGCTTGCAATTTGTCCGCCACTACCTTGGAAAAGGTTGGCAAGTTATCGCAACTTGTCGTTCACCAGAAAATGCTAAGCAGCTCAATGAACTAGTAACCCAATCTAATCAACTTCAACTGATGGCTCTAGACGTCACTAACCAACAAGATATCGATCATTTAGCCACTCGATTAGCGGATCGTCCGCTCGATCATTTAATTCTGAATGCAGGTGTATTAGGCGAAGAGTGTGCAACGCTTGGCGAAATGACCCAGAAAAAATGGCTAGAAGTACTAAACATAAATACCGTCGCACCTGCCCTGCTAATTCAAGCCCTACAAGACAACGTTGCGAAAAGTCAGCACAAAACCATCGTGGGAATCTCAACCCGAGTTGCGAGTTTAAGCGATAACAGTTCAGGTAACATGTACAGTTATCGAGCATCTAAAGCAGCGCTTAATCAGGTTCTAGTATCAGCAGCACGCAATCTCGAATCGCGAGGAGTAAAAACTGTCGCAGTTCATCCCGGCTGGGTAAAAACCGATATGGGCGGTGAGGACGCAACCTTTTCTGCCGAGGAAAGTGTTGCAGGCATTGTTTCGGTCGCAGAACAGCTAACACTTGAGCAATCCGGAAGCTTCCGCGTATTTGATGGCTCTACAATCGAATGGTAATTGATCTCTAAATGACGTCTCCCGGCCAAATTGAAGGCCGGGAGAATACAGTAAACTAATAGGCCAAAAAGATAAAAGCTCGCACTATCGTCAGACAAGCGAGCCGTTATCGTCTATGGTGTTGTACTACCGTCAAACGCTGAGGAAGTCAGCGATTGCAGAGGTGCCATTTAGACAATGATTTCCCGTGAAACTCACTCAATCATCCCACTCAGGCGCTAGCCCTTCAGGGTTTACTTCGCGGCCATTTCTTTCCAACGCATCTATCTTTGCAATCGCCTCTTCACTGAGATTAAGTTCAAGTGCTTTCAGGTTACTTGCTAAATTCTCTCGTTTAGTTGAAGACGGGATCACCGCGTAACCTTTTGACAAAGCCCAAGCAAGCGCGACTTGAGCTGGCGTGGCCTGATAGTCCTCAGCAATACCTGCAATAGTTGGGTCCCCAAGTACTTTCCCATATGCCAAGGTCATGTAAGACGTTACCTGAATATCGTTTTCCTGCATGAAGCTGACCAACTTACGATTTTGCAAATAAGGGCTAAGCTCGATTTGGTTAGTAACAATATTCTCTTTACCGACCACTTCTATCGCTTGTTGCAACAAGTCAATATTAAAGTTGGAGACGCCAATATTACGGGTTAACCCTTGCGATTTAGCTTCAAGTAATGAAGCCATGTATTCGCTCAAGTTATTGTTATTGCCAGGCCAGTGGATCAAGGTCAAATCCACATAATCTGTATTTAGCTTTTCTAAGCTCTCTTTTAGACTTGGAATGAGTTGTTCCGTGTTCATGTTATCAACCCAGATCTTGGTCGTAATGAATAGCTCATCACGTGCAATACCGGACTGTGTCAATACTTCACCGATTTCTGCCTCATTACCGTAAATCTGTGCAGTATCAATTACGCGGTAACCCACTTCTAACGCATTACGGACTGAATCCTTAACTACTTCACCCTCTAAACGAAACGTGCCGACGCCAAATGATGGTACTTTCATCTAAATCTCCTGAATTATCGATTTTATAGTTGATTCGAAGCAAAACTTTACGCCGCAAGAAACTTTCCGTAAAGTTAACAATACTCAAATCTAATTTGAAATATATTCAACAATGAAAGCTACTCTAGATGAAATGCGCACCTTTATGGCCGTGGTCGATACGGGTTCAATCAGCTCTGCGGCTGAACTGTTATCGATGACCGTCTCGGCTGTGAGTCGATCGGTATCTCGGCTAGAAGCCAAACTCGAAACGACCTTGTTAAATCGCACAACCCGTAAGTTAGATGTTACTAATGAAGGAACGATATACCTCGATAAAGTCAGACATATTGTAGAAGCAGTAGAGAATGCCGAAGCACAACTGAAAAGCCAGAAATATAAGCCTTCTGGCCTCCTACGAATAAACGCAGCTACCCCCTTCTTACTGCACGTACTAACGCCGCACATTGCTAAATATCAGAGCTTGTATCCAGAAGTCGAAATCGATCTCAATTCCAATGAGGAAAATATTAGCCTTTTGGGAACAAAAACCGATATTGCTTTTCGTATCGGTGAGCTACAAAACTCAACCATGCGCGCGATATTTCTTGGTAAAAGTCGGATTCGAATCGTCGCGAGTCCAGAGTATTTAAGACAACATGGTACTCCAACCTCAATAGATCAGTTACTCAATCACAAGCTACTTGGATTCAACAAGCCGGAGTATCTTAAGGAATGGCCGATCATGGATGATAAGAACAAACTTCTGCGTATTATGAGTAGCCTAAGATCTGATAATGGCGAGACGCTAAGATGTTTAGCCTTACATGGTGCGGGGATAGCTTGCCTGTCTGACTTTATGACCTACTCTGACCGACAAGCTGGTCGCTTAGTGGGCGTGCTTAGTGAACACACGCATAATGTCGAACAGCCCGTTCATGCGGTGTATTACAAAAATGCCAGTACCTCACGCCGGATCAGCTCTTTTATTGACTTCATCAAGCAAGAAATCAAGGTAGAGAACCACCAGTTCCTTTAAAGACCACCGCTGTTTGTGGCAAAACACTTTTGTCTTTTTGCCGCTTTTTCTCACAACAAAAATCTCATAGTGTCCTGAATATCAGGGAGGCACCTTACCTCCTAGTACTCACAGTAATAGTCAGGCTTCATAATGCATAAAGATTTAAGTAACAGATTCACCATCGGGGTTGAGCTCCCCCTAGATAATGACTGGACCCAAGAAGGCCAGAAAAAACGCCTGCTCCAACGAAAACCGTTCGGCGTACCAGACATGAGTGCACATAAACAGCGTATTATGTTAGCCGATAAGTTAGGCTTTAACGTAGCGTGGGTGAGAGATGTCCCGTTGTACGACCCTAACTTTGGAGACGCGGCACAAATTTATGAACCGTTCAGTTATCTTGGCTATCTCTCTGCGTGCACTGACAACATTATACTAGGGACAGCAGCGATAGTATTACCGTTAAGACAACCTTGGCTAGTAAAAAAAGCCGCTGCGACCATCAACGAGTTAAGTGGTGACCGCCTGATACTCGGTGTGGCTAGTGGAGACCGCCCTAGTGAATATCCCGTTTTTAATGCCAACTTTGACAGCCGTGGCTCAGCTTTTCGAGAAAGTGTAGAGATTTTGAAAGATACGCAAAATGATAAGCTGGGTAACGATCTACAGTTATTACCCGAGTTTGCTGATATTCCTATCTATGTCGCAGGGTTAGCGCAGCAAAGTCCACAATGGATAGGAGAAAACCTAGACGGCTGGCTCGCCTACCCAGGCACACCTGATGATCATGAACACCGCGTTGCACTTTGGCGCTCCGTAGCGGGAAACAAACCCTACGCCAGCTTTATTCATCTTGATTTAGTCGATAACCCAAATGCACCAGTCGTTCGGCATCATTTTGGTATCCAGGCCGGAGTCAATGGCTTGAGCGATGAGCTAGAAAAAATGCAAGAAGCAGGAGTCAACCACATCGGGTTGCATTTCCGTCGTAATAGCCAACCAATTGAGAAATCAATGGAACAGATCGCTCAGTACGTGTTGCCACGCTTTAACTAAGATCAAATAAAAATATGTGCCACCTTACTAAGGGGTGGCACGCTAGGCTTGGCACTTGGGAAAATAAAAGATGCAATAACGACAAAACTCTTTTGTTAAAACAACAATAATAGAGTTATCTTAAAGTAAGTCTTGGTTGAATAAAGTCGATGAACGCGGAAATACGCTTAGAGACTGAAGAAGATTTGTAGAAGACAGCATTGACCTGTTCTCGTCCAGTATTTGTGATTTTTTCCGATTCAAACAATGCCACTAACCGTCCAGAATCAAGATCATCTTTCACCATAAAGCCAGATAAACATGCAATGCCATTCCCTGCCAACACTAACTGTCTAACCGTTTCACCACTGCTGGATAGGATATCAGGCTCTATCATCTCAAACCCTCGTAATGGCCACTGATTTAACACTTTAGCGCCAGAAAAACCGATCAAGTTATGACTGCGCAAATCGCTCACCGCTTCAGGGAAACCTCGTTTAGATAAATAACCAGGCGTGGCAACGATAAATAGTGGGCTTGTTCCTAAAGGTTTAGCATGCAGTGTTGAATCCGATAATCGTCCAATACGTATCGCCACATCGGTTCTTTTTTCCAATAGATCCACAAAACCCTCATTAGAGGTAAGATCGAGTTGAATATCAGGATAAGCCTCTTTAAATGGCTGAATTAACGGCACGAGTTGATGTAAAACAAATGGGCTAGCGGCATCAACTCTTAAGCGCCCCTTGGGTAATTCACCTCGTGTGATGATCTCTTCTTCAGCTTGCTGTATTTGTAGTAAACCTAAGCGAACCGCTTCAACAAACTGATGCCCTTCCTCAGTAACTTCCACTCTGCGTGTCGTGCGATTCAGCAAGGTTACCCCCAACTGTGATTCAACTTTACTAACCGCACGAGATACCCTAGCGACTTGAATACCTAGTGCATCAGCAGCGGAAGAAAATCCACCACTATCCACAACTGCCATAAGAATCTCTAATTCATCTGATCGGGTTAACATTTCATCCCCTTTCTTAACTGCGCACTTTCATCATTTATAACAAAAGTATTTTGTAATAAACACCATTTTTCGCAACGAATAACTCTTTAATAATACACGACATGGAAACGGGCTATTCGTTTATCCATTCATATTCAATGATTATAAGAGAGAGTTGTTATGCCTTTAGCTTTACTTGCATTGACGCTTAGCGCCTTTGCTATTGGAACCACGGAGTTTGTAATTGTCGGTCTGATACCGACTATGGCCTCCGACCTCAACGTATCATTACCTTCAGCGGGTCTTTTAGTTAGCCTGTACGCACTTGGTGTTGCGGTTGGTGCTCCCGTTTTAACAGCGCTGACTGGTAACTGGAAAAGAAAGTACGTTCTGCTTTCTGTTATGGCACTGTTTGTTCTTGGCAATCTGTTAGCCTGGCAAGCACCTGGATACAACACACTAGTTACAGCAAGGATACTGACCGGGCTTGCACACGGTGTGTTCTTTTCGATCGGCTCGACTATCGCCACTGGCCTAGTGTCAAAAGAAAAAGCCGCTAGCGCAATTGCTATTATGTTTACCGGTCTGACCGTAGCTCTAGTGACGGGCGTGCCACTTGGCACCTGGATTGGCCAGACATTTGGTTGGCAGGCAACCTTCCTAATCGTCGCGATCCTTGGAATCATCGCACTGATAGGAAGCGCTCTGCTAGTGCCGAGTAATCTGAAACAACCACCAGCAACCAAGCTGTCATCGCAAGTAAAAGTCTTGACTCAACCTCGTCTACTTTTGGTGTACGCAATCACCGCGCTCGGTTACGGTGGTACGTTCACAGCCTTCACTTACTTGGCTCCTATTTTGGAAGAAGTTTCGGGGTTTGGCTCTAGCGCTATCAGCCTAATTATGTTGGTTTATGGTGTATCAGTCGCATTCGGCAACATCTGGGGCGGAAAGATGGCCGACTCTATGGGGCCAATCAAAGCTCTGACCGCGATTTTCTCGGGCCTAATTGTGGTATTGCTCGTGTTTAGTGTCACAGCATTTAATCCAATTTCTGCAGTAGTGACCATTCTTGTCTGGGGTGCCTTTGCCTTTGGTAACGTTCCAGGACTTCAAGTTTATGTTGTCAAACTAGCAGAGAAATATTCACCTGATGCAGTCGACGTCGCTTCTGGTCTCAACATTGCTGCATTTAACGTAGGTATTGCACTGGGTTCTTGGGGCGGTGGCCTTATCGTGGCCAATGCTGGGCTGATGCACACACCTTGGATTGGCGCGATCGTAGTATTAGGTGCTCTACTACTAACCCGTTTCAGCGGAATGCTAGACAAGCGTGGAGAGCAGCACGCAACGGCACACTGATTCACGTTCCGAATCGATAAAAATCACTTAAGTTAGCCCGGCATTACGTCGGGCTTTCAATACAGAGTTTAAATACACCATTGACTGAGGTAGAAAGTTTATTCTACCCTTAGGTAAAACAAACGTTCTACCTGGTATGTCAAATAGTGAAAGAAAAAATCGCAGCAAGCCTAGAAAAAGCATTCAGTCAGTATGGCTTCGCCGAGCCGAGCGTACCCCAACTCAAAAACGCCTGCGAAGTCAGCCTGAGAACCCTGTACAAATACTACCCCTCCAAGGAAGCGATGATTGTTGCAGCTCTCGAGCATCGCCATCAAAGGTATTTGAGTTTTTTGCTCGAAGACGCCCCTGCCAATGGAACACCGGCTGTATTACACCTATTCACTCGCCTCGAGGATTGGATGAAGGAGTTTGCACCGAATGGCTGCATGTCCATCAATGCATTAGCAGCCTATCCAGAAAATCTATCGATTAATCAAGCAGTAAAACAACACAAATTGGCGGTCCGTCAGCTTATGCTCCAACTAAGTCAGCGAGAAGACCTCGCAACCACACTCTTCTTGTTACATGAAGGTTTATCCAACGCATGGCCGGTTCTCGGTCACGCTGCCTTTGCATCCGCTGAACACACTCTGCTAGAACTAATGAAGGAGAACAATCAATGACCACAATCCCGAAAGTAATGAAAGGCGTCCAACTTATCGGTCATGGTGGGCCAGATATGCTTCGTTACCGCGATGATATACCTGTGCCAGTCCCCTCGCCTGATGATGTATTGATCCAAGTTGCCGCCGCCGGAGTCAATAACACCGACATCAATACCCGAACAGCATGGTATTCTAAAAACGACGCCAATAGCATGGATGCAAGTTGGTCAGGAGACGCGCTATCTCTCCCTCGAATCCAAGGTGCCGATGTATGCGGTACCATCGTCGCTGTTGGTGAGAATATCTGCCCATCACGAGTCGGCCAGCGCGTGCTCATCGAACCATGTATTACGCGCTTCAACAGTCAAGCACTTAGCTCACCTTGGTACTTCGGTTCAGAATGTGATGGTGGCTTTGCTCAGTTCACTGTTGTTGACAGTAAACATGCATATGCAGTGAATAGTAGTTTATCGGATATCGACTTGGCCTCCTTCCCTTGTTCTTATTCAACTGCCGAGAACATGCTTGTCCGCTCTAATGTCACAGCGAGCGATACCGTACTGATTTCAGGGGCATCCGGCGGTGTTGGCTCTGCCGCAATCCAACTGGCGAAGGCGCGTGGAGCATACGTCATTGCTATCGCCAGCCCAGAAAAAAAGGAACAGATCACGGCATTAGGAGCAAACCAAGTTATCCCTCGCGATGCAAATTTGCCGGCGACTCTCGGAGAAAACAGCGTTGACGTAGTGATTGATCTGGTCGCTGGAGATCAGTGGCCACAATTTCTTCAGGTACTAAAGCCAGGATCAAGATACGCTGTTTCCGGCGCCATAGGCGGCCCAATTGTCGAGCTGGATGTAAGAACTCTTTACCTTAAAGACCTAGCGTTATTTGGCTGTACCGTTTTGGCACCAGAAGTATTCGGTAACTTGGTTCGCTATATCGAACAGAACGCAATTCGTCCCTTAGTCGCGGAGTCATTTCCCTTAAACCAGATAGGTCAAGCGCAAGAAGTATTTTCACGCAAGCAACATACTGGAAAACTGGTTTTGGAAATCACATAGCTTTTCGATTAACAGCGGTCTATACAAGTCGTTGTAATTTGAGAACACTTTAAGCATTCTAAAAAGTTCTCAATACTTAGAAGATCGCTACGGTTGGCTTAGCTTGTTATCCCTTTTCATCACGCTAAGCCAGCTTGTAAAAATATGCGGTGTTTATAAATGTTTAATACCAACATTATCTTACTTCTGGCGTTTATGAACAGAACCGAGATCTGAACGACTTTGGTGTTAAACCTACGAACCTATTAAATATTTTCCTGAACGCGCTCACATCTTGGTAACCCACTCTAAATGATATTGCGTCAAATGTTAGGGTTGTCGACTCAAGTAAATCACAAGCTTTTTGGACTCTTAAGCTTTGTATGTATTGGTTAACATTGAAACCTGTCGCCTTTTTAAAGCGTCGCTGCAATGTCCTTTCTGTTAAACAACTCAACTCTGCAAGCTCTTTATTGCTCAGTTTTCCTTGATAATGATCGTTTATATAGTGCTGTAGTTGAACAATTACCCCATCACCATGTTGGAAGTTTGGAGTAAACTGTTGATAAAAGCGTTGCTCTCTCGGACCAGTATCAATAACCAACATTTTTCCTAGCAGGCGCATTACTGCCGGTGACGCAAATAAGGAAACCAATTCCAAACCTAAATCCACCCATGACATCATACCCCCAGCCGTAATGATCGTTCCTTCGTTAATAAGGATGGCTTCTTGTCTTACGTGGATATCGGGAAACTGACTCGCTAATGAAGGAGCCAAGCCCCAGTGTGTTGTACAAGACTTATTGGTCAACAACTGGGTTTGAGCAAGAATAAAAGTACCAGCGCAGGCGGAGGCTAAAATCGCACCTTTACTATATTGGACATTTAACCAGTCGAGTAGCTCTGGTTCTGGTTCTAAGTAATATTGACCAGTGCCGCTAGGCGGAATCATTACCGCTGTTTTCACATCGAAGTGCGTGTTTGGCCAGTGATCCAATATCTCTACTTCAAAGTGCACATCAACGCCCAATTTAGCCGCCGCACGGTTTGCCATCTCGAAGAGTTCGCTTAAACCATATACGGAGGCTTGCGAGCTATCTGGGTAATTAACGAGTGCTATTTTCATTTTCAATTATCTTCAAGTGTCGCTTTTTGACTCTTTTGTGTCATTTTAGACTCTAAAGAAGGTAGCTAAAAGTCTTTATATTATTCGTACCGCAATGATCCTGAATAAAAGGAAAAGAAAATGACTCAAAAAGCCCTACTTGTAATTGATTTGCAAAACGACTATTTCCCAGAAGGAAAGTTTCCTTTATGGAATACAGAATCAACTTTAGACAATGTTAAGAGAGCAATAACTAAAGCCAATGAGCAAAACATTCCTGTGATTCATATTCAGCATATTGCCGATCCTGCCATGGGTATTGCCCCGTTCTTCAATGAAGGCAGCGACGGTGCCAATATTCACCCAGAAGTTCTTGCTTTAGCGCCGAATTCCGAAATCGTGGTAAAGCACTTCGCAGATAGCTTTGAAGGAACACGTTTAGAAGAAGTATTGGCAAGCAAAAATGTAACGGAGTTACTTGTATGCGGAATGATGACACAAAACTGCGTGACACATACTGCTATCTCAAAATCTGCGGACAAGTATGATGTTTCGATCTTAATGGATAGCTGTACCACGGTCGATGAAATGATTCACAACATTGCACTTCACGCTGTCTCAACGAGAGTTCCCCTCGTAACTATTGAAGATAAGCTGTAATACACGTAAAACCTTTCGCTCACACAATGCGGGCGAAAGGTCACACATATATGCACTTTCATTGATATTTGCTTACTTTGTGTTAAACATTGGTTTCCAAACAGTTACAAGGAAACGTTTATGAAATGGATAGTCGTATTGTTTATTAGCTTATTTTCAGTTTTCAGCCATGCGAAAGAGTGGAAACAAATTCGCTTCACTGTTGAAGGGGCTTACCCTCCATTTAGCTGGACGACAAAAGAGGGAAAGCTAGAAGGGTTTGAAGTCGACCTCGCTAACGCGTTATGCAAAGAGTTAGAAGTAAAGTGCGTTATCTCAAAAATGGATTGGGATGGCATCATCCCTTCTCTCCTTAGTCGCAAGAACGATGCGATTATTGCTGCAATGACAATCACAGAAGAACGAGAAAAGAAAGTCGATTTCACCGTCCCTTATGCAAAAGTACCGACTCGTTTTGTAATGAAAAATGATAGAGAAATCAACATGGATGACGGCAGCCTAAATCGTTTATCTATTGGAGTTCAAAGAGCCACAATTGGTGATAAGTACCTTTCGGCCTTGTATCCAGATATTGATATTCGTCGTTATGGTACGTTCGATGAGGCATTTACCGATCTACTCAATGGACGGTTAGATGCTGTATTTGGCGGCTCAATCGGTTTAAGTGCTGGTTTTCTTGAAACTGCACAAGGTCAAGGCTATCACTTTACTGGACCAGCGTTTACTGAGGAAAAGTGGTTCGGCCGTGGCATTGGCGTAGCAGTGAGAAAACAAGACAAAGAATTAAAAGCATTACTCGATAGCGGAATACAAAAATTGATCCAGAGCGGTAAGCATAAAACCATCGCCAGCAAGTATTTCTCCTATAGTATTTACGAGTAACCTCTTTATCTTTTTATAGCCTGCGCGGTATAGGAAACTTCCCTTTCCCTATATGGCGACAAAAACGGAGCCCTCGAGCAGTCGCCCGAGGGTTATTTTTATAAAAAAGCCCACGTATATAAGTAACCCGCTCCCATGGCCATCGTTAAGATAACGATTAGGAAGGCAGCGATCATTTGGTTCTTAAAAATTGATTTCAACAAAATCACTTCTGTAAGACTTGCGCCAGCACTACCAATAATAAGCGCCATAACAGATCCAAGAGCCATACCTTTTTGTACTAGTGCCGCGCTAAGTGGAATGACCGCCTCTGCACGGATGTACAATGGAATACCAATGATTGCTGCGACCGGAATCGCGTACCACTTCGCTTCACCAGCGAACTCCGCAATGAACTCCGTCGGGATGAAGCCATAGATAAATGAACCAATCGCAATGCCCATCATGAGATAAGGGAACACTTGCTTAAAGTCTTTCCAAGTTGATTGCCAAATACGTACCCAGCGGCTAGGTTCTTTCTCTTCCACGACTGTCGCTGTTGCACTACCGTCTGATGAACAGCAGGACACTTCCACTTTAGGTTCAGGTTTTGGTGCATCACCACAGCAAGATGTTTTCGCCGCAACTGGCGTAGGTTCATTGCAGGCGCTGGTACCACAGATTGATGCTGGTCTCGCTTCTTCTTTTTTCTTGCTTGAATCGCCACAAGAAGTACCGCACGAAGAAGAACCTACCGCTTGATATGCTTCTGGTTTGACGTAACGTTCAAACCCTAGTTTTTCAAGTACATAGCCTGCTACCACTGATACTGACATCGCGATAGCAAAGTAAAATACCGCAACTTTCCAACCAAAAATCACCACAAACAAGCCAATAATCACTGGGTTAAGCAACGGGCTTGCAAATAGGAACACCATCATAGGTCCAAAACCTGCTCTTGCACGCAACAAGCCTTTTAAGAAAGGAATGGTCGAACACGAACAGAAAGGCGTAATCGAACCTAGCAACGCAGCAATGAAGTAACCTTTACCCTTTTTCGAGCTGAGAATAGATTGAATTTTTTCTGGCGTTAGAAAATCTTGCAACACACCGACAATGTAGCTAATTGCCAGAAATAAGATGATAAGTTCGGTTGCTAGAAACGCAAACATATCCAGCGCTTCTTTAGCCATAGTTATAATTTCTGTATTCACATTTACTCTCCTAGTCATTTTTCGCTAACGAGCTTACCTGATAGATAAGCCTTTATTTCGATATTTCTGGAATTATAGAATCACAAAACAAAAAATCAACAGAATATTTCCATAAAAATGGAATAATAAAACTAGTCATTACTTATCATAAAGTTACATGTCGTTAGCTATGCAGACTGGTTGTCGGTGATAATTTCAGAGCATCTCGATTCCTTTTTATCAAACATAACCTAAAATTATCAAAATAAGAAAAAACCATAATTATTGCAGCAGCACCCTCTGAGTTAGTATGACTTTCGACCATTCTTAATAATAAGGAAAACCTATGAGAGCGATAACTTACCAACGAGATAACGATACTTTCTCTTTATCCGAATTACCTACACCAAAACTAGAAACCCAATTTGATGTATTGGTTAAAGTTAACGCTGTTGGTTTGAACCCTGTCGATGCAAAAATTCATTATTGGTCAGACATGGTCACTAACATGGATAACAATTTTGTTGGCGGGTTAGACGTATCAGGAGAAATAGTCTCTGTAGGCGATGCGGTCGTTGATTGGAAGGTTGGCGATAAAGTGTTGTATCACGGAAACATGAGACGCCATCACGGTGGATTCGCTGAATTTGCTATCCATGATTCAAGAACGCTCATAAAGCACCCTCAGGTTCCGGTTGAAGTGGCAGCATCTACACCTTGCGCAGCCTGGACCGCATATCGCGCTTTGGTAGACAAGCTCGATATTTCAAATCGAAGCAGCATTTTTATCGCCGGAGGTGCTGGCGGCGTTGGAAGCTTTGCTATTCAGTTAGCAAAGACATTTGGTGTTGAACAGATCATTGCTACTAGTTCAGAAGCTAATCACGCATATTTGTCCTCGTTAGGAGCAACCCATACGATTGATTATCATCATGAAGATGTAGTTCAGCGAGTAATGGACATTACCGGAAATCATGGCGTTGAGGTTGCACTCGATTGTGTAGGCGGTGATAACGATCGAATTGCAGCCTCGGTGTTAACCTTTGAGGGCGAAATGGTGGAGCTCGTCAAGACTGTCGACCCTTCTCAATATCCAGATGCCTTCTTAAAAGGCTTGGGCTTCCACCAAATAAGTTTGGGCTCTGGTCATGTCTTTGGCGAGAGAGGGTTTGCAAGTATCGTTAATGCCGGAAAGGAAGTGTCTGAGCTATTAGAAAATGGAGAATTGGAAGTACCGAAACTGAAGATCATCGGCTTAGAGGATGTAGGTAACGCACTCTTGGACATGCGAAATCAGAGAACAGTTGGAAAGATTGTCGTTAATCTGAACCAAAAATAATTAATAAAGATCTCGAGGCAAACTGGCAAAGTAATGAGCAAGTTAAAGCATCTTGTTACTTTGCCAGATATGAAAGACCTTTATTTTGTCTATAACGATGAATGAAAAACAAAACCTCTTGCCATACTTCCCTGCGCTTCACCAAAATTAGGCGTTTTCGAGAGTGTCTCTCCAAGTCGCTAGCAATTTAATATGACGTGGTTCAATCCCACAGCAACCACCAATAATGCTTGCTCCCTGCGCATGCCACTTTTTAGCATACTCAAGATATTCAGTCGGAGAGAAATGACGAACTTCCTGAATGGTCTCGTTGGCTTGGTGCGCTTGCTTTATCGGAGCAAAGCTATTTGCGAAAACACCTATCGTCAATTCTCTACCTGACTCACTCAATACTGCTTGTGTATCTATGATCGCTTGCTCGACAACTTCAGGAATAGAGCAATTGAAAAAGATACCTGAAACATTTGTTTTCAACAGCGTATTAACCGCGACTTTAAGAGATTCCCCTGAGCGAAGGCGAGGCAAAGAGTTAGGCTCATCCATTAAGGTGAAAGCAAGATAATTGGGCTTATCTGTTTTGGCTAAAATTATTGATAGAACTTCAACTTCAGCGAGGCTAGACACGGTCTCAGCTAACCAAATATCAACATATTGATCTTGAGCTTCAAATAACTCAGAAGCCACTTCCAGTGCCCTTTTCGGCTCGAATAATTCAGGCCTGTAAGACCCCATTACAGGAGGAAGAGAACCCGCAACGAGCACTCTACCGTTAGAGCTGGTGACTACATCTCTGGCAATTTTAGCTGCAGATTTTGCTAAGTCAGTCCCCCGTTTTGCATAGAGTTCCTCGCCTAAGTGAAATGGGACACATGCATAACTGTTGACAGTGATAATCTCAGCGCCAGCGTCTATGAAATTCTCATGGGCCATTTTTACATGTTGTGGTGATTCAATTAGCGCTTGTGCACTCCAAAGCGGCTGAGAAAAAGGGGCGCCAATACGTTTCAACTCTCGCCCCATGCCACCATCTAAAATTGTTACTTTCTTCATTTAGACATCCATACCGCCAAACATCCATACGCTCTATTCAAACACAATTTTTATCAATTCAAAATGAAATTGTTATGTTTAAAGTGAACAAAGACTTAATGGCTGATTAAACACTTTAGTATTTACCAGACCTTTCATTCGGACCAAGCTAATGTTATCGCCATTAACTTCGAGTAAAAAGCCCATTATCTATGTCTCTCGGCGAGGCGAACGTTACGAGCCACAATAGTGCATGAAGTGATTGAGGGACTCGCCCTCAATCAAATTTTCTTTTTATTATAAGACTTTAGATAAAAACTTCTGCAATCTAGGGTTGGTGGGGTTATCAAAAAATCGCTCAGGAGAGTCAGAAACCAAAAGCTCACCATCTTCCATAAACAACACCCTATCAGCGACCTCTTTTGCGAAACCCATTTCATGAGTAACCACGACCATCGTCATTCCGTCCTTGGCCAAATCTTTCATCACATCAAGAACTTCTCCAACCATTTCAGGATCTAGTGCTGATGTGGGTTCATCAAACAACATAATGTTGGGCTTCATTGCTAACGCACGAGCGATTGCGACGCGCTGCTGCTGCCCACCTGATAAATGATTAGGATAATTATCCATTCTCTCCGATAGACCGACTTTATAAAGCAAATCTTTTGCTTCTTTCTTCACCGATTCAGGGTCACGTTTAGAAACCTTTAAAGGTGCCAACATGACGTTCTCTATCGCCGTTTTATGTGGAAAAAGGTTGAAGCCTTGAAATACCATGCCCACATCAGCGCGTAGTTTATTGATATCCGTAGATTTGTGGTACATATCGATACCATCTACGATAATAGACCCACTATTTATTGTCTCTAATTGATTGATCGTCCGTAAGAATGTTGACTTACCAGAACCTGACGGTCCTACGATGACAATCACTTCCCCTTTTTCTACATTTACCGATACGTCCTTGAGCGCATGGCAGCCATTAGGGTAAATTTTATTAATTGTTTTTGCTGAAATAATGTATTCCATTAATGACTCCACCATTAATCACTTGCTGCCAATTTCTTTTCTAACGTTTGTATTGCCCAAGATAAGGTACTAGTCAGAAGCAAATAAAGGGCCGCTACGGTAAACCAAACTTCAAATGGGGCAAAACTACCACTTACGACTTCCCTGCCCGCTTTTGTCAGATCAGTAATCGAAATCACGGAGACAAGTGAGGAATCTTTTATCAGGTTGATAAACTGCCCGGCTAAGGGAGGTAATGTCTGCTTAAACGCTTGAGGTAAAATGACATAAATCATCGCTTTGGGATAATTCATTCCTAGTGAACGCGCCGCTTCCATTTGTCCTCTTGGGATTGACTGGATTCCTGACCGCACAATTTCTGCGACGTAAGCGGCGGTAAACACGGAGAGCGCTATCACTCCCGCAGTAAAACGCTCAAGGTCAAGCACAGTACCAATAAAGAAGTAAACGATAAAAATCTGTACTAAAAGAGGCGTTCCACGAATGACCTCGACATACACAAGCGCCAGCTTTTTTAATGCCAGATTGCTGGATATACGCATTAGTCCGACAACTAAGCCCAACGCTAGAGCAATGATAAGTGACCAGAGTGAGATTTTAATGGTCGTCACAACACCATCTAAAATTGGGCCAGAGCGCCACTCTTTTATAGTTGCTAAGGTATCTCCTTCAAAAATAAGATCACCTTCATAGACGTCGACAGACTTATATTGGCTTAGTTCAAGAACAATATCACCATGAATACTTTCCAGAGCCAGTTGGTTATTCTCGTCGAGAATGATGTTCCCATCGACAGGCGCGGTAATGGATGAAGCAGCGTTAGTGGCAATATAAGGAAGGACACGCTCCCAATTCCAGCTGTAATCGATTCGCTTACCTGACAGATAGACAAGACCGCAAATTGATAGCAAAACAAGAACAAAAACAGCGTTCCACAATAGGGATTTAAAGTTATTTTGCATGTGATTCCGAGAATGACTTTGATTAAAGTTGGTTGGGTATTTGAATAAAGAAAAGCGTTAGCTTCACAGCACGAACCGTTTGGTTGGCGATGAACCGAGCCAGAAGCTAACCGCTCCTCTACAATAACAAAATGATTACTTAACTTGCTTTAACCATTTATCGTCGTTAAACCACTTATCGTAAATGCGATCGTAAGTTCCATCGCCCTTAATTTGACGTAAATAGTTGTTTAAGAAGTTAAGCGTATCTGGATTTCCTTGCGGCACAGCCCAACCCAAAGGCTCGTAAGTAAACGGTTTAGCCAAGTGCATTAACTGCCCTTTGTTTTCCGCCACATAAATAGAGTTGTAAGGAAAGTCATAAACAAACGCATCTACCTTTCCGTTGGCAACCTCAAGTACCGCTTCAGACTGAGTTTCGTATAGATTTATCTTAGCTTTCGGAAGGTATCGTTTTACCGCTTGCTCACCCGTTGTCCCAAGCTTAGTTGCAACAACATAATCTGGACTATTGAGATCACGGTAACTAGACACTTTACCTTCATGCTTGAGATCTACGAGAATAGATTGACCAATAACCACATAGGGATCAGCGAAATTCACCTGAGTATTTCGCATAGGTGTGATCGTCATCCCGCCCATAATCATGTGACACTTACCAGTCAACAGTGTTGGGATAATGCCATCCCATGAAGTGTTTACCGGCACAAACTTAACATCCATGGCACGCGCCATTTGCTTACCCAAATCGATATCAAACCCGATGTACTGCCCATTTTTTGCTGTCATTTCAAAAGGCATATACCCAGAATCAAAGCAGACTTTTAGCTCCCCTGTACTTTTGATGTCGTCTAAAATTGGGTCTGCATTAACCGTCGTCGAAACAGCTAACCCCAGTGCAGCAAAACACAATAACTTTTTCATGGATATTCCTTTATCATTTGTTGTAAAGTTTTTTTATACACGACAATAGAATAAAAAACCACAAACAATGACTTTTTAATCACTAGAATTTGTAGGATCGTTACTAAGCTGGAAGATCTGAATGAAAATCTATACCAAGCCATTGCAATTGAATTGCATGCATTAAGTGATTAAGTTGTAGGCAGGTCACTATAATGACAAGAAACATACGCTTTGACTGAATAGTCAGCGTTTCCGAGAGTGGTTTAATTAATAACGAAACCATACAGATATTCGCTTTTTCACATTGACCGTAATGTCAAAAGTGCTTGAGTTTTATTGTTGACAATTCTTCCATAGTTAATGGTCACAAATGTGATGTACAGCACATTTCTATAATGGCACTATCACCTTTGTCGAGAGATATTAACAAGGATTCGTTGGACATCTTGACTTTGTAATACAAATAAAAAGGTGACTATATGAAAAAACTAATGACGCTCTCATCACTATTATTATTCAGTTTATCTGCTACTGCTGGTATTCATGTCGAACACTCTACAAACAAAGTTGTTCTCAATGACTTTACGACAAAAGATGCCGCTTATAGCTCTGCGTTTGATCTTGTCGATGAATACCAAACGCTATCAAAACATGAACTTAGAAATCGTCTAAACATCATTGGAAGCGGTTTCCCTCGTGATATTGCAATCGATGATAGTAAAGTGAGAGTTGAAGAATACGCACTTAACCGTGATGAAGTTAAATATCGTGCAATCATAAACTTCGATTATCACTTCAGAACAAGTGACGGCGGTAAAAACTAAAAAATCATCTGCACCTTTACTTTCTTAGAGCCCTTCCTATTTTAAGAAAGTAAAGGTGTCTAATCATATTGAAACGACTGCTTTTCATAAATCGCTCTCTCCTTACATAAACAGTATCAATCCCTACCTCTATCGTTTACATAAAAATAATTTTTCCAATCTTCATTGAGATACATTTCGTCGTTTGGCGCTTTATCATTCACTTGGTTCGCCATATGGATTCCACATCACTTAAATGAAAAAGACCCTTGAAATTGAGTTCACTTTTTTATGAAGATTAACTCAACCTAAGATTGACAATTTTCGTTATATTTTTCTCGTTTATAGCAATATATAAAAAAACTCTTTTTGTTTTAATTAACCATAAGACGTAAAAAAAAGGCAACAAGATACTTCTTGTTGCCAAAGAAAAAATCATCATTCAAAAAATATGAAAATGAAAACTAGCAGTGGACTAGCTAACAAAACAATTATATCCAAAACACTTTAACAAGTAACGATCAATATAATCCATTATATATGGATGAAAATCAGCACTTATAAAATTACACCGATAAATATAAAAAGCCTGAAAATAGTTTCAGGCTTTTTATATTTATTAATTTTTTAGAATGAATATCTCGCAGCTATTGCAAGAATATCGTCTTCATTGTCTACATCTGTAATTCTGTATTCTGCTAGTGCTTTAAAATTAGAAGTCAAATCGTACTCTGCACCTAGTGAGTAGTAATCGACGACATCTTCATCATCACGCTCTAGATTGTTATAGCCAACTAGTGCCCAAAGCTTATCTGTTACTTCATAAGTGGCAACTGCTTCAATACCGGTGTAATCAATATTACTTTCAGAACCATCTTTAGCCCAGTTTTCACCATCACTGTATAAAACAGAGGCATAAAACTTGTCGTATTCAAATGCAATAGCACCCGTTAGCAGCTCTGCATCTTCTGCACCCGATTGCCCTTCACCTTCGTTGTAACCAAGCGCAACTTTGAAGCCATATGGCAACTTGTAGTCCGCCGCCGCACCATAAGAGGCTGCATCTGTTGACACTTCATCGTTTTCAGCCTGATAGCTAACATGAATATTCAAACCTTCATAGCTTGTCGTTAGCTTAAATACTGAATCGGAGCGACCGGTACCATATAGATCCGCACTTACGCCAGCAGCTTCATTACCAAACTCCGGGAAAATATCCGTGTAATCAGATACTAAAGTGACCGCACCGTATTGACGTCCATAACTTACTGTTCCGTAATCTGCACCAACTCCTACATAGCCTTTTCGGATATCAAATTCATCATCTTCAATCCCATCAGCATCTCTGCGATTAGACTTAAATTCCAACTCATATAAGCCGAAGGCATAAAGATCTTCATTTATTTTAGACTCACCTGAAAGTCCTACACGAATGTAGCTATTATCTCCGTCAGCATTTTTATCATCAGAGAAATAATACATCCCTTGCGCTCGGCCATGAATATTTAACACTGATTCTTGATCTTCATAAACTACGGCTGAATTTGCAGCACTTGCAGAGAAAAGTGCTGCGATTGCGATCGACGTTCTTGTCATTTTCATTTAATTACCACTACTTGTGTTGTTTGAATCGAGTGAAATTATGAACAGTGGCAATTATTTTTAAAGTGCAAATTCAACCATATTCTATGGATAAATATAAACAAGCCCTCAATCTAAAACATTATGTCCTAGTACTCATATTAGTTGAGATAATCCATCCAAACAGGAGGCGTCCCTATTATTTTTTGAACAGTATCAATGAATAGTTTGGCTAATGGTTGTTGATTTCGGTGAGTATACATTGCATATATTTCCCCTATTGCGGGAAGATTATAATCAGGAAGCAACTGGACAAGATCTTGTTTACTCAAACTCTCCTGAAGAAAGAACTGCCCTATTAAAGCATACCCTAGATCAGATTTTACGGCATCGAGCATTAACTCAGTTTCATTCACGAAGTACTGCCCGTTGATATTATACGTTCTAACGTCGCTTGATGACTGGCTTGGCGCTATACGTAGTTTATCCGCCTTAAAGTTAGCATTAGAGTATATTACTGCTGGCATTTTTATAAGCTCTTCTGGAGAGCTCGGGGCTCCATACTTGTCAATAAAACTCTTCGATGCAACCAGTGCCATATTATTGCTTGCCAACTTACGCACTATCATGTTGGACTCTCGGATTGGTCCGATACGAAACACAACATCAAAACCTTCGTGGATAACGTCGACTCGATTATCATCGAGCAGCAGCTCTACAGTAATGTTTGGGTACTGTTTTATAAACTCTTTAACTGCCTGATTTAAGTATGCTCTGCCAAAGAAAGTGGAGCTTGATATTTTCAAGTTACCCTTCGGTTCATCCTGAAATGTAGCAGCAATACTACGAGTTTCGGTTAGAACCTCTCTTACTTTCTTGGCTTGCGCCACCATCTCAACACCTGCATTGGTCAGGGATAGCGAACGCGTGGAACGGTTTAACAGCCGTAAGCCCAATTCATCCTCTAGCTTTTTGATCTGTTTTGACAAAGCTGAACGATCTATATGATTTCTGTCAGCAGCCTTAGCAAAAGTTCCGTATTCAGAGACATCCAGTAGTAATTCAAGTTGGCTTGCGAGATCCACTGCACAATTCCTTATTTAGTTTTTATTCTTTATGTGATGGGAAATGGATTTTACAAAATTAATTTCAATTTTTTATGGTTCAAATTGCATCAGTGAATTGCAAATAATGCACGAATTAAAAAAGCTTTAATTTTCGTCGCTATCTTTAGCTTCTGTTTAGTTATTCCTATCTATTATGGCTTATTACATTTAACAATACTCCACGTCTTTAAAACCCTAAACTGACCTTTTTCAAACCAAAAAGCGAGCATTTTGACCAATATTTAATCGTGCATTTTTATCACTACTCTATGTTCGCTGAGGGCCTATTTACCCACAGGTACAATGAATACAATGCCGTTCCTTTTAGTATGAACAGAATCATTTAGGGCGCGACAAATGTTAAAGAAAGTTTTCGGCATTGGCCTTTTATCCGTTTTAGCTGCTTGTGCAGACGAAGAGATAACCAAACAACCTAATACTCCCTTACCTACGATAGACGTCTCCAAAGTCATCTATGAGCCCGTTCAATCGTGGTTCACCTTTACAACAAGGCTCCAAGCCCCAGAGAAAGTTTCTTTAATGCCACGCGTTTCCGGTGTTATTGAAACGGTAGAGTTCAAAGACGGACAGAGTGTCAACAAAGGCGACTTACTCGTCACTCTTGATGATCGAACCTTCAAAGCTCAGGTCTCACGACTTGAAGCGCAAGTTAAGAGTGCTCGAGCTGCGCTAGAGCAAGCAGCAAACGAACAAAAGAGAGCCGCTCAACTTGTTAAGCGAAAGGCCATCTCAGCGGAACAAGCAGAGGCCCGAGATACCGCAGTAAAACAACGCTCTGCAGAACTAATGGCTTTGCGTGCTCAGTTAGAATCCGCAAAGTTAGATCTTGAGTTTACGAAGATATATGCCCCTATTAGCGGCACTATTTCAAGAGCATTCATTACTAAAGGAAACAATGTAAACGCAAATCAAAGCGTTATATCAAACATTGTCTCTAACGATCAGGTATATGCATACTTTGATGTCGATGAGCGAACTTGGAACCGTTACTTCTCGACAATCAATGCCGACTCTAACTTACCTACTCGTCTTGAACTATCTGGACAAAATGGGCAAGAGTTTTTTGGACGCGTTGACTTTGTCGACAACTCCATCAACGAAAACACCGGTACTTTGCAGGTTCGAGCGGTATTCGATGCAACAAAATCAAACTTAAAAGTGGGATCGTTTGGCCGAGTTCAGATATCAACAACCAAACCAGTTGAACGAGTTCTCGTTCCAGAGCGTTCTATTGGCACAGATCTAGAAAACCGCTTTGTATTAACACTCAATGAAGAGAATACGTTGCAATACAGCATCGTAACCTTAGGCGAACGTTACGGAACATTTCGTGCCATCGAGAATGGCTTGAACGCCGACTCAATTATTGCGGTAAATGGCCCAGCAAAAGTTGGCCCAAATAGCAAAGTCACACCAAAAAATGTCACGCTAGATATTAGCAACACTTCATTGATTATGGCTTCAAACTCAACATCGTTGCCAAACAAACGTTTAGCTCAAGACTAAGAAGACAACCGAATGAAATTTGCACACTTTTTTATTCAAAGACCCATATTTGCCTCTATGTTATCGCTATTGATATTAATAGTAGGCGCAATTTCACTTTTACAGTTGCCTGTGAGTGAATATCCAGAGGTTGTCCCTCCTACAGTGGTAGTTACAGCAAACTATCCTGGTGCGAACCCAAAAGTAATCGCAGAAACAGTTGCTACGCCTCTGGAGCAAGAAATTAATGGTACAGAAAACATGTTATATATGTTTTCGCAGGCAACCAGTGACGGCAGAATGACATTGACCGTAACCTTTGCTTTAGGTACGGACTTGGACAAAGCTCAGGTTCAAATTCAAAACCGCGTCACTACAGCTTTGCCCCGATTACCAGAAGCCGTCCAACGGTTAGGAGTTGTTGCCGAAAAAGCCTCTCCTGATCTCACTATGGTTGTGCATATATATTCTCCAGATTCTAGCCGTGAAGTCAGTTATTTAGCTAACTACGCTAATTTAAACTTGAAAGATGAGATAGCTCGGCTCGGAGGCGTCGGTGATGTGCGCCTTTTCGGTGGTGACGAGTACTCAATGCGCTTGTGGTTAAATCCAGATGAGCTCGCTTCTAGAAATCTAACCGTAATGGACGTTGTCTCCGCCGTCCGATCTCAAAACCAACAGGTGGCAGCAGGCTCATTAGGTGCGCAACCAGCCGCTAATGAAAACCAATTCCAAGTTTTGTTGAACGTAAAAGGCCGCTTGGAGAATATTGATGAATTCAACGACATTGTAGTAAAAGTTGACGAAACAGGGGCTTTGACACGTCTTAAAGACGTTGCACGCGTAGAGCTAGGTCAAAACTCTTATGCACTGCGCGCCTTGTTAAATGGTAAACCAGCGGTGGCGATGCCCGTATTCCAACGCCCTGGTGCTAATGCTATTGAGCTATCTAATCAGGTTCGTTCAACCATGGACCGTTTACAAGCAGCCTTTCCAGCTGGAGTTTCATATGAAATAGCCTACGACCCGACCGTCTTTGTTCGTGGATCGATAGACGCGGTAGTTCATACTCTGCTAGAGGCAATTGTACTAGTTGTTGTCGTAGTCATTTTGTTTTTGCAAACATGGCGCGCGTCTATCATCCCTATCATTGCGGTGCCTGTTTCATTAATCGGTACGTTCGCCGTAATGCAAATGCTTGGAGTATCGATTAACACGCTTTCGTTGTTTGGGCTTGTTCTCGCCATAGGCATCGTCGTCGATGACGCCATTGTCGTCGTCGAAAACGTGGAACGGAACATCCATAATGGACTTGCACCACTAGAAGCAACGAAACAAGCAATGACCGAAGTTACCGGGCCAATTATTGCAATTGCTTTAGTGTTATGTGCGGTGTTCATCCCGACGACCTTTATTACAGGGTTATCCGGTCAGTTTTATAAGCAGTTCGCACTAACAATTACGATCTCGACGATTATTTCAGCAATTAACTCGTTGACGTTATCGCCTGCTTTATCAGCACTGCTATTACAAGATAAGAACGCAAAACCCGATCGGCTAACCAAGCTCTTGGATGCGGTTTTTGGTAAGTATGTTTTTGCGCCATTCAATAGAATTTTTGAGTATAGCTCGAACCAATATCAAGCTCTGGTCAAGAAGCTGATTCGCTTTAGCCTTGTTGTTGTGGTGGTATACATTGCGTTACTCGGGGGAACGGTTTCTCTATTCAAAGCTGTTCCTGGAGGATTCATTCCTCAACAAGATAAGCAGTATTTAGTTGCGATCGCCCAACTTCCAGATGCAGCAAGTTTAGATCGAACAGAGTCCGTTATTAAAGAAATGGAAAACCTCGCGCTGGCAACACCTGGCGTAGCACAAACCATTTCTTTCCCAGGCTTATCGGTCAATGGTTTTACTAACAGTCCGAATAGTGGCATCGTTTTTGTTACGCTTGAGGACTTCGATAAACGAAATGATCCAACTCTCGGAGCAAATGCGATTGTTGCATCTTTGAATAAGAGCTTTTCAATCATTGATGAAGCCTTCGTTGCGATTTTTCCACCACCACCAATCCAAGGACTTGGCTCTACTGGCGGCTTTAAACTTCAAATCGAAGACCGTGCGAACAAGGGGTTTGATGAGCTCTTCAAGCAATTGAACTTGGTAATAAGTGAGGCATCAACAAGACCCGAGCTGATGGGATTATATTCCACATTTCGTATACAAGTGCCGCAGATGGACATCCAAATAGATCGTGAACAAGCGATGCTGCAAGGTGTTCCTCTAGAGCAGGTTTTTGATGCGCTTCAAGTTTATTTAGGATCATTATACGTCAATGACTTCAATATGTTTGGTAGAACATACAAAGTGAATGCCCAGGCAGACATGAACTATCGTCTCGAACCTGACCAAATACTTAACTACAAAGTAAGAAATGCTGCCGGACAAATGGTTCCTCTCGGCGCTGTACTGGAGATCATACCCACGATTGGGCCTGACCGCGTGATGCACTATAACGGCTACCCTAGTGCAGAACTAAACGGCAGTCCTGCTTTTGGTTACAGTTCAGATCAAGCCCAAACGGCTATTGAGGAAGTACTGGATCAAAACCTAGCAGAGGGAATGGTTTATGAATGGACTGATGTAACCTACCAGCAGATTTTGGCTGGTAACACGATGGTGTATATATTCCCACTTGTTGTCTTGTTAGTTTTCATGGTGCTAGCTTCGCAGTACGAGAGTTTAAAACTGCCATTCGCTATCATTTTGATCGTTCCTATGACCATTTTTTCTGCACTAGCAGGTGTTTGGTTCATTGGTGGTGACAACAATATATTCACACAAATTGCTTTGATTGTCCTTGTGGCTCTAGCGTGTAAAAATGCCATCTTGATGGTGGAGTTCGCTAAAGAACTTAAAGACAATGGCCAAGATACCTTATCAGCGATTTTGGAAGCATGTCGTTTACGTCTTCGACCGATTCTAATGACATCAATTGCATTTACCGCTGGTGTTATTCCATTAATGATTGGTACAGGGGCCGGAGCGGAAATGCGACAAGCAATGGGTGTTGCCGTATTCTCGGGTATGGTAGGCGTAACGGTATTTGGATTACTACTCACACCTGTTTTTTACATGTTAGTGAGTCGAAACAAAAAACGTCAAACACTATAACCATAATATAAATACTCATTTAAATTCATACTAAAGGGAGCTATTGCTCCCTTTTCTTTTGGTTATTAAGTATATTAATAATTTCTAGACAGAGCAGTAGTTATACATGAAACTAATACGCTAATATCTAACTTGGATAAACATTGTGGATTTAGCAAATAAACTACACCTGCTTTTAGAAGTCTCTAAAGCTGGATCTTTTGCAAAAGCAGCAGATGGGATGAATATCGACCGCTCTGTTTTATCTAAACACATCAAGCAGTTAGAAGAGCACTTAGGCGTTAGGCTATTAAACAGAACAACTCGCTCTCTTTCATTAACACAAGTCGGCCAGCAAATAGTTGAAAAAGCAGACCAAATATCTCAACTCCTTGATGATACTCAACAAATAGCGGAGAACTTTCAGACTGAGCCTTCAGGGAAAGTACGAATTTCAAGCTCAACATTATTTGGAAAACTCTATCTACAACCTTCGATAGAGAAGTTTTTACATAAGTACCCAAAAGCAAGTGTTGAACTAATGCTAGATGATCTTTATGTAGACGTGATTAGAAGTAATTTTGATATTGCTTTTCGAATCGGACCTATGAGGGACTCATCAATGGTAGCAAGAAAATTAGCAAAAAATACGACTGCAATCATTGCTTCTCGAAACTTAATTGAAAAACATGGTAACCCAGAAACGCCTGATGAGTTAGTTAAGCTACCTTTTATTATTTATTCAAATGGTAATTTTATTGTCGACAAACTTAAATTCTACGACAAAGAAAAATCAGATGGTTTAGATACATACCCAATATCAGGGTCATATATGGTAAATGAAGCTGAGCTAATAATTGAAAGCGTAAAGTCAGGTCTGGGCGCAGCACTTATAGGTCAATTTATGCTTCCTAACAACCTAGAGTCTTCTAATTTAGTTCAACTTTTACCAGAATATGAAACTCAAGATTTTGGTGATATTTATGCTATGTACTCACACCGTCAGCAATCACCATTGGTTAGGGCATTCATTGATATCGTTCAAGAAGAAATTGGCATACCACCAATATGGGAAAAGCATTTCAATAAAAGCTAGGTGATTCTATTTAACCAAAATTAACATAAAATAAAAAATCAAATAAAAACAATAAATTAAACCAGCAACGTTTAATATTCATCGAAGTTTAATGTTAGGTGAATTAAGTTCCATTCTAAATGGCGCTTAATTCACTAAATATAAAAAATTCTTGATTTATAATACTAACAAATCCATCACCTATACAAGTTACGATGTATATTGAAGAAAAACACACCTCGGTCACTAGTTTGTTAGTATATAAAATATCTTATCTTATTTTTTTGGTTATTTATACGTTAGCAACGATTTACTTTAGCGTAAAAATGGACAAAAGCACATCGGAGAACTCTCTTATAGAAATGACTCAAATAGCATTTGTGCTTTTTTCATCGTTAATGTGTTTGTATAAATCTAAGGAATATCTTGAACTCAAACACATATTAGTAATAATGTCTTCATTTTTTATGGTTATATTCGTTAGAGAAATGGACTACCACATAGAGCAGTATTTCTCTCACGGTTCATGGAAGTACCCTGCTTGGATTATAATAGTCTCGGTCTGTTATTTTTGTTTTAATAACATAGTTAACATAAAAAATGAGGTCAAACTTTTCATTTCTCACTCTAGCTTCACGACATTAACGATTGGCTTTTTCATTGTTTTCTTATTCTCACGCTTTGCAGGGTATGGTGATTTTTGGGTCGAGTTCATGGGGAACTCATACAATAGAGACGTGAAAAACTTGGTTGAAGAAAGCTTAGAGTTACTAGGTTACGCGATACTTTTAAACGGTGTTTTACTTATTAAAGTAGAAAACCACTAAGTATAAACAAAAGTTCAGAGCTTGTAGTTCAAGCTTTGAACTTTTTTGGCTAAAAAAAAGCAGCAAATTATATTTGCTGCAAATGATGAAAAAAACAATATGCGTAAGTTAACTTCCTAGCAATGGATGCGTTAACGAGTTAATAATAACGAACCGTAACAATTAAGTCTCGTTGAAAATAATCCATAAAGAATGGCATTTATTACACTGTTAATTATGTAACCTTATCTAATCTAGTTATCACACGCCGTGGTTTTTATATCTTATCTCTTTCCGTCAATAAATAGCTCTTCACATCAGATCCCATTTATCATCCCACAACAGTCGGATTCACAACAAAGCAATAAAAATCAATAAATTAGAAGTAGCCACTTAAAAAGTAAAAAGGAGTAAAAACGAAACTATGTCAGATAGAACATATTAAAGATCACCGACTCTGAGTAGAAAACCGTTCATACTCGTTACGCATACAATCAATAAAGACTTCCATCGCCGGCGTCACACACTTCCCAGCATGATAAGCACAAAGTGGCTTGATCATCTGTGAAAATTCGGTGAACTCAAGCTCTTGTAAACTGCCCTCTTGCAACTCTTTTTCAACCGTAAAACGAGGTAAATAAGAGATACCAATATTACTCTCAACGCAATTTTTGATCGTATTAATACTGCTAAGTTCGATCATGTTGTCGATGCTAATATCACGCTCCTGAATAATGCTCTCAAACATCTGTCGAAAAAGGCACTTAGGGCCATTGCTTATAAACCCTAAATCAATATGTTGCTCTCTCTTCTTTAAATCTAGCCCTTTTAAAAGCGGTGAAGCAACCAATACCAGTGGCTCCTGCTCAAACTCGTGGACCTTGAGCGTATCGTCATTACCTACTCGATAAAACACACCTAAATCAGCTTTATCCGCTATCAACTCATCTCGAATCTGATAGCAATTTTGTGATTGCAGAGAGAGTCTGACATTGGGCGCTCTGATCCTGAACTCTTTTAAAACATTAGCCATCTTATAAGCAAGTTGAGTCTCAGCAACCAGCACTTTCAATTCACCGGTCGGCTCCGAGTTTTCTTGCTGTGCTGTTCCCTCAATATTTTCCATCACTCGCGCCAGTTCATAGACGTAAGGCAGTATCTTTTCTCCTGCTTGAGTCAAAACCATCTTACGCCCTATTTTTTCGAACAGCTGCAGAGACAGATCTTGTTCCAACTGCTTGATTTGAAAGGTGACGGTTGATTGCGTGCAATAAAGCTTCTGTGACGCTTTTAGAAACGATCCTTCTTCAACAATAGCTTTAAAAGTAAGAAAGCGTTTTAGATTCATGACTAGACTCCACAACCAACAGTTCAATAAATTAAAAGTCTAAGTTTTAATTTATTCAATTTTTTAATCAATTGTAGCGAAGTATAGTGCAGTAAAAACAGGAGAGATAGAGATGACAGCCATCTACACCGCATTTTTTACTTACGTAATCATTACTTCAATTACACCAGGGCCAAACAACATTTTATCGCTCAGCATCGCGACGCAATATGGACTAAAACGCTCTACAAAAGTGATTTCGGGGATGTTTTGTGGCTATGTTGTTTTGATGCTACTTTGTGGCGCTTTCACGTATAACATGATCAGCCTCTTGCCCGTGATTACACCTTGGCTAACATGGATTGGAGCAGCTTACATTGTTTGGTTGGCTTGGGGGCTTGCTACGAGTGAGATCAAAACTTCATCGGATAATTCTAAAGGTATCAGTTTCTTAACAGGTTTAGGTTTGCAGTTCGTTAATGTGAAAATCATTCTTTATGGAATTACCTCTATTTCTACGTTCGTACTGCCCCACACTCAGAATATCTACTGGATCTTAGCGACTAGCCTCATTCTTGCTTTGATCGCACTTCTTAGCAACGTAGTTTGGGCCGTTGCAGGAAAGCTACTTCAATCGCAATTCCAGAGATATGGCAAAGTCATCAATATGAGCTTAGCAGCAGCTCTGATCTATTGTGCGACACAGTTATTTACTTAAGTATATAGTTGATCATCAAGAACAATATTGCTCTTCAACTTAGACGACTACGTTTATGTGAAGAGCAAATTCTGCTCTACAAATCGCTGCGGTTTCTCGTGCCCTTACTCGCTCCTCCCGCGCCTCCATACGGCAGTTTTTGAAGAAGTAGATTCAACGTCACTTAATCAACCTAAAGATACGAAATCTTGTTTAGCTATACATACACGGCCTTGGCGACCTCGGCAATAACTAAGCATTACTTAGTATACACAAATCAGAAAAACTAAGATAATCTTAGTCATCCAAGTCCTTCGTATGAACTTTAAGTGTTGTTTAATAACCCACTCCCAGCCCGCCTTAAGCATGCGCGTAAACAAGCGAATCTGTCCCAAAAAGCACTGGGCATCCGTATCGGCATGGATGATAGTTCTGCAAGTGCAAGGATGAACCAATACGAAAGGGAGCGCCATACTCCCGACGTAAAAACGCTCAAACTTATCGCAGATGAGCTAAACGTACCTCTAAACTATTTTTTTTGTGAAGATGAAATCACCGCTGAACTTGCTGTGAATCTCCACAAGCTGTCAAATGATGACAAGCAAAGAGTGCTTGAGAGCACAGCCCAGTTGATTGCGGACGCAATCGCTACGAACAAGTCGAGTACGTAATTGGGATTAAACGCCTAAGAATACGTATCAATACCAAAGAATCAAAGAGCATAACTAAGGGTTCAACATGGCTACAACAAAAGCACTTGTGGTTTTTTCCGGTGGGCAGGACTCTACGACCTGCTTAATCGATGCATTAAATACATATGATGAGGTTCATGCTATAACGTTTGATTATGGCCAGCGTCATTCAGATGAAATAGATATCGCTATCGAATTAGGTAAGCAACTTAACATCAAAAGCCACAAAGTCCTGGATGTAAAATCAATTAATGAGTTAGCGATAAGCTCGCTGACAAGAGACAACATTCCGGTATCTAATGACTTAAGCGACGCTAACGTACCCAATACATTCGTTCCAGGGAGAAACATCCTCTTTCTTACTTACGCATGTATCCATGCTTACCAGCTTGGTATTCAAGACATCATTACGGGAGTTTGCGAAACAGACTTTAGTGGTTACCCTGACTGCCGAGACAACTTTATTCGCTCTCTAAATCTCTCTTGCAATTTAGGTATGGATAAAGCCTTCAATATTAAGACTCCTTTAATGTGGCTTACTAAAGCAGAGACCTGGGCTCTAGCTGATAAGCACAATATGTTGGAGTTTGTCCAAAACAATACGTTAACATGTTACAACGGAATCGTTGGTAAAGGCTGTGGTGAATGCCCAGCGTGCCTACTGCGACAAAGCGGCTTAGAAGAATACTTAGCGAGCAAATAGTCTTTGTTAGCGGTAATAGCGCTGGGATAAAACCTTTTGCGTTAGCTTCTAAACGTTTTATCTCAGCGTGAAACTCCAGCCAACAGAGCTTTATTTTGATGCCGCCAGATTGGTGGCATCAATTAAATGCGAAACGATTGTCGAACCAAAGATAGCACTACACCACAACAGCCAACACTGCTTAGCTTTTACAACGCTATAAATTGCTTAGATATATCGACAATGTTTCGATAGCAAAGCTACCAACGGCATTACTCGCGAAACCGGGATTAGATAGAAAAGCTACCTCGAATGATGACGAGTCTCTCGTCTAAGCAATACTCAAATATTTATGAGTTTGAACAGACAAACGCCAATTGCGGGCAATACACGTATCAATACACAATTGCGTAGCACGAGGCTTCTGGCTAATTGGTTGTAGTGCAATGATAGTCTCAGCCGCTACGTTCGCATTTGCTAAAAGATCATCAAGGTGGTCGATGTCTTTCTGGGTACCGACTGGATGCTTAATCTCATTTGCCCGCTCTAACGCGCTATTAAGCACTGGTAATTTACCTTTCATTGCTACTTTTGGTGACACTGTCACCCACGTATTTTCTGAAGTAATCACTTCTGATGTGCCACTGGTTTCAATTTGGCATTGGCACCCCATATCTTCAAACGCCTTTGTTAAAGGGCGCAGATCATAAATACAAGGCTCTCCACCAGTAATCACGATATGCTTAGCATTAAAGCCTTGCTGTTGATATTGCTCTACGATGTTCTCGGCAGATGCAACACACCACGTCGGAGAGTCTTCCGTTTTCACCAGAATATCGCCTATTTGACGTTGATCATTCTCATCTGCATACCACGTTTGTTTGGTATCGCACCATGAGCAACCAACCGGACACTCTTGAAGCCGAACAAAAACAGCAGGGACTCCAGTGAAAACCCCTTCCCCTTGGATGGTTTCAAACATCTCATTTAGCTTATACAACGCAGAACTCACTCAACTCATAACATTTCGAGGCGAAGACCATAATGGACACGCGTGTCTAGGTCAATTTAAACCAAAAATTAATTGTTAAAATAGACCATTTTGTAGTTTCATAGCGTAATGAATATAGGTTTCTGGTTAACGTTAAACCAAGCCTTATTCACTGACAGCTCCCAAAAAACTTTAAGGTAAGAAATGATGTATAAACTGATCGCACTAGATATGGATGGCACGCTACTCAATAGTGATAAAGCCATTTCTGAAGAAAACAAACAAGCGATCGCAAAAGCTCGAGAAGCAGGCGTTACTGTCGTTCTCGCTTCTGGTCGCCCATTAGAAGGAATGCAAGACAAGCTCGACGAACTGAATATCCATTCCGATCGAGATTTTGTTCTTTACTACAACGGTTCGATGGTCAAGAACGTAGGCACAAACGACATCATCCACCAGCAAATCATAGATGGTAAAGCTGCAAAATTGGTGGCGCGAAAAGCCGAAGAGCTAGGTGCGTACGTCCATGCTTTTAGTCAAGTTCATGGTTTAATCACCAACGAACACAACCCTTACACCGATATTGAAGCAAAGATAAATGGCTTAAATGTCACCGAGATGAACTTCGAATCACTAGAAGACGATCATCCAATCATCAAAGCTATGATGGTTGCAGAGCCAAGCAAACTAACAGAAGTTATAGCAGCACTGCCAGCTGAAATGCGCGAAGCGTTTACGGTTGTTCAAAGCGCTCCGTTTTTCCTTGAGTTTCTTAACCCTGCGAGCAACAAAGGTATTGGTGTTGCCGCAATTGCCGAGTATCTGGGAATTAAACCGGAAGAAGTTATCTGTATGGGTGACGCAGAAAATGACCACCACATGCTGAAATACGCTGGCCTTGGTATCGCGATGGCAAATGCAATGGAAGAAACCAAGCAAATCGCTGACTACATTACGGCAAGTAATGATGAGCACGGTGTCGCTAAAGCTATAGAAAAGTTCGTGCTCAATGCATAGCCCTTTCCGCCATGTCTGTTGCGTTAAGCTTCTTACGTTTAACATCCCTAGCCGTCCAAGATAGGCAAGCGGCGTTGTTCGAGGACTAAACGTGTAAAAGCCTTGCTGTAATGCAAGGCTTTGTTTTTACTTAAATACTAATAGATAACAAATACAGCCATCAATCTAGCAACGTTTTGCTCGGTTGGTTTTCACAAGTCAGCTTCCTTGCAAGCAGCATAAATAACAACATTAATAATGGATAATGTAACGTCGACAAGACTAATGACCACAAACCGCTAAACGATACGATATTAGCCGAGTACAAATAGAGTTGATCAACAAGCAACAATGCCAGCGTCACAAAGATCATCTGCCGAGTATCTAAATGTGCTTTCGACTCTTTAAATGTCATGACCAACGCTGATGCAGTGATTAAAATTGCTAGCCAGCGACCAAACACAGGTAATGGCCAGATGACGGAGATGACCGCTGTTGCCACAGTCATAATGAACCAGACGCCTTTTGAGCTTAGAACTTGATCAACGTTCACATCTTGATTTGTTTCCAATCGAAGAACATGCCAAGCCACCAAGCTGCCTAACAGCGCGCCAAATAACATATCTAAAATAAAGGCACTGCCGAGGAAAAACTTACCTAACACCACTGTAAGAGTGATGAACACGAAGACTGCCGTTGTTCCATTCAAACCGAAATACTGGGTTCTATGAAACAAGAACGTCAGAACACAAAACCACACAGCGATAGGCAAGCTAGGAAAACTAAAGCCAAAGCTGTGCGTTAACTCCATCATTGGTATATAGACATGTGGGCGCGGTAACGAAAAGCCTTGTTGAGCGACAAGCACCATAAGCGACGTTGCACTAATTGCAAAAAAGAGTCGGTACACAAACCGGCTACCAAAGCGCATCATGGCAAAAGGAAATAGAAAGAGTAGTACCGTCGGTTCTGTCAGGTCTGTAACCAGTTTCGAGATCTGACTAGCTACCTCGTAACTCGTTTCTGACAACGCCCCTACCCAACTCTGTAAATCTATCAGCCACGCCAATTCAACCTGACGAAATGAAGGCGCGGATTCGATCAGCTGAGTCACATAAGATACTGATTGCTTGGTAGCTTGATCAAAAAACTGAGTGACTTGTGGCCATTGCTCAGGGTAACGATACAAAGATGATGGTAATTCAGATGGGCTAAGCAGCATCGCTGACGCAACTTCTACTCCATAATGAGGGGCAAACCAAATAGGCAGTTCATTTCCACCTAAAGAATTATTCATAGAAAAAGCGATAATGTCAGAGTCTGATATACAGTCGTAAAAAACCGCAGTGTCCGTTCTGCCAAGCTCCTCTCCAACCGTAACCACTATACCGGTTTCTTCCCACGTTTCTCGTTGAGCAGCAACTTGTGGAGACTCACCATCAATAATGGTTCCGCCAGGTAGAGAAATCTTATCCGTTAATACTTCATGAACGAGCACTAACTTGTCATCAGCGCGAACAATACAGAGCGCTCCTTTAACTTCGCTCGCAGTGGCTTTAGCCGTAGAGATCGGTGAAACAGGTAACAAAATAAAACAAAGGATGAGTAATAACAGCTGTCTCAACACAAAATATGACCTTAAATAAACATAATGATAACCAATGAATCATGGCAGTTAATCTTATCTTTTTCGACAAAAATTAAGTAACGAGTTATGCCAAACTGAGTTGATCGCGTAAAACCTGATCTCAACGCTCACTGGAGAATAATTTAATGCAAACCTGACAAAAATCAGACAAAACATAAAATGTTGATCGCAATTCTGCCAGTTATATAAAGATAACGTCAGGACAAAGTCATACACATTTTGTGGGTTCTCATAGTTGACACAATAAAAAAGGGCTTATTATTCGCAAACAATAAACCCCAGTTATGATAACTATGTACTGATCGTTGAAACCAAGAATGAATCTTATCTCATGGTCAACGAATCAAATTCACTGGCCCGATAGTTAGTTAGACGTGCAATTCGCATCACCTACTTTTTGCCAAACACCCCAAGGCCCTGAGTCTGCTGGATTATCACCTTGAGTCCACCACTGCGCTTGCCAAACTTTACCATTCCAAGTGACCGTATCTCCTTTGAGATACACTAAGCTGGCTTGCCATACAGTTGTACAGCTATCTGTGGGAGGCGTTGTCACCGTTTTCGCTTGAGCGGATACTAACGCTTGGTATTGTGTGCTGGTCTTATCAATGTTGAAGTTCAAAACCACTCTTGCTTCTCCGCTCTGAGTAGCACCAAATTCAACATCAACACGACAACTTGCATTCATTGCTAACGTCGCCTGAGAGCACTGATCATTGGCAATAACAGCTGCATCAGTAACACCCGAAGCAAACGCGCGAACATTTTCCACAGTGAACGTGGTGCTCCCTGAATTCTGGATAACCAAGCTATGTTGCTGTAACTCCCCAACATTAAATGATGCCAGTGTCTGTTCGGTGGTGTATCCAACAGAAACATTTTCTTTTGGTGGTGTTGCTGTTCCGATAACACCATCGACAAAATTGCGCATAGCAGCGATATCGCTATAAACCCCATACATACCAGGACGAGCACAACCTATTCCCCAACTGACCACACCAAGTTGAGTAATTACACCACTGCGATTAATGACGATTGGACCACCACTATCTCCCTGACAAGAATCTATCCCACCTTGAGGAATACCCGCACAGAATGACACTTCTCCAACCGTTGTGTAGTTGCCACCGGCTTGACGGCAAGTCATATCCGACACAAGTGGGACGTCAACCTCTTGCAATCGAGACGGAGAGCTTCCTCCTTCAGAAGTTCGCCCTAAGCCAGCAACACTAAGCCAATCTCCGATGCTCGCGTATTGCGTTAGACTGCCATTCGCAATCTCAACTGAAGAAACACCTTGAGGCACAGAGTCGAGCTTCAATACCGCGAGGTCATGAGAAAGCGTCGCGCGGCGATATGCCGGGTGCATATGGATCTCACTGACGTTTGCACGAACACCATCACTACCGTTATAAACAACGCCACCGATTTTAACCGCAATCTGACTCGGAGAATCACCCTCAACACAATGTGCAGCAGTCAGGACGTAACCATTCCCGATATAACTGGCCCCACAATATGATCGGTTACCATAACGACTAACAATTTGGGTGTAGAATTTCCAGTCACGTGGGTCGGCAGTTACTCCGCCTACGATCTGGGGTTGGATAGTATGATTTTGCGTCTGTGACAAATCATCAGCACTTGCGAACATTGGCAAAACGGCTAAAGCAAGTAACGATTTTGTTAGTTTCAAAATATTGTCCTCTTGTTTTTGTAAGCACGATCCTCGTGCTACTAATAAACAAGCAGACAAAAACGCCGATACCAATGTGGGTGCATATCAATTTGTTAACATTGCGAGCAACTTATAGAGAAAAGTCTATTGACGAACTGAATGATTTCAATTCGATAGAACCTAAATCACAATATTAAAGTTAAATACGATTATTCGTTCAGCGGTTTTCTTAAATAGTGGATATGATGTGCAAATCCTTGTTTTTCATACAAAGATATTGCGCCCTGGTTAAAATGCCATACTTCAACAAACATCTGTTTTGCACCGTAATCAGAGAACGTTGACTCAATTTTATTAATCAAAGCCTGCGCCGTACCTTGTTTTCGATATTCAGGCAGCACATAGAGCTCATCCACGCTTCCCATCATAACTGGCTGGCTGACGGTAGAAATAAGTTCACAGAAGTGACCAGAAATAAAGCCAATAATTTCATCTCCTTGTTTTGCTACGTAAACAAGGCACTCAGGGTCATCAATATATCGAGCAATGCTTTTTTCTTGTTCTATCTCCTCTGCCGTTTTGAAAAGCTCAGGAGATTGAAGATGATGCTCATCATGAAGCTCGAACATAAGATCGTTGAGCAACTCTAGGTCGCTAAAACACGCAGGTTTAATCGCAAACGTGGTCATACAAAGGGTCACTAAAAATGGAATGGCTGTAGTTTGTGAGGAAAACGTCGTATTGGCAAGTCACAAATGCTTTCACGATACGTTTGTACTGTTTGAGCAACAAAAAAGCCCCTGTACTTAATAAACGTACAGAGGCAGAACCAACCTACAGAGTTCGAGGATCAGGGGTTAGTTAGAATTGAGTTTTTATCAGCGTCGTAACACTCGCTCAATTTCGTTCAAGCTACTTGGGTCATCAATCGTTGACGGAACGGTGTATTTTTCACCATCAGCTATTTGACGTATAGTTCGACGCAAAATTTTACCTGAACGTGTTTTCGGTAAACGGTCTACAACCAACGCATGCTTGAAGCAAGCAACTGCACCTATCTCACTACGCACTTTGCCAACAAGCTCACCTTCAAGGTCTAGCTCATCCACTTTGACGCCGTCTTTCAGTACAACAAAACCAAGTGGAAGCTGACCTTTTAGATCATCGTGGATACCAACCACCGCACATTCTGCAATCGCTGGGTGGCCTCCTACTATTTCTTCCATTTCACCTGTCGACAATCGGTGTCCCGCGACATTAATCACGTCATCAATACGTCCCATAATAAACAGGTAACCGTCTTCATCCAGATAGCCACCATCACCTGACACGTAGTAGCCTGGGAATTGGCTAAGATAACCAGTTTCAAAACGGTCATGATTACGCCAAACCGTTGGCAGACAGCTTGGTGGTAGCGGACGTTTTAATGCGACAAAGCCTTGTTGGTTAGGCCCGACAGCCTCTCCAAGTTCATTCAGAATTTCGACCTGATAACCCGGAATGGGCTTCGTCGAAGAACCAGCTTTAACTGGCATCATTTCGACACCTGTCGGGTTGCCAGCGATGGCCCAGCCCGTCTCGGTTTGCCACCAGTGGTCAATAACGGGCTTGTCCGCTTTGCTCTGAACCCACTCCAGTGTCGGAGGGTCAAGGCGTTCTCCCGCCATAAAGATGGTTTTCAGATTCGACAAGTCGTACTGTTTTAAGTGCTCGCCTTCCGGGTCCTCTTTCTTAATCGCACGAAACGCCGTTGGTGCAGAGAACAACGCATCTACTTTATATTCATCACACACTCGCCAAAATGCGCCAGGATCCGGTGTTCGAACAGGCTTGCCTTCGAATAGGATAGTAGTGCAACCGTGAATCAGTGGAGCGTAAACAATGTAAGAGTGCCCGACTACCCAGCCCACATCAGATGCCGCCCAAAAGACGCCATCTTGAGGAATGTTATAGATTGCGCTCATGGAGTACTTCATCGCGACAGCATGACCACCGTTATCACGCACAACGCCTTTCGGCTTACCTGTCGTACCCGATGTATAAAGTATGTAGAGCGGCTCGGTTGCTAACACCGGAACACAACCATGTGGCAGCGCTTGGTTGTACTCTCGCTGCCAATCTAAGTCTCTATCTTGGTTTAGCTCAGCGTCGCACTCTGGACGTTGGAAAACAAACACTTTCTCAGGCTTCCAACGGCTGTCCATAATGGCTTTGTCTACCATTGGTTTGTATGGAATGACTTTGTTGATCTCAATCCCGCACGACGCCGTCATGATCACTTTCGGCTCTGCATCTTCAATTCGTACAGCAAGCTCATTAGGAGCAAAACCGCCGAATACTACGGAATGAATCGCCCCCAAACGCGCGCAGGCAAGCATCGCCATTGCGGCTTCTGGGATCATCGGCATATAAATAACGACTCGGTCGCCTTTTTCAACACCTTGAGCAGACAGCATGCCAGCAATTTTTGCTACTTGGTCACGTAGATCGCTATAGGTGTACGTGGCTTTACGACCTGTCACTGGCGAGTCATAAATGAGTGCAGTATTATCACCGCGTCCTTGCTCGCAATGGTAATCTAATGCTAACCAGCACGTATTCATTACACCATCTGGAAACCAACGTTCTATGCCGTTTTCATCAGATTTCAAGATAGTTTTAGGAGATTCGAACCAATCGATATTCTCCGCTTGAGCGCGCCAAAAACTCTCCGGTTCATTCTTCGCCCATAAGTATTCTTTTTCGTATGAAGACATATTGCTTCCTCCAGTATGTCCTGACATTGCTCTCGTTCTACTCAAAGATCGCTCTTTTAATCCAAAGATCGTCTCTTTTAATCGAAGACATAGAAGGGTACACGCACAAATCCCTCCATCAGTATTCTCGCACTTCGGCTCATAATGGCTTTTTGCACCACCCAGCCCTGCTCAGTTTGCTTCGCTTGTGCCCCAACTTTTAACGTTCCTGACGGGTGACCAAAAGTCACGGACTCTTTTTCACCGCCACCAGCGGCTAAATTCACTAACGTTCCGGGCACACACGCAGCAGAAGCGATAGCAACGGCTGCTGTTCCCATCATTGCATGATGTAGCTTGCCCATCGACAGCGCGCGAACGAGCACATCAATATCCGACTCATTAACGGCTTTGCCACTTGAAGACAGGTAACTTTTCGGTTTAGAAACAAACGCTATTTTCGGCGTATGTTGGCGTGTTTGAGCTTCTTCTAAATCAGAAATCAGGCCCATTTTTAACGCGCCATATGCGCGGATGGATTCGAACATCGCTAATGCTGTGTCATCGTTGTTGATATCGTCTTGCAGCTCGGTGCCCTGATATCCTATCGATTCAGCATCAATAAACATGGTTGGTATGCCCGCGTTAATAAAGGTCGCGTTGAACGTACCCACATCCGGCACCACCAAATCATCAACTAAGTTGCCCGTTGGGAACATACTTCCTTCGCCATCGGAAGGATCAACAAAATCCACTTGAATCTCTGCCGCTGGAAACGTGACACCATCGAGTTCAAACTCTCCAGTTTCCTGGACAAAACCATTGACGATTGGCACGTGAATCAAGATGGTTTTGCTGATGTTCACCTGCCAAACACGCACCGTCACAATGCCATTTTCTGGAATGCGATCTTGTGGGATCAGACCAGCATGAATGGCGAAAGGACCGACAGCGGCAGACAAGTTGCCGCAGTTACCGCTCCAATCGACGAATGGTTTGTCGATCGACACTTGACCAAATAAGTAGTCAACATCGTGATCGGCTCTGCTGCTGCGCGAAACAATCACTGTTTTACTGGTGCTTGACGTCGCGCCCCCCATGCCATCAATTTGCTTCGCGTAAGGATCAGGGCTGCCAATAACGCGTAGCAACAGTTTGTCACGTGCGGCTCCAGCCACTTGCGCTTCTTGAGGCAAATCCTCTAGGTTGAAAAAGACACCTTTACTCGTGCCGCCACGCATGTACGTCGCGGGCACTTTTATTTGGCTTGTTTGATTCGGAGTATTATTTGACATACGCACTCCTTATTGTGCCAAGAAATCTTGCGCGAAACGCTGCAGAACACCGCCTGCGTTGTACACGTGAACTTCGTCAGCGGTATCTAAGCGACAAGTAACCGGAACATCGACTTTATCGCCGTTGCTGCGTGTGATAACCAGCGCTAAATCAGCGCCCGGCTTGATTTCTCCAACCACGTCGTAAAGTTCCGTACCATCCAGCTCTAGCGTATTGCGGTTAACGCCTGACTTAAATTGCAGTGGTAGTACGCCCATGCCAACCAAGTTAGTACGGTGAATACGCTCAAAGCCTTCAGCAACAATGGCTTCTACGCCTGCCAGTCGAACGCCTTTTGCTGCCCAGTCACGGGATGACCCCTGACCGTAATCCGCGCCAGCCACCACGATCAATGGTTGTTTACGATTCATGTAGGTTTCAATCGCTTCCCACATACGAACCACCTGCCCTTCTGGCTCTACACGCGCCAGAGATCCCTGCACGACTTCGCCGTTTTCCTTCACCATTTCATTGAACAACTTTGGGTTAGCGAAGGTCGCGCGTTGCGCCGTTAAGTGGTCACCACGGTGAGTCGCGTAAGAGTTGAAATCCTCTTCTGGCACACCCATTTTCGCTAAGTATTCACCTGCTGCGCTGCTTGCGAGAATCGCGTTGGATGGTGATAAGTGATCAGTGGTGATGTTGTCGCCCAGAATCGCCAATGGACGCATGCCAGACAATGTTCTTTCTCCCGCTAGCGCACCTTCCCAGTACGGTGGTCGGCGGATATAGGTACTCATCGGACGCCAGTCGTACAGCGGGTTGGGATTTTGCTCTTGATCATTCAGCTTAAACATCTGAATGTAAACTTGCTTAAACTGCTCAGGTTTAACATGAGTACCGACAACTGCATCGATCTCTTCATCGCTTGGCCACAAATCATTTAAGTAAATTGGTTTGCCATGTTGGTCAGTGCCCAGTGCATCGCGCTCGATATCAAAACGAATCGTACCGGCCAACGCATAAGCGACAACCAATGGTGGTGAAGCCAAAAAAGCTTGTTTGGCGTACGGATGGATTCGACCATCAAAGTTACGGTTACCAGAAAGCACCGCTGTCGCATATAAATCACGGTCGATGATCTCTTGTTGGATTTTTGGATCCAGCGCACCACTCATACCGTTACAAGTTGTACATGCGTAACCAACAATGCCAAAGCCAAGCTTCTCTAGCTCTGGTAATAAGCCCGCTTCTTCCAGATACAAGCGTGCAACTTTAGAACCCGGAGCAAAAGACGATTTCACCCAAGGTTTACGTACAAGACCAAGTTCGTTGGCTTTCTTCGCCACAAGACCAGCAGCAACCACGTTTCTTGGGTTACTAGTATTCGTACATGAGGTAATAGCAGCGATGATCACTGCACCATCTGGCAACTCGCCTTCTTTCTCTTCCCACGCTCCAGAAATACCGCGCTGTGCCAACTCAGAAGTTGGTAAACGACGATGAGGGTTTGACGGACCAGCCAAGTTACGGCTAACTGATGATAAATCGAACTCAAGTACGCGCTCGTAAACGGCGCTATCAAGATCGTCTGCCCAAAGACCGGTTTGTTTTGCGTAATTTTCTACTAGAGCAACTTGTTCTTCATCTCGACCAGTTAGTTTCAAGTAATTGATGGTCTGCTCATCAATATAAAACATGCCAGCTGTTGCGCCGTATTCTGGTGTCATGTTTGAAATCGTTGCGCGGTCTCCGATCGTTAGATCACGTGCGCCTTCTCCGAAGAATTCAAGATATGAAGATACCACACGCTCATTACGCAGAAACTCAGTAATCGCGAGAACAATATCCGTTGCGGTAATGCCCGGTTGACGTTTACCCGTCAGTTTGACACCGACAATATCTGGTAGACGCATCATTGATGGTCGGCCAAGCATGACGGTTTCAGCTTCCAGACCACCGACACCTATCGCAATAACACCAAGAGCGTCTACGTGAGGCGTGTGACTGTCCGTACCCACACAGGTGTCAGGGTAGGCAATGCCCTGCTTTGCTTGTACCACAGGAGACATTTTTTCCAAGTTGATTTGGTGCATGATGCCATTCCCAGCTGGAATCACGCTGACGTTTTCAAACGCTGTTTTACACCACTCGATAAAGTGAAATCGGTCTTCATTACGGCGCTCTTCAATCGCGCGGTTTTTGTCGAAGGCATCAGGGTCAAAGCCCGCATGTTCAACCGCTAAAGAGTGGTCAACGATCAATTGTGTCTCAACCACTGGGTTCACTTTTGCAGGATCGCCGCCCTGATCTGAAATGGCATCGCGCAGACCCGCTAAATCGACTAGAGCGGTCTGACCAAGAATGTCATGACAAACAACGCGTGCTGGATACCAAGGAAAATCAAGATCGCGTTTGCGTTCAATTAACTGTTTCAGGCTATCTGTCAATGTGTTCGGGTCACAGCGACGGACCAGTTGCTCAGCTAGCACGCGAGAGGTATAAGGGAGTGTTTCATAGGCTCCAGGAGAAATGGCATTGACGGCTTCGCGTGCATCAAAATAATCCAGTTGAGTTCCCGGAAGCGGCTTACGATATTGGGTATTAATATTTGTGTTCATGGTTTGCTTCCATTCAGTCTTTACATCTTGCCTTCATCAAGGTTTTCCATTGCTCCAGAAACACAGTGATGAGAGGATCTCCTTCCTCTGTTAGAGAGAATGACAAAGGAAGGAGGTGGTCAACCAAAGCATATAATGCCCTCGTTGACCTTCGCGCTAGCGATTCTCGATAGGCACCCATTCTTGATGATCTGGGCCCGTATAATCGGCACTTGGGCGAATAATACGGTTATTGGCACGCTGTTCATAAACGTGTGCAGCCCAGCCCGTTAAACGACTCATCACAAAGATTGGGGTAAATAGTTTGGTTGGAATGTCCATGAAGTGGTAAGCCGATGCATGGAAGAAGTCCGCATTACAGAACAGACCTTTCTCTCGCTTCATCACTGATTCAACACGCTCAGAAACCGCATATAGATGAGTATCACCAACTTGTTTCGATAGCTCTTTGGACCATCGTTTTATTAAGGCGTTGCGAGGGTCACTTTCACGATAAATCGCGTGACCGAAGCCCATGATCTTGTCTTTATTGGCTAGCATTTTCATGATGTTCGCTTCCGCCTCGTCGGGCGTTTGCCAATCTTCAATCATTTCCATCGCCGCTTCGTTCGCACCGCCGTGAAGTGGCCCACGAAGCGTACCGATTGCCGCCGTGATACAAGAATGAATGTCTGACAACGTTGATGCACAAACGCGTGCTGCGAATGTAGAAGCATTAAACTCATGTTCAGCATAAAGAATGAGCGAGCAATGCATCACTTGTTTGTGCAGCGCAGATGGCGCTTTGTCTGTAAGTAATCGTAAGAAGTAACCACCGATGCAATCTTCAGTCTGATCCTCGGTGTTGATACGCACGCCATCATGACTAAAGCGGTACCAGTAACAGATGATGGCAGGGAACAAGGCTAGCATACGTTCGGTTGCTTTCAGTTGCTCCTCGAAGCTCATTTCCTGCTCTAGGTTACCCAATACAGAACAACCCGTGCGCATTACGTCCATTGGGTGTGCGCTTGCAGGAATTAACTCTAAAGCTTGTTTTAGCTCGGCTGGCAAACCTCTAAGGCTGAGTAGGTGTGTCTTGTACGCATCAAGTTCTTGTTGATTCGGCAAGTGACCGCGTAACAGAAGGTGAGCCACTTCTTCAAACTGTGCGTTGTTCGCAAGATCAGTAATATCGTATCCACGATAAGTTAAACCAGTTCCCGTTTTTCCGACAGTACATAAAGCTGTGCTTCCTGCGCTTTGACCACGAAGGCCCGCGCCACCTAATTCTGCTTTCTTTTCTGCAGTTTGAGACATTGTTTGAACTCCTTTTCTGTCTGACTTTTCCCTCTCTGGGGTGTTTTTAGCCAAACGAATTTCACGTTATTAGATGAGATAAATTCCGATTATCTTTTTCTTGGGCTTCCGTCTATTTTTGCTTTTCCCCCCGCTATTTCCCTTCAGAGAATAACTGGTCAAGTTTGTCTTCGTAGTCGTGGTAATTCAGGTGCTGATACAACTCTTTACGTGTTTGCATCGAATCAACCAGTGCTTCCTGATTACCCACTTCTAGCAAATGTTTGTAGACCGTTTCAGCAGCTTTGTTCATGGCACGGAACGCACTTAATGGATAAAGCACCATGTCCACTTTTGCTTTTGCAAGCTCATCGCAGCCGTACAGTGGCGTTGCGCCGAACTCGGTAATGTTGGCCAGAATAGGAACGTGCTTTCCAGTTGCTTGCTCAAGTGCGTTTGAGAACTGAAGGTACTGATCCAGCTTGGTCATCGCTTCTGGGAAGATCATGTCTGCGCCAGCTTCCACACACGCAATCGCACGCTCGATTGCGCTGTCCATGCCTTCAACAGCTAGCGCGTCTGTACGAGCCATAACCACGAAACTTTCATCATTGCGTGCGTCAACCGCGGCTTTTACGCGATCAACCATCTCTTGCTGGCTGACTATTGCTTTGTTCGGACGATGACCACAACGTTTCTGTGCGACTTGGTCTTCCATGTGCACCGCTGCCGCGCCTGCTTTTTCCATCGCTTTGATCGTGCGAGCAATGTTAAATGCACCGCCAAAACCCGTGTCGATATCAACCAAAAGAGGCAAATCACATGCGTTAGTGATGCGGTCAACGTCAACCAAAACGTCGTTTAATGTTGTGATACCGAGATCCGGCAATCCGTATGACGCATTTGCGATACCGCCACCAGACAAGTAAATCGCTTGGTGACCCAAGTTTTTTGCCATCATGGCGCAATACGGGTTTATAGTGCCGACAATTTGTAGTGGATTATTTTGTTCAATGGCGAGTCTGAATTTCGCTCCCGGTGTTAAGCTCATGACGAATTCCTTCTAGTCTTTGTCTAAACTTTCTGTATGTATAATTTGAGATTGGATGAGCTTTCGACTTCCTGATATGTGTCTTCTCATCAACATTTCTGCAAGCTCTTCATCGCGATTGCGAATGGCTTCCAAAATGAATTTGTGTTCGGTGAGCGCCTCATTCGGGCGAGATTGCGCACGTGGCGACTGGTAACGATACATCCGTAATAAGTGATAGAGTTCATCACACAGCAGAGATATTAACTTACTGTTTCTGCTCGCTTGGATGATGCGATAGTGAAAATCAAAGTCACCATGTTGATGGAAGTAAGACGCGCCTTCCATTTGGTCTATATGCTTGGAATGTGTCGACAATAGCATTTCCAAGCTTAAGAGCTCTTCTTGCGTAATGTGTCGCGCTGCTAACCTTGCTGCCATGCCTTCCAATGCTTCTCGAACGGCATAAAGTTCTATCAGCTTTTCCGGAGAAAAAGTGGTCACTCTGGCCCCAACATGAGGAATTCGCTCGATGAGCCCTAGCCCCTCTAAGCGCATCAATGCTTCACGCAAAGGCCCACGACTGACTTGATATTTCTTTGCTAGCTCAGGCTCTGATATCTTATGGCCAGGCTTCACATCGCCATTAACAATGACTTCAATCAGTGTTTCGGTCAGCGTTTCGGATTTGGTGTGTTCTTTCTCAGAACCCAGCACTTTATAACGAGCTTTCAACTCAGAGTTCATATTCAGATACTCTTGTTACCGACATCGAAATGTCTACAATTTCTTAACCTGAATATAAAGTAGCCGATCAAAGTGTCGACAATCAAGTAAATTGTCGACAATTTAGACTAAGGTCGTAATTTAAATGGGCCTAAAATGCCCATTAAGTGCCTTTTTTAGCAGAAATAAAGAATGGTGAGTTCATATTGTCGACAACTTATAAACCTTTAAGCTTATGATCTAAAAACTAAAAGCTCAGCTGTCGAACAATAATCGGATAAAAACCTATTCTTTAGGTACAAATTGATCAAAGACTTGTTGCGAAGTCATCTTTTGTGAAGCGGAATTGAGGTCATAATAAGCTGGCTTTTCATCGGTAAAAATCTCTAAAGTGAGTTTGAAATCTGGGTTATCGAACAAACCAGCGGAAAGAATGTACTCACCTGTCGGCAACAAATGGTAGAAAAGGTTTGTGCCACACTCACCGCAAAACCCCCTCACTCCCCAGTCTGACGACTGATAACGTTTAGGTTCGCCACCTTTAAACGTCACGTTAGGCCCACAATGCACCGCATGAAGTGCGCCACTCGACCATTTTCGACACATAGAGCAATGGCACAGGCTAACCTCATTTTTAACCTCAGCGATGACTTCAATTGCGCCGCACAAACACGTCCCTTTCATTCTCTTTTCCTCGTTCATTTCCGTCATTTTATTATGGCCTACCAAAGCGTAAAGCCGCGTGACCTAACACCAACTTCTCGCCGTGAACTTTATGAACAAAATAACCGAAATGCTCAATATTCTCTTTATATCTCTTTTACAGACAGATATTTAACACTTAATTAACCTTTACACCAAGTTCAGCTTTAACGCTTACAAGGCATAACAACTGAGCAAAAACAATAAGGCTCAACTAAATAGAGTCGCTAACATAAGGAACGTGAACATGTTAAAGGTACTCAAACCAACGCTCGCCGCTTCAATCATCGCAGCTTCATTTTCATTCAACGCTCTTGCTGCAGATATTGAAAAAATGCACTTTCTTATCCCTGGAGGTGCCGGTGGCGGTTGGGACATGACCGCCCGAGGTACTGGTGATGTATTAATAAAGTCGGACATCGTCGAAACCGTATCATTTCAAAACCTATCTGGTGGTGGCGGTGGCAAAGCAATCGCACATTTGATTGAAACGGCTGATCGTCAAGAAGATACACTCATGGTGAACTCAACACCGATCGTCGTTCGCTCGCTCAGTGGGATCTTCCCACAATCTTTCCGCGACTTGACTCCTGTTGCCGCAACGGTTGCCGATTATGGCGCCATTGTTACATCAGCCGATTCTCCTTACAGCTCTTGGGAAGATGTCGTTAAAGCTTTTAAAGAAAACCCACGTAAGGTGAAGGTTGCTGGTGGCTCTGCTCGTGGTTCTATGGATCATTTGGTTATAGCAGCAGCTTTCAAAGGTGAAGGTTTTGATGCGCGTAAAGTTCGTTACATTGCCTATGATGCAGGTGGAAAAGCCATGGCAGCCCTACTTTCAGGCGAAACACAACTGCTCTCTACAGGGCTAGGTGAAGTACTCGAAATGTCTAAGTCTGGGCAAGTGAAAGTGTTAGCGATTACAGCACCAAAACGTTTAGAAGCTGCGCCTAACATTCCAACTCTCACCGAATATGGTAATGAAACTGTCTTTGCTAACTGGCGTGGATTCTTTGCAGCACCAGGCACAAGCCAAGAAAAGCTAGATGAATGGAATGCCGCATTTACTAAAATGTATAACACCGACGAATGGCAAGTCGTTCGAGACCGCAATGGTTGGATCGACAACTATAAAGCGGATAAAGCATTCTTCGCGTTTCTTGAAGATCAAGAGCAGCAGATGGGTGACTTAATGCGCGAGTTAGGCTTCCTGAAGTAACAATCGAATTGGGGTCCCTCAGATACCAACCTCAATGAATAACGTAGGTTGGTATTTCCCCATTGTATTTGCACTCTAAGTTTCACCGCATATGGACATTGTCGACAATCGACATGCACACTCCTTTGTTTATATACCCAAAGCGGCTCGACTAGCAGCGAAATGCTTAATTGTTAATGGTTTAGTTTATTCATTGACGTCCATATGCGGTCTTTTTTACTTTTGTTAGGAGTTGAATATGCCTCGTTCAACCAACTTTTTCACCAAAGAGTATTTGCTCTGTCGTGACCGCGTCGGCGCAATGATCTTTCTACTTTTCTGTCTTTGCTACGGTTATCAAACCTCGCAGATTCCATTGTTTCCAGGTGATGAGTATGAACCATTCACCGCACGTACTCTGCCAACCATCCTGACTTACGTTGGTGTCGGCCTTTCTTTGCTATTGCTGGTGACAGGACAACCAGATAAACAAAGTGGCGCAGTGCTGACCTTCAATTGGAAGTTACTGATTGCCTTTTTAATTTTAATGGCGCTCTACGGCGTGGGCCTGACTTACTTAGGTTTTGTGATAGCTACTGGCTTCTTTTTATTGGCTGGCTTTTATCTGCTCGGGGAAAGACGTAAACCCGTTCTGTTTGGCGCGTCGTTTCCATTCGTGATCGCGTTCTACTTATTACTCACTCAAGGTTTGGACATCTATCTCGAACCAGGTTTGATTTTCACCATCTGGTAGTCAAAGAAAGGACTGAATTATGTTAGATGGAATTCTACAAGGTTTATCCACCGCAGTAATGCCAATGAACATTATGATGGTGATCGTTGGTTGCTTCGTCGGTACATTTATCGGCATGTTACCTGGACTTGGGCCGATCTCAGCCATTGCTTTGATGATCCCAATTACTTATGGCCTAGAGCCCTCCTCGGGCCTTATTTTAATGGCGGGTGTTTATTACGGTGCGGTATTTGGTGGTTCTACATCGTCGATTTTAATTAATGCGCCGGGTTGTTCTTCAACCGTGGTGACAGCATTCGACGGCTACCCAATGGCCCAAAAAGGCCAAGCAGGTAAAGCATTAGCTTTGGCAGCTTATTCATCTTTCACTGGCGGAACGCTATCTGCCATTATGTTGCTTGTTGCCGCACCAGCATTGGCTAGCGTCTCCCTTAGCTTCCAATCGTCGGACTATTTTGCGTTGATGCTACTTGGGTTATCAGCAGTCGCGGCTTTTGCGGGGAAAGGTCAGGTAATCAAAGCGTGGATGATGACCATTCTTGGTTTGATGCTATCTACAGTTGGAATCGATAAAGGCGTAGGCGTTGAACGCTTTACCTTCGGTTTAACGGATTTAATGGATGGCTTTAGCTTCTTGTTGCTTGCAATGGCGACATTCGCACTGGGTGAGACACTGATGGGCATCCTTAAACCATCAAAAGACACCAGCGATGAAGAACAAGAAAAGCTGAGCAACATTGGCTCAATGAAAGTGACCAAGGAAGAAATCAAAGATGTTGCGCCTGTTTCAATTCGCTCTTCAATATTAGGTTTCTTCACTGGCGTTCTTCCTGGCGCAGGGGCAACCATTGCTGCTTTTTTAAGCTATGGTATGGAGCGCAACCTCGCACCTAAAGAGAAAAAGGATGAGTTCGGTAAAGGCAGTATCCGTGGTTTGGTTGCGCCAGAGTCTGCGAACAATGCAGCATCTAGTGGTTCATTTGTACCGCTATTAACGCTTGGTATTCCGGGCTCTGGTACAACAGCAATAATGCTCGGTGCGCTGATCGCTTATGGTATTCAACCTGGCCCTCGCCTATTTGTTGAACACCCAGATGTGTTCTGGTCAGTGATCATTTCCATGTACTTCGGCAACATCGTACTTGTGATCCTGAACTTACCATTGATTCCGTACATTTCAAAGCTTTTGGCGGTTCCAAGAACGGTGCTTCTACCGATGATTTTATTCTTCTCAATCACCGGGGTTTATTTGGTCTCTTTTAACACTATGGATGTGTTCGTGATGCTGATTGTGGCTATGGCTGCCATTGCACTTCGGCTCGCTAACTTCCCGCTCGCACCTTTATTACTGGGCTTCATCCTTGGAGGATTAATGGAAGAGAACTTACGCCGCGCATTAATGATTTCAGATGGAGAACTGAGTTTCCTATGGGAGCGTCCTATTACCCTTACCTTTACTGTTTTAGCTGTATTGGTATTGGCAAGTCCACTAATCGTAAAGCTGATTCAAAAGTTTAAAGCACAGCCAGTCAGCGTTGAGCAGTAATCGCTGTCTCTTTCAACCTAGATAAAGCCATCCATCGTGATGGCTTTATCTTCCGCCCTCCAAATCGTTCGCTTATTGTGCAGATGGTATTGACAAATCACTGTCGTTATATAAAGGTGATTGTATGAACACACACTTAGCGCAACTTAACCAACGAATTATCATCATTCCATAGGAATGGTGGGATTTTTTGATGCGCTCAGTATTTATCGAACCCACCCATAGCGGTGGGTTTTCTGTCTCTACCGTATGGGAAAAGCTCTCTTGGAGGCGGTCACAATGCAAAAAATAGCAGTTTTTGGTAAACCCGGCAGTGGAAAATCGACGGTAAGTAAAGCAATCGCGTCTGCTACCGGTCTTCCTCTTCATCAATTAGATTCAATAGTCTATAAACCAAACGGTGATCCCGTTGAGCGTAACGTTTTTGATGAAGCCCATAGCAATATACTAAGCTCAGATCGTTGGATTATAGATGGCCTTGGACCGATCAGCTCTTTCAACGCTCGTTTAGATGCAGCCGATACTCTCATTTATATTGATCTACCATACTCCGTAAGCTATTGGTTTGTGACGAAACGTCTCCTTAAAGGACTATTCATAAAACCTGAAGGTTGGCCTGATGGTAGTTCGGTACTGAAAGGAACGTTACAAAGCTACAAAGTTCTTCAGCAATGCCCCGCATTCTGGAATGATGACTTTATGTATCGCCTCGAAGGGTACTCTCAAAGTAAAGCCGTTCATGTCATCAAAAACGTTACAGAACTGAACAATTTTGTTTTAGAGCGGGTAAAGTAAACCTCATATCAGAACATTAGAGCATGTAGGTTAGATCATCTGAAGCTCTAACAATGAAAAAGAACATAACAAGGATTGTTTATGCTTTTAGAACTCTCACTTTTATTCATTGCTGGCGTAATTGGTGGGATCATTAACTCCATAGCGGGAGGCGGAAGCTTTATTACTTTTCCGGCTCTATTGGCAGTTGGTGTTCCTCCTATTATGGCTAACGCAACAAACACATATGCTTCATGTGCGGGTTACATTAGTGGAGCCGTCGGGTTCAGAGAAGAGATCATGAAGAACAAGCATGAACTGCTGTTCACAGTCTCATTCAGTTTAGTCGGCGGCGCTGTCGGAGCATATCTGTTGCTCAACACGCCAGAATCGCTATTTATGGAAGCCATCCCTTGGTTACTCTTATTTGCCACCGTGCTTTTTCTCACCGGTTCTCGTTTAACAATGCTAATCAAAACTGTCGCGAAAGAGCACAAACATGCTGGCATACTCGGAGCAATCGCGTTGGGTTTACTACTTGTTGGTGTCTCTGCTTACGGTGGTTTTTTCAACGCAGGTTTAGGGGTTATTGTTCTGAGCTATCTGGTAGTAGCTGGCCACCAAGACATTAATTTAATGAACGGTTTGAAATTGCTCGTATCTACGTGTGTTTCACTCATTGCTATCGTGATTTTTGTTGCCAATGGCTCCATTGACTGGCACACAGGTAGTGTTGTTTTGGTCGGTACGTTAGTAGGTGGGTATCTTGCAGCTCGTGTATCTCGTCAACTGAATCCCAATCATGTTAAAGGGTTTGTTGCTCTTTCTTCTATTCTCATCACTCTCTACTTTTTCATTGATGTTTATGTTTAAGCAAAACTTGTACAAGTGGATAACACTCCTACAAAAACACCAGCGCGAAAGATTAATGCAGATAGCTTAACGATTTTTTGTGTCACTCCAGCGAGGTTAGGAATCTAATAGCACTACACTGAGCGGCTAATGAAACCATTTTGATCACAAAGTGCTCGGATGGAAAAGCCTGTATCACGCTCCTTCGTCGCTGTACAGGATGACGAGAGATAGAAATATGCCACTCGCAGTTAAACGAGTGGCATTGATCGAGAAAGATGGCGTTTTACATCAATAATAAGAGAGGGTAACGCTTACTTAATCAGCCCTACTTCTTTGTAGTATTTGAGCGCACCTGGGTGAAGAGGCGCAGATAAACCGTCTTTTACCATTTCCTCTTTCTTCAAGTTTGCAAACGCTGGGTGGAGACGGCGGAAATCATCGAAGTTTTCAAATACCGCTTTAACCACGTTATAAACCACATCTTCTGGTACCGCAGTAGAAGAAACAAACGTCGCGCCCACACCAAAGGTTTGAACATCACTATCTGTGCCACGATACATACCACCCGGGACATTTGCGACACGATAGAAGCTGTTGTCTGCAACCAGTTTTTCTACATTAGGTCCAGCTACCGTTACGATATTACTATCACACGACGTAGTGGCTTCTTTAATCGCTCCACTTGGGTGACCAACGGTATAAATCATCGCATCAATTTTGTTATCACAAAGTGCTTTTGATTGCTCTGCTGCTTTTAACTCAGAGACAAGCTTAAAGTCGTCGTTACTCCAACCATACTGGTTCATTAGCACTTCCATAGTACCTCGCTGACCAGAACCAGGATTACCAATGTTAACGCGCTTACCTTTCAAATCATCAAAAGTTTTGATGTTCGCGTCTTTACGTGCAACGACAGTAAACGGTTCTGGATGAACGGAGAATACGGCGCGTAGCTCTTTAAAAGGCCCGCTTTCTTCAAACTTACTGGTTCCTTTGTAAGCATGATACTGCCAGTCTGATTGCGCGATACCGAGGTCCAATTCACCAGCACGAATAGTGTTGATGTTATAAATCGACCCCCCAGTACTTTCTACCGAACAACGGATACCGTGATCTTCTCGCGATTTGTTAACCAAGCGACAAATAGCGCCACCAGTCGGATAATAAACCCCTGTTACGCCACCGGTACCAATCGTGACAAACGTTTCCTCCGCAGACGCAGAAAAGCCTGTTGTGAGTGCAGCCAAAGAAGCCGCAAGTGCGATTTGCTTAAACTTAAACATTGAACATCCCTTTTACTTGTGTTGATGACCGTTTAAGTATAGCAACCGTTAACAATTTGATAACGTTTGAGTTCTCATCCTTGGAGGTTGATTTATAGATATATACTTTTTTATCAACTTAACCTACTGATAAATAGCATTTAGACTTGAATTCCATAAAAAAAGCGTTGTATAAACAACGCTTTGTAGTTAGTGAAACGGATGGTTACACCGTTGGGACTGATGCTCGCCACGCTTGGTTCTGGCTATCTGAGATAGATCGGAACAAGTCACGTAGCTCTTTCAATAAACCTTCTTGGAAACCAATGTTTTCATCGGCTTTCTGTTTGGCTGCTTGTGCGCGAGTCGCTTGTACTTCATCATCTTTGCTGCGCGCTTGCGCTTTGGTTTGCTCTACATTCGATGCTGAGTTTGCCATCTGGCCCAAAGCTTGAAGAATAGCGTTCTTCGCTTGGTTTGAGCTCATCAACTTATCGAACTTACGGCCACCACTTGTCAGCTGCGCTGTCGTGTCTGCGATATTGTCTTTCGCTAGTGAGTGCGCACGCTTAACCTGATCTTGCTGCGTTTTAGACAAGCTATTGTTATTTAATAACTCTTCTGCTTGATCGAAGCCAGCTTTTTGCGTTTTCAGTACATTATTGCTCGCCATTTCATTCTTGATTTCTTTCCCTGCTTTGAAAGAACCAAGGGCACCAATAATTGCGGTAGCACCCGCTAATACACCCGAAACGACTGCCATCGCGATCATTGCGCTTGCCGAATTGTTTAGCTCTGCCGCTTGGCTTTCTAAACTCGCGACGTTTGCTTCAACAGCAATTTCACGTTGTAGCACTTGCTGCTCACGGCTCAGCTTTGATACTTGATACAACAATGTTAATAGCGTCAACGATTGTGATACCGCATCTGATGGTGACTTGATCACCTCCTCACCGTTAAGTGCTTTCATCGTTGTGCTCACTAATGAGCTCACCGTCGGCGCAAGAGCGCTCATTAGGTTTGCAACAACTTGAGCTTGATTACTCACTGTAGGAGCTTTAGGTGTCTCTAACTGGTAGCGTGCTGCACCAGAAACACCTGACTCACTTTGGCTTTTAACGGCGCCCGCTTCAAGCTTTGTTTCCGGCGCTTTTTCTGCTTTGTTGGTTTTAATGGTATCGCCTAAACCGTATAGTTCACCACGACCCGTTCCGCCTACTTTATCTAGCATAATAAACTCCTTATACCGTTGCAGGACGGCTTAACACCGTTTGCATAGTTTCACTTTTCGCTTGAATCATTTGCATGATGAGGCTCATCAACTCTTGGAAGTCTTCCATCAACTTACCAATCTCTTCTTTGAGCTTATCAATGACAGCCTGGCTTAACGTCATTTTGGCTCGAAGGTCTGTGATATCAGCCTGAATCTCTGTCACGTGAGCATTGTTAGCAGCGTGAACACTGTCCGTTGCGCCTTTACCCACGTTGACGGCAAGATCGACGGTTTCTGCGCCATAACGAATCGCTTTCGCTGTTGTTGTCGCAGCTTTTGTGCCCATATCCGCCACTTTCGCCATGTTTGCAGCGGCTTTCGTAGCGATTTCCGTGACCTTTTGAGCTACCTTACCAGCACCTTTCGCTGCAAGTTTCGCGATACCGCCAGCTGCTGCACCACCAAACGTCACAACAGCTCCGATAACCGCGACGGCGATTTCTAATGCCATTACGACTTTGTTTAGCACATCGACATTTACGCCCGCTTCTTTTAGCGCATCTTGAACGGCTGGCTCTTGCAACGCCATGCTCACTGCTCCCATAACGCCACCAGCGATCATAAGTGCACCGGCTGCTGCACCAACACCCGTTGCCACCATTACGGCACCAACAACAATAGAAACCACCGCACTGATCCAACCAAAGATCTTCGCTGCTAAGCCTGATTTTTGGGCTTCTTTTGCAGCGGCTTCCGATTCTTTGATTTTGTCTTGGTTTTCCACCATCTCTTTTTCGTGTTTAGCTTTTGCGACCTTCACTTCCTGAATTTTCAGCTCGTTTTGAGCACTTTTCAGTTTATCCGTGATAGCAGCAAGCTCTACTTCAAAATCATCAGCAGATCCTGCGATGATTTTGACGGCAATCGAACCTGTTTGGTCTGCAACTGCATGGAGAGATTTTGCAATGGTATCGACGATCTTTTGCAGCTGTGCCATGGCTTTTAGCGTCAAATCATTCACTTTGTCACTAACAGCTGCGTTAGGTGCATCTAACTGAACTTTTACTTTTCCGGTGTTCAGTACATCTGCATCTTTACTCTTCACGTTTTCTACCGTCACAGAAGGCGTCGCTGTAGACGCCGTTTTCTGCACGTTATCTAACGTGGCTTGGCCAGATTCAGGGCTATAAACCTGTGTCTGGATGCGGTCAAGTGCAATAGAACTCATAGTCTAATTACTCCTTTTTATTTCTCACCGCTTCTAACATGATGCCTGCACGCTCATGCAAATCTGCATATTGTGATTTTCCGGCAGACATCTCCTTCGCGCTGTAAAACCCACTCTCTGCTTCTGTCAGTTGTTCCAGTTTCAGGTGACATTCAGCAGAGTGAAAAGGTGGGCGTGGATCATTTACGTCCACTAGCGCTGCGTAGCTGTAGGCGTCTATTGCCTGCAGATACTCACCCAACTCCTGACGAGCCGCGCCAAGGCCAATGAAAAATCGCGCCTGATAATGATCAAGCATGCTGAGTAATTGAAATACTTTCGCTGCTTGCTCAATCTTTCCCGATTGGAAAAAGTTGTAACCTACGGCATAAATATGTTCGATGGTGTCCTGAGACACATCGTGCAACATTTTTAACGTGCCTCCCTCTTCCAAAAAAGACAGCAGTTCTTCTGCTTGCATTTGAGATGGATCGGTCGCGTTTGTTTTAGTCATGGTTGGTTATCCTTAAATGGCTCGTAGGATTTCTTGTAAAATACTGTGGTACTTCTGAACAAACTTGTTCATCGCTTCAACGGTCGAGTTGTATTGAGAACTGGTGTCGTTCAGCTCAGTGGTTTTGATTTGCACTTCATCGTTAAGCAACTTGGATTTAGCACTGACAGAACTAGAAAAATTAGACAGTTTTTTCGACTTCTCTTCGTCTTGGTACGACGCACCATCACCGATAGTAATACCTTGTGTTTGAAGGAAGTCTCGATGGTTTGTTATTTTATTATCCGTCAAATACTTGTACTCAGGTGAAGCTTCAAAATCCGTTTGATTGCTGTAGTTAAAGTCACTCGCTTTGAAGTTACTTTCTGGATATCCCGGTTTATAAACCCCATCAACACTTTGCGTAGAGTGAATTTTTGATTGCACAACACCAAAAACTTTAAGCTGTATTGTGAGATCCTCTAATGCCTCTTTCTGATCATTACGTTTCTCTAAACGGTTAACACGACGCTCATTTAGCGCAAGCAGCACTTGCTCATCAAAACGGTCTCCAATGCTGGACTCAACAACGGCCAACAAATCACGAGCCGTTAGAGAGTGCTCTGCTCTCACCTCGCGATCCGCTTTCTCTTTATCGGTGATATTGAGTAGACGCTCTTTCAATGCCCCTAAGTTCTTGCGCAATGCCTCGTATCGCTCAGTAAATGAAGCCCCGGTAGATTCACCTTTTACTATTTTTTCAAACTGTAATCGGATATCTCGTTCGGTGTTTTCTTTGATCAAATTAACTTGAGCTGCCGTTATTTGTGTCTTTTGGACATCGGCTATCGCTCTGTCCTGGTAAAAGTCGTCGATTTCTATATTTGTTAAACTCACCGCGAAGTTGGCGAACAAGCTAGAAAGGGTCAAAGGCTCAGTTCCACCAATAACAGTGTTAAGTGCTGCTTTTAGATTGTTCGTTCCACTCGCCTCACCATAAGCTGCGCTATATTGGCCTTTCACTTGAGCGGCCATTTCATCTAACGCTTCTTTAAGCTGCTGTTTAGAAATACCAGGAGTCCAGGTAATTCTGCTAGCTAGCGCACTTGCGTCATCGGTGCTTAAAGTAATACCGATGCCTTGAAAACTACTTTTTAATTGAGCTGAGACTTGAAGAGCGAAACTCTCTTTAGTCAACAGAAAATCCGAGCTCTTCAGTTGCGCGAGATTAACGGTACCTAAGCTACTAAAGGCATTGCGAAGAAAAGAAATAGAAGCATCTCTCACTTCACGGGAGCCCATTTGATTAGCAAGCTCTGCAACAAAAAGAGAAATTTCTTTGGTGGCATTAGCCAGACCTGTCTCGGAGAGGTTGGCGATCTGCTCCGCTTGGTTACTCTGAGTGCCCAGATTAAATTGACTAACAAACTCAGTAGATAACGAGCTATCTACGTTTTCCGTCAGTAACTTACTAAACCAAGACTGAAACTGATTTGATAGCGTTTGGTTTGTTTGAGCATTAAACTCGGCTGCGGTTAATTCACCATCTGAGTTAGCACTTTGTAGCGACTTTAGCCAAACAGATGCGGTGTCGGTCAATGATATACCAGCAAACGCGTTATTTTTCGCTTTTAGGTTTTCAAGCGTATCAACATAAAGCGCGATGCTTTGTGATTCCGTTTGTCCCGAGATAGTTGGCAATGAAGAGATTATCGAGGCAAGTTGCTGAGTCTCTGCTTCACCCAGTACAGGGGTAAATGCCTCTATCAAGTTTTGTTGGAAAGTGGGTAATGGTGCACTACTCGCAGCTGTGTCTGTTGCTCCTGTCGTAGAGCCAGTCGTTTTCATATTCGTCATTTCCAAACCTCTAAATCATCATGCCGCGCATCACTGTGGGACGCTTTCTGCGTTTACCTGACGTACCTTGTAGCTGAGTTTGTTGTTGCCGGCGGCGCTGGACTTCGTCTATTAGCTCTTGCTCTGCACGTTTCATGGTATCTACTGGCGCTTTTATGCCGCCAAGTAATACATCCCCCGCAACAGGACCAACACCTAAGCCTTCCAATAGCTCATTAAAAATATCGGTTCTGTCTTCAGCTTTTCTAATGGCAAGCTCAGCGTTCTCAATCGCATCGGTAAACGGTTGCTTCATCTTGATTCCTATCTTAAAGTGGGTCATCTCATCGGTGCTGTCAGTAACAGTCGTGAGTTTTTACTTTTTCAACTTTTTCAAAGGTCTATAATCTGCTAGGCGTAAACAGTACCAGTCTTCTAGCTCATCATGGCTTGCACCGCATGCTTTTAGATAGAACTGTGCCAATCGCTGGCTGCTCATGTTGCTACCACGTAACACATCGACGTTGCCGCGAATGACCCAATCGGAGGGATAAAGTTGAATGGCATGTTCAGCCAAGAGAAATAAGCCGGCAAAGGGGTTACTCAACCCCAATTTTGGACGAACGCGTTTCAGAAGAACGATGATGATTTCACCGTCCTCCACCCGAAAAACGAGCTCTAAGCCTTCAACTTCAATTCGATAACCAAGTTGAATTTCACTTTGTTGCCAAAAGTATGGCGTCACTTCGATCCCCGCTTGCGCCAGCGAGAGTATTAGTTTTGTTTTCATTACATCCCCACCCTTCCAAGTGGCTGAATATTGATTTGCTGGGTTAGTTCTTGAAATGACAAAACGGGCAGATCGTAGTATTCCGATTCAATAAGCTTTCGCACATATCGGCGTACATCCATAGACACAACTAGCACAGGTTTATTCGGCATGCGGCTTAAGTCACCAATGGTCTGTTTCACATCACTGACAAATTGTTGCGTTACTGACGGGTCTAACGCCAAGTAACTCCCTGCTGAGGTTTGACGAATACCGCTGCGTATTGTGTCTTCGAGATTTTGATCCAATAAGTAAGCGGGCAACATGTTTTGTCCGCTCGCGTATTTGTAGCAAATGTAACGTTTTAAGCTGGAACGAATGTACTCCGTCAGCTGTACAACATCTTTCTCTTTTTGGCCCCACTCAACCATCGCTTCCAAGATCACGCGAAGGTTTCGGATAGAAATGTCTTCAGAAACCAAGCGTTGCAAGATTTCCGTCATTTTTTGCAACGGAACAATACGCTGGGCCTCTTTGACTAGCTCCGAATAACTGCCTTCCATCTGCTCCAACAGATAACGCGTCTCCTGAATACCAATAAAGTCTTGTGCGTACTCCTTGAGAACATGAGACAAGTGGTACGTTAAAATCCTGTCGGGTGTGAGAAAACCGACATGACTGGCTACGAGTTTTTGCTCATAACTCTGTGCCACCCAAATGCTAGAAATACCGGGTAGAAAATCTTCATCTTGCTCATAAGGCACGCCTAATAAGTCGATCTGCTCATTCCCTTCTGTCACCAAGAGTTGGTCTTTTACAATTCGTCCTCGTGCAACCGGAACTTCTTGTAACTGAATTAAATATTCGCCATTTTGCATCCCCTCGTTAAAACGCAGGTGGATACCCGGGAAAGGCACGCCGAGGTCGAGATATAGTGCGCGCCTCACCCTTGCTAGCTCTTCATTTAATGCGACCGCTTCCAAGCTTTCCTGAAGGCTCGCGTCAAGATCAATCAACAGCGGGACCGTCATGGCGAACTCTTCTTGCTCACCTAACTTACCTTTACTGTTTCTAGAAGGCGTAGGTTTGCTTGGCTTCGCTGCTGGCGAACCGGCCCCTTGCGAAACAAAGCTTGATAAGTCGGTGCTATCTGATTCCGCTTGTTTTTTCTGTTGATAGAAAAGGAAGAAACCACCACCACCAACCACGGCGGCCAAGACCAGAAAAGTGATTTTTGGAAACCCAGGGATGAGTGCGAACAGCACCAAAAGCACACCACCAATAAGAAGTGCTCGTGGCTGAGCAATCACCTGCCCACCAATATCCGATCCAAGATCAGAAGAGTCTTCATGAGAAACACGCGTCACGATAATACCGGCGGTAATCGCGATAAAGAGTGCCGGGATCTGCGATACCAAACCATCACCAACGGTCAAAATCGCAAACAATTCAAGTGCTTCAGAAGCACTCATGCCTTTTTGCGTTACCCCGATCGTGACGCCACCTAAGATGTTGACCACAATGATGACCAGACCCGCAATGGAGTCGCCTTTAACGAACTTCATCGCGCCATCCATCGAGCCATACATTTGGCTTTCTTTTTCAATCAGTGATCGTCGGTGCCTAGCTTCGTGTACGTCAATTACTCCGGCACGCATGTCACCGTCAATACTCATCTGCTTACCAGGCATCGCATCGAGTGAGAATCGCGCACTAACTTCTGCTACCCTTTCTGAGCCTTTAGTGATCACCATAAACTGAACAATGGTAATGATCAGAAACACAACGATACCGACCACTAAGTTACCGCCCACAACGAAGTTACCGAATGTATAAACGATTTGACCAGCATCGCCTTGTAGCAAGATCAAGCGGGTTGTCGTGATAGATAAAGACAGACGAAACAATGTCGTGATCAATAGCACCGCAGGAAATGCAGAGAACTCAAGTGGCGTGGTGATGTAAATAGCTAACATAAGCAGCACCACCGCAATGCTCATGTTGGTGCCAATCAGTACATCCACCAGTGCGGTAGGAAGTGGCAATATCATCATAAAGACGATCGCGAGTAACATCACCGCAAGCATGATGTCTTTGCGTTGCCCTACTTTGTTTAGAATATCGATCAACTTATTCATGTGATTCACTATTTAAAGATTGCAGATAGCGTCGGTGCGCTTGGCGTGCCCCATCGACGTCATTTTGTTTCCAACGCGCTTGGCTTAAACAAAACCAGAGTCCTGCCGAGTCAGGATGAAGGTCGGATTTTAATAAGTGCTCACACACCTCAATCGCCCGGGTATATCGACCACTTTGTAAACACGCCACAGCAAGTGTTTGCATCGCCTCTTTGTGCTGCGGTTCTATTTCTAGAACCGCATCGAGAATAGAAATGGCATGCTCTGGCTTTTGGTATTGAACTTGTAGCGCAGCGTGAACAAGTAAGAGTTCAATGTCTTTGGATCTCAACATGTTGGTTAGACCTGGATAAGGAGATTGAGCGCCATAGTGAGGTAACGCTGATCAAGTTGTGTACTTTGTAGCGTTTCAGATGCTTTGATAAAAGAAGCGGAGCCTGGATCCTGTGCAAGAACTTGCAGCTGAGCTAACGTTTCATCAAATTGTTGACGGTAATTTTCTGGACGCAACAACTCTGAGTGCAGCAGCTTGGGCTTAGTTAACGCGATGAGATATTGGTCTGAAGGCCGGAGGTCATAGAGCTTCTCTAAATGTGTAGCGACCGCCTGACCATCAGGAAGCAATTGAAATCGCTCTGGGAAATCGGCCTTAACTTCACTATGAGAAACATGCGTAAAGGCTTCGATGCCTACGTTTAAAGTGCTGACTCGAGTCATGAGCCTGCCACATCGTTATGTAGACGAGCCAAAAGCGTAAACGCTTGCTCTAAGGTCGGAAGTGTTACTTCTTCTCCTTTTAGCCTTGCTGAAAAAACCAGAGTTTGCTCATCTAACAAGCCGGTTTTAATTTCGAAAGGCCAGCCTTGATCGGCATGACACAAACACAGTGCACTTTGAATCATGTCACTGGTTTGATGCCAAGATAACGCTCGAGACAACATCAAGAATAACTGCTCACCCTGTCGCTCAATATGCAGCGTACCACTTTGCTCAAAATCCAGCTGCACCCGTCCAGCTGATGAGAAATCGACGGCATCGAGCCCCATTCCTCGGCAAAATTCATCGACGGATGCATCAATCCAACTCATCTTCCCACGCTTCCTCTTCTTCTATATCAATGGCTTCGTCTAGCGCCTTTTGTACCGCTTGGATTAAATTCTGTCGTTGTTCTTCATCGGCGAATACGTCAATTGGGATTGCGCGAACTAACTTATGGAACTCTCGAAAAAAATCGATTTTTTGTTCTACCGCCGTCAATTCCATTGCGTTGGCGACTTTCCATATCTCATCACTGCTTACCCATCGCTGCTCTACCAACGCAATCACATCAGCCATCAAATTAGAAACTTGATAAGCCATAATTCGTCCTTTCCGGTTTAAACATTTGGAACAGCTGACTCACACGATCTTGCAACGTATTTAGAGTTTTGAGTTTTTGCATATCGGACATCAACCACTGCAACTTAACCGAATCGATACTGCTACCTTGAACACTAAGATCTGCACTCATGCCTTGCAGCATAAAGTCAACAGCGGTCGATACCTCCTGCTCACCAAAGCGCGCCACAACATCTTGATAAGCCGCGCCGAGCCCTTGATAACTATGAACGGTATCGCGGTAGAAGCCGCGCAGCTGATGCAAAGAGCTAAACTCTTGCTCTTGGCTGTATTCATCAGCAAAATTTGAGACACGGATTTCCGTATCAATTTGAGACCATGTATCTGGGTTTTGCTCGATTCTTAGAAGTGCTTGGTCAATCAGCGCTAGTAGGTGTTTACTTTCTGGACTCGCACTCAAAAACTTTTTAACGGCTTTTAGCGCGAGGTATTGATGGCTTTTCTCCTCGGAAAACCCATTCAAGTAGGCTTGTAATTGCGCGATGGTCGAGATATTTCCTCCCGCCATTTTTGTAGCCAAATCTTTGATCTTTTGATTCTTTTCAAGATCAGGGACTTTTCTTAAATAGTCCGAAACGAGTTCATGTGCTTCATTAACTCGAACACCACTGTCTTTCACTTTGCGCTTGGTCAGATCTTTCTCTGCTTTTTCGGAACCGAGTGAAGTGAGTTCTTCCATCGCATCAAAAAGTGATTGTGTGGCATTGTGAACACGGACGGTTTCACCGCGATAATTGCCTTTTTGTGAAACGTCGGGGAGAGACGATTCCAACCCGTTTTGGATAGACGCATCAAACTTTGGATTTGTTGCGATATGATTGTTGATAATACTCATTCACTTGCACTCCTTCCGCACAATACAGGCGAATTATAGGAAGTGCGCTTTGTTGAAGCTGTCAAAATCAGACGTGTTTTTTTAGTGCACTTTCAGTTTTCTAAAAACTCCCGACTGATATTCACTATAAATTGATTCTTATACTTTCTATCCTCTCAGCATCAATCATTGCGCATATTTTTTACCTTGAACGATTTCTCATACATCACTGATATCCAACAATCTGCGATTAAACACACGCGTTTGATCCAAATTCGCGGGCGCGTTACACAAGTCACCGGCACCATTATCAAAGCTGTCGTCCCTGGCGTTCGTGTAGGTGAACTGTGTGAGTTGCGTAATCCCGATCAAACTCTGTCTTTGTTAGCGGAAGTGGTTGGCTTCCAGCAGCATCACGCTTTGCTCACCCCGTTAGGAAATATGTTTGGGATTTCCTCAAATACAGAAGTAAGCCCAATGGGTAAAATGCACGAAGTGGGTGTTGGCGACCACCTGTTAGGTACAACGCTTGACGGGCTTGGGCGTCCTTTCGATGGCACGCAAAGTCAGGAACCAAGTGCTTGGTATCCTGTTTATCGCGATGCGCCACCACCAATGCAACGTAAACTGATTGAAAAGCCAATCTCTCTTGGCGTTCGATCCATTGATGGGCTACTGACCTGTGGTGAAGGTCAGCGCATGGGTATTTTTGCAGCGGCTGGCGGGGGTAAAAGTACCCTACTGGCAAAACTGATTCGCTCCGCAGAAGTTGACGTGACCGTTCTCGCCTTAATTGGTGAACGCGGACGCGAAGTGCGCGAGTTTATTGAGCATGACCTAGGCGAAGAAGGAATGGCCAAATCGGTTTTAGTGGTCGCTACCTCTGATCGCCCAGCAATGGAGCGCGCCAAAGCCGCTTTTGTTGCCACTTCTATCGCAGAATATTTTCGTGACCAAGGTAAACGCGTGCTACTGCTGATGGATTCTGTAACGCGTTTCGCCCGCGCACAGAGGGAGATTGGACTAGCCGCAGGCGAGCCACCAACACGACGTGGCTATCCGCCTTCCGTTTTTGCCGCTTTGCCAAAGCTGATGGAACGAGCTGGACAATCAGACAAAGGATCAATTACATCACTGTACACCGTGTTGGTGGAAGGTGACGACATGACAGAGCCTGTCGCGGATGAAACTCGCTCCATTTTAGATGGGCACATCATTCTCTCGCGCAAACTTGCGGCAATGAACCATTACCCCGCCATTGATGTACTTCGGTCAGCAAGCCGAGTGATGAATCAAATCGTTGAACCCGATCATCAGGCGTCTGCTGCTCATATTCGCGAAATGTTAGCTAAGTATGAAGAAGTTGAGCTGCTAATCAAAATTGGCGAATACCAACATGGCGCAGATAGCCTAGCAGATATGGCCATTGCACAAAGTGATGATATACGCGCCTTTTTACGCCAAGGCACTCATGAACCAAGCGATCTTGATGGCGCTATCGCTCAACTTAAAGGGATGGCGAAACAATGATAGAACGTTTATTAGAAATCAAAAAAATTCGCGCTGACCGTGCGGATAAAGCCGTCAAGCGTCAAGAATACCGAGTGTCAAACGCCGCAGCACAGGTTCAAAAGGCCGAACGTTCTGTCGCGGACTATCACGTTTGGCGCCAGGAAGAAGAAGAGCGACGTTTTGCTAAAGCAAAACAACAAACGCTCGTTCTCAAAGAGCTGGAAACATTAAGACAAGAAATCGCGTTGTTAAGAGAGAGAGAAGCCGAACTTAAACAACGTGTGGCCGAGTCAAAAAAAGCGCTTGAAATCGAACGCTCGGCACTTAAAGAAAAGCAAAAAGAGGCGCGACAAGCCCATAAAACCAAAGAAAAATTCGTTCAGTTGCAGCAACAAGAAGTCACGGAAAAATCGCGAGAAAGGCAATACCAAGAAGAACTCGAACAGGAAGAGTTTCGCACTGTCGACATTATCTAAAGGTTCACTATGCGCATTACCCCAACAACTGAAACATCGAATACGCTGCACAAATCAACGCCAGAACAAGCGCCTCTCGAGAAGGAGGCCGAGCTTCAATCACAATTCGAGCATGCAATGACGAAGAAGCCTAGCAAGGGAAAGGAGTCTATCGTTGGGAATCCCCAAAAAAATCATACTGGCGAAGAAGACATACCGCTAAGGCATAAGACATCTCAAGGTCTAGATAAGAAACCTAACCTATCGAACCAAGAAGCCAACGCTGACAAAAACACCTCCACTTTAAAAGGTAAAAGTGACGTCGTCACTAAGAGAGATATAGAGAAACCGCAAGACGACGCAGCAAATAGCGAAGAAATAATTAGCGAAAACAATAAATTGCTTAAAAATGATGGAAAAAGCGATGGCGACACAGTTCTAAGCTCCCCTTCTACCGAGCGTGTTGATCCTCACTTTCAAGCTCAAGCTCATTTGAAAGATGATAAACCGACGCCGATGGATAAACATACCTCGCCGGATTGTCTCTCTACGCTTGAATCTGGCTTGCTTCCCCAAAGTGCGACAGAGACAGAGCTCGCTCAATATGGGATTAACATTGTTGGCTTAACGAAAAAGCAAACTGAAAAAACGCACAATAAGCGTGCAACTCCGCCGCTACAGAATACAGGCAAACGACCAGACCAAACTGGTGGCCTGCCTGAAACCAAGCCTCTTGAAAAAATCGTGACGAAAAGCGCACTAGTCGCCGTTAAAACGGATGAAGAAAAAGTGCCTTCTCAACCCTTTGCAAGTGCGGTAACACAAGGCGATGTCATCCTAAAAAGTGTTGCTTCGCAGGCTCAACCAAGCCCAACGCGAGACGTAAACCAATTACTCCAGCAATTGGTGGACAAAATCTATGTTGCTCTACCAACCGCATCGGACAACAAAGAGGTTCGGCTGTTTCTAAGTGAAGGGCAATTAAAAGGTGGTGAAATCCACATAAAGTTGGACGCTCAAGGGTATAGCGTGACGATTCGACAAGAGCATGCCCTTTCCATTATTAGCCAGCAAGCTAGACAAGATCTTGCTGAACGGCTAAACCGATTCGGCGGTGAGCAGCCACTTCGCTTAGCGATCAGCGAACAAACTCAACAGCTCGATCAACAACAACATGAACAACAACACTCACGCCAACAACGCAGCGTGTATGAAGAATGGCAAGCGGAGAATGACCTATGACGCCGTTAATAATACCCAAAGTGGATGCAGAAAGTATCGCGCTCAGCAATCAACTTTGTGCAAAACAGTGCCACTTCCAAGGGACTGATGGTCAGAGCGTATCGATTACTGTTGCTCAAATCCCTTCATTTGAAGGGTTCCGTTTAACCACGTTGATTGGAGGGCAAACCCTACAAGTAGACTTTTCTCGTGCGCAGCTCCAACATTGGCTGAAATCGACCTTAAATGCTACTGCGTTTGAGTCCCTGCCTAACTCCCTCCAGTTAGCACTTTTGAGCTCACAGATAGAACCGCATAGTGAGGCAATCAAAGCGCTATTTGGTCAGTTACCCATTCTTAGTCAACTACAGCCGTTAGAGGCGAGCCAGGCCCAAGAGCATACTTTAATGTTAACCCTCAATAAGCCTAACGGCTCTCTTTGTTTGTGGGTTAGCGAAGGATCAGACGTGTTGTTGGATGCGCTACCAAACAGCGCTGCTCTACAAGCTCGACACCTCGCTTTACCTGTGTGGTTAAGTCTTGGAAGGACCCATTTGACGTTAAGCGAATTTAATTCGCTCGAGCTGGGAGATGTCATCTTTTTTGACGATGGTTACATCGCCAAGCAACAAGCCATTTTTCAAGTATCTAACCAGAATCTCTGGCGCTGCCAGCTAGATGACCAAACTCTTCACATTATTGAAAAAGAAACCAATATGAATGACGTAAACACTTCAGAAATGTTAACCGACCACCAGCAACTGCCTGTGGAACTCACGTTTGATATCGGCCATCAAACCATCACGCTAGAGCAGCTTAACCAGCTTCAGCCAGGGTACGTATTCGAGCTAAACCAGCCTGTATCTAAGCCGGTAACATTGCGTGCCAACGGCAAAATCATTGGTGAGTGTGAACTGGTTAATGTTAACGAACATTTAGGTGTGCGCGTAGTGGAGCTGTTCGGTGGCACGCAGGAGCCAGCATGATCCAATTACCCGACGAGCTCAATCTCATTGTCAGCTTAGCACTGCTGGCACTGATCCCATTTATCGCCATGATGGCGACGTCATTTGTGAAACTCGCCGTTGTATTCTCACTGCTGCGTAACGCTCTCGGTGTACAGCAAATTCCGCCGAATATGGCGCTTTACGGATTGGCCATCATTCTGTCAATTTTCATCATGGCTCCCGTCGGGTTTGAAACCTACGACTACGTAAAGCAGCATGATATCTCCCTTGAAGATTCTGCAAGTGTAGAAGGCCTCATTGAAAGCGGTTTACAGCCTTATCGAGAATTTTTGAAAAAGCATATTCGGGAAACCGAAGCCATATTCTTCACTGATGCTGCACGCACATTGTGGCCACAGAAGTACGTAGACCGTTTAGAGTCGGACAGTTTATTGCTCTTACTGCCCGCATTTACCGTCAGCGAGCTTACTCGCGCTTTTGAAATTGGCTTTCTGTTGTACTTACCGTTCATCGCTATTGACCTAATTGTGTCGAATATCCTACTCGCGATGGGGATGATGATGGTATCGCCAATGACGATTTCCCTCCCCTTCAAATTGTTGCTTTTTGTCTTGCTTGACGGCTGGACAAAGCTCACCCACGGCTTAGTGTTGAGTTACGGTTAATCACGGAGAAAGTATGCATTCTGCTGAAATCATTCATTTCACGACTCAAGCATTAACCCTAGTGTTGTACTTGTCATTACCGCCGATTTTAGTCGCAGCATTGGTTGGTACATTGGTGTCGCTTATTCAGGCGTTAACTCAGGTCCAAGAACAAACGTTAGGCTTTGTGGTCAAGCTTATCGCGGTCATTATTACGCTGTTCGTCACAACGCAATGGCTAGGGGCAGAGCTCCACGCCTTCGCCTCGCTTGCTATGGATAAAATTCCTCAAATACGATGAGTTATCACGACTTACACCAGACTTTATTTTTGTACAGCCTGACGTTACCTCGGTTAATGGCGTGCTTCATCTTTTTGCCTATTTTGAGCAAGCAAATGCTAGGCGGCACCATGGTGAGAAATGGTGTGCTTTGCTCACTCGCGCTGTTTATATTTCCGATGATTAATCAGCAAAGCTTGCCCACAGAAACCGACGGCATTTGGCTGATAATGATTTTGGGTAAGGAGGTATTAATTGGGCTATTGATAGGGTTTGTTGCTGCTATCCCTTTTTGGGCGATAGAAGCGGCCGGTTTTCTGGTCGACAACCAACGTGGGGCTGCCATGGCAAGTATGTTTAACCCAACGCTAGGCTCACAATCCACACCAACAGCGGTATTACTGACCCAAACGTTGATTACCCTGTTCTTCTCTGGCGGGGGCTTTGTCACTTTTATCTATGCGTTATTCAAAAGCTATACATCTTGGCCGATCGTGGACTTTTTCCCAACCGTTAGCGACGCATGGGTGAGCTTCTTCTACGCGCAATTTGAACAGCTTATGTGGCTTGGTGTGTTGATGTCCGCTCCACTAGTGTTGGCAATGTTTCTTGCTGAGTTTGGTCTGGCGCTTATCAGTCGTTTTGCACCGCAATTGAATGTTTTTTTCCTTGCCATGCCAATAAAAAGTGCCATCGCGAGTGTTTTACTGATCGTGTATCTCGGAATTATGATGGATCACTTTGAAGTACAGTTTTACGGCATTACCCGATTCGCAGAACAACTCAATACCATTTGGCAATAACGCTTAGGATTCTTTATGAGTGCAGAAAAAACAGAGCAACCCACCGCAAAAAAGTTACGCGATGCTCGGCAGAAAGGTCAGGTTGCCAAAAGCCAAGAAATCGTATCGTCTGCATTAATTTTGGCGCTCATAATTGTACTGTTTGCGTTCGCCGATTATTACATGTCGCACATCTCAGCGCTTATTCTCCTACCAAGTAAGCTTGCTTATCAGGGTTTCCAAGATGCGCTAGTCGATGTCGCTATCGCCATCGCAAAAGAAATTGCCTATCTACTCGCTCCGATTATTCTGGTTGCTGCACTCGTCGCCATCTTTTCCAATATGGGGCAGTTCGGGTTCCTATTTAGTGGTGAATCCGTTAAACCCGACATCAAAAAGATCAATCCCGTCGAAGGGGCCAAACGCATTTTTTCCCTCAAGAGTGTGATTGAGTTTATCAAGTCGATCCTTAAAGTCTCTCTTCTTTCCTGCATTATCTGGGTGACATTACGCGGTAACATCAACGCTTTAATGCAAATTCCAACTTGTGGGCTAGAATGTGTCCCGACCATTACTGGCGTCATGATTAAACAATTAATGATTATCTCTTCGGTAGGCTTCATCGTCATCGCTGCAGCAGATTTTGCGTACCAGAAGTTTGATCACACGAAAAAGCTCAAAATGAGCAAGGACGAAGTGAAGCGCGAATACAAAGAGATGGAAGGCAGTCCAGAAATAAAAAGCAAACGTCGTCAGTTGCACCAAGAGCTACAAGCCTCCAATCAACGCGAAAACGTTAAACGTTCTAATGTATTAGTTACAAACCCAACACATATCGCGGTTGGCCTTTATTACAAGAAAGGCGAAACGCCCCTGCCCGTCATCACTTTGATGGAAACCGATGCGGTAGCCAAACGTATGGTCGCAATCGCTAAAGAGGAAGGCGTGCCTGTGATGCAAAAAGTCCCTCTTGCTCGTGCACTATACGCCGACGGTAACGTCGACCAGTACATCCCAAGCGATCTTATTGAGGCAACTGCGGAAGTGCTTCGTTGGTTGGCTTCGTTAGAGTCCGAGGCAGACTAACAAACCACATCCCATTCAAGATCTGGGCTTACAACTGCCCAGCTTTCAACCTCGATACTTTCAACGCTATAATGCGGTATCCTTTAACTGTATGTTGTTTTTATGAAATCTAGCTTAAGCATTCGCTCCTACACGAAACGTATGAGCCGACATACTCATAGTGATTATCATCAACTGGTGCTTCCTCTCCAGGGCAACATACATATTGATATGGATAGTTATGTCGGAAAGGTGGCGGTTGGCGACTGCATAGTCATCCCCAAAAGTTGTGCTCACGGTTTTAATGCCGAAGAGTCATCACGCTTTATTGTTGCGGATATGACCACTTTGCCCACTCATTTGATGGATAGTAGTGTGGCTGTGTTTTCGATTGGCCCACCTCTACTGAGCTTTATCCAGTTTGTCGAAAAACAGCTTGAGTATCAGGTTAATGATGAAATTGAAAACTCAATGGTTGCAACCTTCTATCTGTTGCTGGAGCAGCAAAAGCGGTCTCGCTCCATAGATTCGCGTATTCGAGATGTACAGGTTTTGATCGCCGAGCAGCTTGATCAGCCACTCACCATTGCCTCATTAGCGAATGCCGCTTGCTTGAGTCCGACGCAGTTTAAAAAGCTTTTTAAAGAGCAGCTAAAAGTGAGCGTTCATAAATACATTACATTACAACGTATGGAAAAAGCCAAAGCACTACTGACTCATACAGACCTTCCAGTTCAGTTGATAGCTGAACGAGTTGGCTATAGTGACCTTTCCGCGTTTAGTCGACGGTTTTCAATGCATTTTGGCATGTCTCCTAGAGAGTTTTCTCGGTAGTCACTAAAATAGTCCTCTGGAACAAGTATTCCGTCTTTTCAGCACAAAAATCTCTATCGCTTTCTTTTATTCTTTCTACCCTAAAACAGCCATTCACTAGGTAGAAATTACAGTGTTAAAAAAACATTTCACCGACTATCAATTAGGAACTTTATCCATACTTTTTGCTTCAACCCTGTGGGGGACGACGGGCACCGCTGCCAGCTTGGCACCGGATGTCAGTGCTCTCGCCATTGGCGCATTTTCTATGGGTATTGGTGGATTTATGCAAGCATGTCTGTCTGCGAAGTCACTGAAGAGAGATTTTCGAAAAGTCGTACATAAGAAGAAAACGTTACTGGTTAGTATTATCGCCTTAGCCACCTACCCACTGGCTTTTTATTCATCAATGCGATTCGCCGGTGTGGCTATTGGTACGGTTGTTTCTATCTCCACTGCACCTTTCTTTTCTGCTTTGTTAGAGTGTCTCTTTAGCCGAAATCAGACCATAACCAAGCGCTGGATGATGAGTTTCGCAATCGGGGTCATTGGCATTACCTTGTTGCTGGCTTCTGAGTCATCCGCAAATAGCTTATTTGATCAGGATATGAAGCATTGGGGTGTATTACTTGGCCTATTGGCAGGTCTGACGTACGCCATTTACTCATGGGGAGTAAAGGCTATGATTGACCACGGCATTGAATCGCAAACGGCCATGGGAAGTGTTTTTGGTATTGGTGGAGTTTTGCTTCTACCAACACTTTTCATCACGGGCGATAATCTATTTGCATCATCAACTAATACGACGGTCATGCTCTACATGGCCTTGATTCCAATGGGGTTAGGTTACGTCGCTTTTGGGTTTGGGCTACGGTTTGTTACAGCCAGTGGAGCTAGCATACTCACGCTATTTGAACCTGTTATCGCAGCCGCACTAGCAGTTGCGATTGTTGGGGAAGAAATTTCTTTCATTGGTTGGGTTGGTATAACGTTGACACTTGTGTGTTTGTTTCTTCAGTCGAAAAGTTAAATTCAATGGAGATGAGCCAGCCCCAAAAAGTAACGCTGACGGTAGATAAAGTAAGGAGCAGCACCTACTCCCTACTTTACCATTTGAAATTACACCCAGCCTTCTGCCAAGTACATCAATCGCAATTGACTTGGTGAGCCTAGTTTTTCTAGCGCATCTAATTGGACGTCACTCAGGTTTGGGCATTTATCAAGATAAACCCGTCCGTTTGCTGCATCTAGGGGGAGCTTGTAGGTGAGCTTTTCGTTGATTTTACTTGCTTCCCCTTTATCAATCGCTCGAACAGCTGGCATGAGCCAATCCCAATCTTCTCCTAACAGTTTTTTAAACGCCCCGTTAGCAATAGACTCGGTTTTACTTGGTGCATCCTCTGGGCTTAGCTTCAAGATAGAGTCTACGTCAGGAACCAAGTGCTCACTTGGCTCTGAACCCAACATCTTTTTCAGTGTTAATCGAGCGGCTTCCATCTCTTGTGCCTCTTTAGGCGCTTGAGGAGAAGTCATTGCAGTATTCTCCTTAGGGCCAAGGTACGCCATTAATGCGCGGACAGAAGCCGGATCTTGCATACTGAAGGTAAAGTCTCCTTTTGCATTGGAAACTTCAAGTCTAGGTAAAACACCAGACATTTCGCCTTGCATAAGTTGCTCTTTTACTTCCGTATTTAACCCGTATGCCCCAGCTTGGTTCGCCACAAAGCCACCGCCGCTCATGATAGCAGTCGTTGCCGCAGAACCGATTGCCTCTTTTGCTATCGGTGTGACGCCCACCGTTGCTACAGAGCTAACACCGAACGTGCCCAGGCTCCCCGTCGCCATACCTAACGTAGCTCCAATGCCACCTTCAGCCGACAGTATCGCATGACCTTGAGCCAAGGTTTGCTGCATCGGCATAGAAAGACGTTGATCTCGCCCTGGCAGCTGTGAAATTTGTTCTAACTGATGATGGTAAGCCTCAGCATCACCATTTACGGCCGCTTTGTGCAGCTCTCGACCTGTAGAAATCAATAAGCCAACACCAGGTAATGCCAAGTTAATAACGGCGTTCACACCAGAACCTTTTAGCTTTTCTTTGCCCATCTGTAACAGTTCAGCAGCGAAGCCATCCATTTTTCCTGGATACTGGGCTTCTAAACTCACCTGCATACGCGGATCTTTGCTGATCGCATCAAACGTATTTTTAAGCTGCTGGTACGCATCGCTGCTCACTTTTATTTCATCCAATAGGCTGACAACTTCTAAGATTTTACGCTCAGTAAGTGGCTCACCGCGATAGCCTGAAGGACTCACTAGGGAGTAAGCCAACAGCGCAACCTCAGGTTTTTCTTGCTTAAGTAGCGCCTGCTTTAAATCAAGGTGAGTTTTGATGTTTTCTTGGAAAAACTTAGTGTATTTGCTTCTCAATACGCCTTCGTGAATAGAAGCAAACTTATGACCTTTGTGGAATGTGGAAGGTTCTTTTACTTCACCTCTTTTACTGATCACTCGGTCATCTTTTTGCGCAGCAACTGCACGAAACTGTTCTAGATCAGGTACTGGGCTTTGACTGATTTTTTGTGTTGTATTAACCATTTTTCTCTCCTACACACGAAGTGATTGAACATGAGCTTGTTCATGATTAGAGGTGGTTGGAATCGCTTGATCCAACATTGCGAAACGCGCTTGCCACAGCTCGGCCTGTTCAATAACTTCGTGAAACCAAGCGGTAAGGTTCGTCGTATTTAGATGCTCAACGGGTTTACGTCCTGCTAAGACAAGCTGTCGACCATTTGGAGCTAAAGCAAGTGCGAGGTTGCCACTACCAATTCCTTGATAGTTAGCATGAGCAAGAAGCTCTAAACCTTTTAGTCGTTGTTCACCGGATTTTTCTAACCCTCCGAACGTTACAGACAACATCAAATCATCCGTATCTGTCGCAATGAAATACAACATGTAGCGATCATCGACCAGTAGCTGACAACGTTCATTTTCTTCAAAATTCAGTTCGGGCAACTCATTGAGTTGGCAAAACTCCAAGAGCAGTTGTTGAATCGTGTTCATAACTTTTTCCTTTTGTTTCAATAACTCTATTGAACAACGATTGCAGATTGAACGATGTCGGTAATGGCTTTATTTTTGTCACTTTTTCGCCTTCATTGTGAGGTTTTCCGCAGAAATCTCGCTCTAAAATCGAGTTGCCAGAGTAATAAAAAAGAGCAGCTCAGAGCTGCTCTTTCAATAAAGGTTAGATGCTTAGCATGGTGTATTTGCTCACTTCTTTTGCAGAGTGACTAACCCAGTTTATGGCTATCAAAAATGACTTCTGTTGGCGGGAACATATTCGAAACAGGTGGTCGTTGTGCATCTCCAAACATTGGTGCACCGAATGCAGATGTCGCCCACGGGTCAACAATTTTCACATCCTTACTCCACGTTGATGGATCTTTTATGTCGCTCCCCTCTTGTCGACCAACCAGTACATAAAGGTGTGTACCTGAATGACCCTTTTTAAACGCAACCACTTCTACTTTGGGTTCACTTTCAGGTGTTCCTGACATGCCTTGAATCATCTCAGCGGCGGCAGCAAAAGCAAATGTAGTACAGCAGCCGGCTTTCGCGGTTTGTACTGCCTTAGCAATGTTCTGTAGAGTGCTTAATTGCGGTGCGGTTCCTCTTTGTGCTGCAGCTTGAACTCCGTTTGCGGACATCGTCGCTCTGTGATCTTGCATGATTCGCGCTTGATCCGCGTGAAGCTCTTTTAGTCGTGGCTTTCCTTTTGTTTCATAAAACTGTGACCCCTTAACACCGAACGTATTTAAGTCCGTACAGGCAAAATCACCAAGCTTTTGAAGGTTGGCTTTATGTTCGTTGATAAGCGCGACACTCGATGAAGCTTTATTGGTTTTGGAAGATGAGGCTGCCGTTTGTGCAGTGGGCCAATTTGAGCTAGGGCCAGACGACAATCTCTCAAGATTTTTCAGGCTCCCAAGCGTTAACTTATTTTCACCGTTCAACACATTTTTCAGCATGAGCTTCGCAACATCTTTAGGAATACCCTGCTTAGTAAGCAGGTTCACTAAAATATCTTTCGCTTTATTCTGGTGGCTAATACGCGCGCTGATACTTTTATTTTTTGGTGCGCCCTCTTTAACAAAAATATCTTTACCGTTGTGTGCTCGAACCTCTTTGTCGTCAGCTTGATTTTGTGTCGCCAAATGTGACGTTAACTGACTCAACGAGTGCATGTGCGATGTATTAATATTGACCATGTGTGATGCCTTAAACTTGAATAAATGCGTGTACGTCTGTTTGGCTAAAATCTACAACCGTGTTGTTTTGAAATAACTCTACCCAAGTATCAACTAATTCATTCAACTGAATGATTAAGTTAGCAATGTTGGTGAGTTCACTTCCAGCCGCGATAGCAACTTGAAGAACAACGTCTTTGCGTGTTGGATTCACACAAAACTGCACACCACCTGTTTCTCGATACAAGAAGTTGTATTCAAGTAAAACTTGAAGTTTATCTAGCGTAATATCATCTTGTTCTATAAGCAGGTTTTTGGAAATCAATAACTCGCCTTTTTCCTCTACGAGCAGAACATCGACACTGTTGTTTTCAGCAAAATGCAGTGACCACATTTGATCGTCATACGCTGTCACGCGCTCAAGGTTCAGCACTTCTCCTAGCTCAGAGAGAAGCATATTAATCTTTCCTGTATCCATGTTGTGTCCTGTCTAATTTATTATAACTAAGTGACATCGATATATTTATTGCAGCGAAGCCACTTGGGTATAACGGCTCATTTAAATAAGCGAATAAGGATAAAAGCGATTTTATGGCGAGATAGAAACCGACACTTTATTTCAACGTCTCATTTTTATTGCTATTATCCGTTTTATTGAGAAGAAAAATTAAGGTTAAGCTGGAAAATAAAAGAGCGGCAATCGCCGCTCCGAAAATTAAATAGAAGTAGAAAATCACTTAATACCGTGAAGGCTATTTTCTGCATCCATAGCTAAAGGATTGAACGAGTCGTTACGAAGTTCTGCTATCGCGTATAGCATGCGCCCCATGCGACCATTTCCATCTGTAAAGCCATGGTACCCGATAACTCCGGCGAACAAATGTTTACCTAAGTCTTTATCTTCTACAGGGTTCTCTTTCAAAAAGCCTTCAATGTGCTGCTTTAACATGCCCTCACCGCCAATACTTGACGGCAAAGTGCCACCCGAAATATTTGGCCCTCGGTAATCACGCTCAACATTAGGCACCAATCGAGCGTGTAGCTCTTTTAGGTTTTCCATATTCAATAAGTCTTTACCATTAGACGCGTATTCCTTCAGTAAAGACGTAATATTTTCGGCATCGTTTCCTTTTGAGTTAGAAGCATTAATGATCCACGCCGCAGCTCTTTCAACATTATTGGTTACGCCACTTTTGTTAAACACGTCCTCTGCCAGTCCTTCAGCGTATACACCTTGGCTTAGATCGGTGCTTGCTAGACCTTCGATATGACGTTGCGCCGATTTAAGATGCATCACCTCCATATCAAACACCGCTTGCATTTGATTGATGCTACCTGCTGGATTTTTCTGCGCTGCAGATATACCACCGCCGTAGTCCTTTACTACACGTCCAGCAAGCGACTTCGCTGCACTTTCGCCAATCAGTGATGTGAGGTTTTTACCAGAATCGGTTTCTAACATTGCCTCTGTCATCGCTCGCTCAGCTAACTGGTTTAGCTCAGCAGAGTTCGACTGAACTGATTTACTGTCTAACTTCGCAAAGGCATTTAAGACATCTGATGCGGTTTTTATGCTTCCATCTTTGAAGAACATTTGTCCATGCTCAACAGAAGAAGCAGCTTGTAAACGCTGAGCTTGTCCTTGCTCATTATCAAATACGGCTTTTGTAAGGGCTTTCGCTACCGATTGTGGGCTACCTTCGCGAAACAGTTTTCCTGTCGCTTCAAAAAATCGCGCTACCGCACCATTCGTAGGATTGGCGCGAGTAAATTCTTGGGTCGCTGCGTTGATTTGGTATTCTTTGCCACCAATACTCAGCTTACCTTCGTTAAGTATCTCGTTACGAGCTTGCGGCATGGCGGCCTGCAACGCGCTAACACTTCCAAAACTGATCATGCTTTAAACCCTTAATGTGGAAAAATGAGTGGTATTCGTTTCCGGTACTTCGATTGTTTTATTGGTTACTTCTTGTGTATTCGCACTTTTTAACCACTCGATGAAATTCGCAAATGACTCATCGAAAAAAGATGCAGTTAGCAGTTGCTGAGGCAGGTGTATGAAACCGATATATCCGGTCTCTTCCCCCCAGAATACCGCTGGAGAGCCTTGCGTTAAGGCATCTTTCATATGTTGATGCAAAGTATCATCACTCGGCTTATCGCCTGAAATCAGCCCGATAAGCGTCACACGATCTTCTTGTGCACGAATTGTGATTGCTGTGTTTTGCTCAACGAGTAGATGGCAACAATCATCTTCATCAAAAACCAACGGCTCCAATTGGCAGCGGCTGGCAAAATCTGTCAGTAAAGAAGTTATAAATCCATTAGCCATTCGACTAAATAATCCTATTTTTGTTTTAGAGGCGCTGCTTGGTTGCAACACTTATCAACTAAGCAGCTTTCTTAGGTGTATTCTTAAGGATTTATGGCAGTGAATATTTTAGAAATGGTCGGATTTTTTTTGTTTAAAGGCATTAAAATGAAAAAACTCAGCAAGTGCTGAGTTTTTGAGGTTTATTCATGAATCGTAATTTTACGCTCGCTGAGCTGCTTCACCATGGCTTGCTTTAATGCATGCAGCTGTCCATCAATACTGGCGTCGATGATCCCAACTTCTGTTTCCAAAATGCAGCCTCCATTTTTCAAGCGCGCATCTGCTACCACGTCAACGTAACCGACTTCAGGGAAATCACTTAATACACCAGCCACCTTTTCTCTCACCTCAACAACCTGCTCTGGGTGGACATGTAAAATGACCTGCTTTTGGTTACTCACCAGTTGCAACGCTTCTCGAACTACACTCACCGTGGTATCGACATCATCGAAGGTATCGATGATCTTACGTACTGCTTCTAACACCACACCTGTCATTTTTTCTTCGACTTGCTGATAGTAGTCATTACAACGTGCTAAGGTTTCAACCATCGTTTGCGCATTTTCAATCTTGGCTTGTGCAAGGCCATCTTGATAACCACGTTGTTTTTCGGTTTCGTAGGCTTGTTGGGCATTAGCAATGATGCTTTCAGCTTTGGAGTTCGCGGCTTCAACTAAGTGTTGCGAATCCAGATAACTGGCATAATCTTTCGCTTTCAGCACCTTTAAGCCAGGTGCCAGCTGCAAATTGTCTGTTTTTATTTCAACAAATGAAACCATTGAGGAATAACCTGTTTTGCGATTTTTTTTGTGAGTCGATACGCCAGATCTCGCTGATCTTTTGCCAACCAGCTAGCCATTTCCGTACTCTCGCTGAGCTGCTGTTCTAGTTTGAATTGCCAACGCAGAACAATGTCTTCTGGCGAGTTAACTAAAACAAACCTTATCCAGGAGTACCCAAGCGCTTGCATTTTTGCTTCAACAGACCGCTCATCCAATGATTCTGGCAACGGATGTTGCCAACCTTGCGGCCAACTGGACAACAACATCGACCCGTTTTGAATCAAGAACCGAGTGCCTTCCAATCCAAAGACGTTGTTCAGAACCTGTTTCGGATGTTTTAAAACAACGCCTCGCATTGCCACACAATGTAAAGCTCCGCCCACCATCAATACGAGTTGGTTCAACGCATCCGCTGGGAGCAACGCCAAACTATGACAAGGTCTGTTAAAAGCCGTCTCAGGAACTGGAGATAACGCCCACTCATTGATACACCATTGGTTGAACATGGGGTTATCTCTCCAGCCTTCGATATTTAGTAACCAAGGCTGCTTTTGCTCTATCCAACTTCTATGGATGTACTGGCAAGGCGCATAGTTAAACTGGTGTTGTACCTGCGCGAGTGGTGTTTCTGGTTTAACCACGCTTCGTGTTCCTACGACACCATGTAAAAGTAGCGATATTCGAGCCGATGAGTGCCGCTACCAAGAACACCAAAATGGCGATAAGATTATTCGCCGTCTCTTTGGTGACCTGAACCGACAAAATGCTTTTAAATTGATTGTTTTGAGTAGCAACTCGAACCTCTGATGAGGGTACCATCACTACGCTGATTCGATCGTAGTTCAACCCCTCAATACTGTTGTTCACTAATAATTTGATCTGCGGAACATATGAATCAAGCGCAATATCTGCCGCGTGTTTAATAAATACGGAGGCAGAAGCTGGAGTTGGGCGCTCTCCTGGACGCAGATCTTGATCTTCCAAAACAACATGAACACGTGCCACTAGCACGCCATCAATCTGAGATAAGGTTGAGGAGAGCTCTTGAGATTTCGCGTATACCAAACGTGCTCGTTCTGCTAATGGTGACGAGATCAAATCGTCTTTGGGAAACACTTCTTTCAGTGTGGAAAACTGCTCTCTTGGATAACCTTTTCGCTTTAGCGCATCTACCGCGAAGGCGATTTGAGAACTGTCTACCATTAACTTGACGGTGTTGTCTTTGTCAGGTTCTTTTGTTGCAACGACACCTTCGGATAGTAAGATCGACAACATCTCATTACCCTCTTTCTGAGTAACGTTGGTGTATAACTCGGTCTGACAACCTACCAGAAACAACGTGAGCATGATGAAAACTGCTCTCATTTTATTCATCATCACTATTGTGCCTTCAATAAGGTTTCTACGTTTTGTGTGGTTTTACCCACGGTTTTCGCGATCAGCTCTTCTTGAAAAGTAATGCGTGTCAGCGCCCACTGCATTTGCAGTAATTGCGCCGGATCATCACCCACCATCTTCATGTTGTCTTGCAGGTTACTTTTCGCGTTATCGATAGTGTTTTTCAACTCGCTGATGTTTTCTAGCAAACCGCCCTCCAGGCCATTACTTGCCTCGGGAACCGACATGGCTTGCTCAAAACGTTCGCTTAAACCGTCTTCGACTTGCGCATCCTGCAACTTATCAATGTTGGTTTGCATCACCTCGGTGTACTGCGTGTTTATCATATGTACTCCTAAGATAAATCTAACTTGTGACTGTGAGTCATGATGTTTTTCACCATCGCATTTTTTTGGATCATGAAGCTAAGTTCATCACGAACCATGTCCAGTGTTGATGCCATATCAGGTAACGACTTCAACTCTGCCCAGCAATGCCATAAGGCTTGTTCTTTCTGGGCACCCAGTGGAAAATGCTGCGCTAGCATTGCTTTTAGTGCTGTTTTATCAGCAGGTGGTTCGGCAATAAGCTGTCCCGAAAAATTCCCTAGTAACTCCTGCTTCAACACCTTTAACAAATCAGATTGTGGCTGCTCGTTGCCTTTTGCACTCTTCGCCTCATGAAAGGCGTACCACATTGCCTCTCGTTTAACTTGAGGGTCGGAGAACGCTTCATTTAACGATGATAAGACACTTTGTTTACTGACAACCTCTGCGTCTTTTAATGATTCGTACCACGCTTTAATCTCCGCCAGTTTCGCTTCTGTTTTCTCTAGCGTCTCTTTTGGAGAAACATGTGAAACTTGCTCTTGCTTGTCACTTCGCTCCATGAACGTTTTCATCTTGTCTTCATCGCTCCGCTCATAATGGCGCGACTCCGACTGACGCAAAGATTGGTGTTGAAGACTTAGGTTACTTGAATCAATGATCATCCAAGATTCCTAATGTCCTGAGAAAAGCTCGCAGCAAATGCTTGGCTTTCTTCGCTTCCTTGTGACGCAAGTTCTACCCAGCTTTCCGCTTTGCTCAGTAAACCGGCTTTGGCAGAAGCAAGAGCCGCTAAGCTGATCAGATCTGGATAGGCGTTACAAAGTGGTTCGAGTAATTGATGAGCCTCTTCATACAAGCCTTTATTCATGAGGCTCATTGCACGAATCATCGCAACGGTCTCTTCAGAACCTGAGCTTGCTTCAAGGCCATCTGCAATCGTGTTGGCTTCTTGATGACGATGCATACCTGTTGCCATCAGCGCGATTTCAGCCAGCAGTTGGCGCGTTTCTCGTTCCATGCTTTACACCTTCTGGAGAATCGACTGCATCACATCTTTAATCGCACGAGTGGTGGTCGCATTGATATTGTAAACAACAGACCATTTGTTGATCGCGTGCTGAAGCTCGGCAAGCTTTGATGGATCATCGGCATTGGTTTCTAGGTTCTTGATGGCTGCCGTCACTTCTGTGTTGGCATCTTTCGCTTGTTGTTCTAACTTAGCTTTAACATCATCAAGGTTTACACTGTTACTAGCATCGTAAAATGACATAAGACTTCCTCGTATTTTTTAGTTAGCTTCGTATGATTCAACGACCGCATGGGCGGCTGTGTAAGCTTCATACTGTTTGAGTAGCAATTGGTACTGCTGTGGTGAGCACCCTAAATCCAACTGACGTTTCACCACCGCTTGTGCTTCTAAGAGCTTGCTCTTAATCTTGTGCACTTCCGCACCGTTTGTGTCGTTATTTAAAATTTGTTCAAGATTTGTCATTGTTCGTCTCGCCTTCATATCCGAGTTCTATTGTTATCACCCGCCCGCCTTTAACCAACTCAATACCAGCAGGTGTAACACTGGATATTCGGTAGCCCTGAGGCGTTCTTGCACCGACCATATAGCGAACATTATCGGTCAGAATCACATATGGAACCTGGCCAAAGTTAACGCTACGAAACGGGAAATCGATGTTGGTGCCTTTACTCACCTTAGGTATGGATTTCAAAACTAAGTACGGTTTCTCACCATATTGTTCCCGGAAGTCTCGGGTCACACCGTAAAATCGAGTCGTTTCGATATCATCAAGCTCACCACGAACTTCGATGCGATCACCGCTGGTGACCAACTGGACTTTTTTCAGTAGCTCCGCATCCGTCAATAACGCTTTTAGCGTATCCATGTAGGCACCCGCTCGCTGCAGTTCAACCTTCCACGCAATAAGACCCGGCACGTCTCGCTCCAAGATTTGTTCAACTTGGTTCCAGCGGCTTGCATCATCGATATAGCCCGTCAGCAGCAGTGTGCCGGTCTCATCGCCATTTTCGACTTTCACTTGGTGATAGCCGAGGTTGCGCAAAATAAATCGAACCCCGCGACGGATTTCTTCCATCGTTCTTAAGTCACTTTTGTAATTGATGCCCAATACATCAATTCGACCAAGCAGATCGAGTTTCTGTGTTCGGTCTTCAACATAGCCCTCTAGGACTGCTTGGCGTGCGGCGGCATTCCATTCCACACGAACGTCGCTAAGTTTGAGCTCGCCTAAGATGTTACGCACCAAAACAATGGGTTCTGCTTCTGTAACAATTTCATTGTTGTTTCCGTTAGCTTGGCTGTACCACATACCGGCAAAAATGACACTCGGGACAAAACTACAAAGCAAAGCGATGAGCGTTGTTTTTTTCCAGCTAGAGCGTTGCACAGCAACCACAGGTGTATTCTGTTGGCTAGATTCGTCGCTGACGTTACTCACAATTAACGCATCTTCCGCGTATCCCAGAGCGAACTTCACAACGCCGACCGAGACAACAGCATGGCGTGACAACTCGATACCACCACCTGCAACAGCGATGTCTTCACTGTTAATATTTGCCTCTTCGCAGCCTCGTAAAATGACCGAGTCTTGCTGGCAAACGAGGGTGAAATGGTTCGCTTCGACCCCAGCATCAGACAGTACAAGATCAGCAATAAAGTCGTCACTGCCAAGCACGAGAGCACCTTCAGGTAAGGTGACTTCTACTCCGGTATGCACGCCTGATAAAATACGAATTTTCCATTGCTGCATCGCGGTTAAGACTCCTCTGAAGGGCGCACACACTCACTTTGTGAGTCATCACATTCCAATACTTTCACCCGCCAACCCTTTTGCCCTGTTGGTAATTGGCACTGCGTTAATTGAGACGACTTTTGCTGTGACAATAAGTCTTGTTGATAGCGCTCGGCTTGAACCCTCGATGTGCAGCTATATACTTCCACTACCGATTTAAATTCAGCGCTATTGTTGGAGATGTTGTTAAGCTTGCCGATACTTGGTCGCAAGTCATATTCGTTGCCAATCAACACACTATCGCCAATACCATCCACAACAATTCGAGGTTCTAAAATAAACATTCGTACTGTGCGGCGCTTAGTATTGGTATTACTTCTAAACAACGCGCCTAAATATGGGATGTCTCCTAGCAATGGCACTTTACGTAACTGATGGCTCACTTCATCTCGGTACACACCACCGATAAGTAAGCTTTGCCCTTGTTTAACCGTCGCTAAGGTGCTGATTTCAGTTTTACGAACGGAAGGAAGATCATCGACGCCACCATCAGCGATCTTTGCACCGTCTTCGAGATGAAGGCTCAGGTTAATTTCAGGTCGTGCAGCAAATCTATCACCAACGATACGTGGGACAATTCTCAGTAACGTGCCATACGTGACCTCTTCCAGCGCTGCGGTTTCTTTACCAACCAGCTTGACGTAAAACGTGCTGCTGTTGTTCAGTACCGCTTCGACATTTTCCTGAGTTAACAATGTTGGTCTTGAAACCACTTGAGCACTGCCTTTGGATTCCAATAAACGAATTTGAGCCAGCAAGTAATTTAGGTTGGTTGAATCAAGCAAGGACTTAAAGTTCTGTCCACTGCCGAGCGTCACATCCCCCGAATTCACATCACCTGTTGTTTTGATATCAACAATGCGGTTGTTTCCGACAGACACTCCCGCTCGCCAATCCACTCCTAACTGACTTAAATCGTTGGCACTGATATCGACAATCGATAGCGCGACTTCAATTCTTGATTGCGGCTGGTCTAATTGCGCGACCAGTTTACGATAGAGCGGTAATCGTGCTTGAGTATCACGAACGATAATTGCATTAAGGCCCGGCTCTGCTTCAACTGTTGCGCCACCATGAACTGAGGCGGTTTTATTACTTTTTACAGGCTTATCTGAACTGGTAACTTCTTTGCTAGACGCACTCGTCACTTGAGTTTGAACACCAGACACGACCCGTTTTAACACCGATGCGATGCCAGGGACCGTAATTGTCTGATCTCGATATGCAATTTCTCTATCCGTTGCAGAAGCGTACTTCAAAGGAATTATCTCAACGAATAATTCGTCGGTTGAATTCGATTTCTGCAGCAAGCGCGTTTCCAATGCCTCCGCCGTTTGTACCACTAAGTCGACATAACGTGGAGGACCCGCAAGATAGACTAACCCTTTGCTCTCAGCAGCTCTCCAACCATAACGAGAATCCCAAACGCCGGTGGAAATTAACGTACTGCGTAGCTCTCTAGCCGTAAGTAATTCCAATTGAAGTAAACGTGAGCGAGTTTCTGTCGCCTTATAGACATGTAAGACGGCACCATCGAAATACCACATCAAGTTGTACACTTGCGATAAGTAATCGAGGAATTCCGCCGGATCTTCAGGGGTAAAACGCCCATTCACTCGATCGTTGACTTTGTCACTAACAGAAACCGAGACACGATAATTTGCACCGAAGTTATTCAACAACTCTTTTAATGAGTCGTTATCTGCATAGTAGCGGAACGGTTGTTCGGGCCAGTGTAAGTCTGTTGCTTGCGCGTATCCCAAAGGAACAACACTCACTGCGCATAACAATGCCTTTGTTGCAGCACGCCTAATGTTGGGAAAGATTTTTAGCATCATGGTAACCACACTGTATGGTTGATTGTGTGGTTCACGCGTGCTTGTTCCAATAATGCAATGTAACGTTCGCATAGATTGACGTGCTTAGAAAGCAAAGCAGAGAACCGTTCCACCGAACAGTCCTCAACCCTTACTTTACTTTGCAAAATCAATTGCTGATCATCATTGGTTGTCAGTACGCCGCCATCCTCACGAATGGTTTTTAATGAGAGCTGCATGCAACGTTGTAACGCTTGTTCTTGTTGATAATCTAGATGCTCTTTAAACTGGAAGGGTAACGTCGCTTCCCATAAAATCCATGACGCATGTTGCTTGATGGTCAGTGATAACTGGTCAACCTCGATGTTGTAAGAACCATTTTCTGAGGCAATAAAATCCCCTACCTTTAGCGCTTCCGCTAAAGATTTCATCATCTTATCTAACATTTAACGCCCTATTTAGATCTGGCTGAGGTGATTGCAAGCCTGGCCGCACTGACCACTTTGAGTATCAAAATAGTAGTGATCGATATCACCAACAGTTTGCATATTCTTGAACCATTGCCATACTTTCGCAACCGCATTTTGGTCGTTGTAAACCACATCGCATGCATCCCAAACTTCGTTCAGCTCAGGGGCTTCAAGTCGCACTTCCGAACACCAATTTTTCCACTCAGAAATAAATTGTTCGGTTGTAGAGGTGTACTCCGCGAACCCTTTCAGCTCGTCTAAAGACGGTTGCCACTTCTCAATTAACGAACGATGACATTCAATCACTTGCAACTGTTGTTCGCTTAACGTCCCAAGTTGCTTTTTAAGTTGATGCTGCTGGCTCTTAATAAGATCGAGTTGCTGTTGAACAAAGACGGCACTGGTGTCTTCCCCTGATAGCTTCGACCAATATTCCTTCTGAATATCGAGTTGATTGATAAGTTGTTCAACTTTAATCGAAGCATGAAGAGCACTTTGCTCGACTTGTCGGTTAATCCACTCGTTGAGTGATAAATGGAAACAAAGCATCAACGTTTTTGGGACAGCCAAATTAAAGCGAAAGCCCAGACGAGAGTTGATGTAGTCCAGCCTTTGTTCGAACGTTGTGATTGTGCTGCTATCACTGAGCTGCGATCCAATTTCCAAAAATAAACGCATGGCAAACCGGTCTATCGAAGCACCAAGTTTTTGATACGTTTTAACTAACTGGCTAGCGCACAGGCTATCGACGACATTTCTATCCAACAAGCGTTGAAGTAAAGATAACTGCTCATAATTTATGACGCCTTCACTCAACAATTGTCGGTGATTGACGTGCACAACATTGAGATCCTGCGTAGGTTTCGAGGCGCTTTCATAACGAGCTCCTCTTTGTAAAACAGTCACTTTCCGCTGTGTCACTATGCTGTCTGGAAAAAGCGAACGGCGTCGCCAATGCTGCTTTTTCATTTATGTTCGTCTCCGCACCCCTTTCGAACAATCCAGAAAGAAAGAGATGTAATAATTTTTAATCGTTCGTTGTTACACGATACATAATAGAATTTACACTGGTGAGTGACTTTCAAAATTAGTCAGAAAATTTTAGTCCCAAGTCATTTCATTTCGCGATAGCCACTTGATCGTCTCCCGAACGTACGCGGCTTGGGGTCGTTCCAAAACGACGACGGTAACTCTGCGTAAAGTAAGACTGGCTGGAAAACCCTGCCTCCATCGCCACATCTACAATGCTCATCTTGCTCGTCAACAGCAGTTTATGAGCATGCAGTAGTCGACGCTCACTGATCCAGGCTCTTGGAGAAATGCCATAGTGCTCATTAAAAAGCTCTTTAAAAGTGGTTAAGCTGGCACCAAACTCCTGCGCGTAGTCTGTCAACTTCCATTCTTTTAAGTAATGCTGTTCCATAAACCGACGTAACCGTTCCGACGTACGGTTTGTTTGTTGTGACAGCAACGCATACAGTGATTCTCCTCCTTTGCTGTGTAGCAAGAGAATGAGTAGTTCTTCGTATTTTAGGCACATAATGGCATCAGGGTACGCTTGTTGCTCAAGCGTCTGCATGCTAGAAAGCACTTGTTCAACGAGTATGTTCAAACCAAAAGTAAACAAACCAGAACAAACTTTGTCTACCTTAGGCAGCATCATCAAGAGATCACTGTGTTTTTGCAGCAACTGACTAACGAGTTCATTGTCGTAGGCAATAATCGACGCTTTGTATGCCCCATCTAGCGGAGAGTACTCTAACAAGTAATCTCCTTGGGATAGAAATACCCCATTTTCTGCAGCAACATCGATTGTGCAATCACCTGTTTGAACTCGAAGCTGACCATTGTGAACGACAACAATGTGAGACTGGTCTGAGTGAAATACTTCGTCAGATTTTTCATAGCAGGAAAAACTACGAATTTTTCGTGAACTCGAGTCGACCCTTTCTGAGTTTAGTTGGCCTGACACATCCATTTTCTACCCTTCATTATTTTGAGTTTCTCAGTGCAAATGTTGAGAAACTTTCAAAGCACTACTTTGATTGTTGTTATTTCTAAGTACTGCTGTATGAATTAAAGAAGCAAAGAAAAGAGCATAGAAGTTCTATCACTTACCATACCCCCCGAATAATTAGCGAATAACCCAAGCATTACCTTTACCTAAAGGTAAAAGTTTGACTTAGTAAATTTCTGCTGTCCGTCTTTATTATTTTTATCAGATAGCGTTTATCATTAGCCAAAACTTAAATATCATTTCGTTATTTAAGCTTGGTTGTTTTGTTATACATTAGAATACAATTAAATAGATTTCGGCATCGTTTCGAGAACAAAATTAAATTTCCAAAATCATAAAAATGTATGTTTTATAGCCTAAAACGCCAAGCCAACGTGTTCAAGGAGCGAGATATAATCATAAAAAATACTGTTTTTGCAACAAGTATGAGTCTAAAAAACAACTGACCCGATGACTTCAAAGTCATGTAATTAATGTTTATAAAAGACAACAAATCTTTCACAAAAGGAAAGATATGGTCTTTATTTTTATAAATTAGAAAATTCTAATAAAAATGTAGTACTTAAAATTTTATCTGTTTATTTTTGGAACAAGAATCAAGTTTTCTTGTTTATTTCCCTCTAAAAATAAATAGTTCTTTTCTTTTTCAGCAACGAGCTCACCGTTTGAATAAAGCTTTCCAATAATCTTCATTTTTCCTTCACCAGCTTGAATTGGTGCAATTAAAAACGAATACTGCACAGGCAACTGAACGCCTTGGTAGCTCTGAGATGCCGATTTAAAACATTGATTATCAATAACTTTACATATTTCCACTTCAAGAGAAGTAATCGAAGGTGGAAAGTAGCCGTCGACAGAAACCCAACCATAGACTGATGCCTGACTCTGTGTATCAAAGCCATCCACCCCATTGACGGACACAGTCTGACTGCACCCACTCAGTATGAATAACCCAATAAAACCAGCCCATATAGAATTGTTCATTATGACCCCATAAACGTATTTTATATAATCTAGCTCATTTGAAATTCACACAATTCTTTATGTAAAAATATAAAAGATCAACTTATATTTATACTACAAGCGGACAATAAATCGCATTTTTCAACAACACGTAGTTAACATGGACTGTAATTTCAAAAGCAGTTTCTGTTCTCTTTCATTCCTTCCTTAATTGAAGTTTATTAGAGAAAAGTGATATTCATATATATCATTACCATCGAGATATGCATCTGAACACATTTACTTTTGCCTTTCTATTTCTCTCAACACATTTAAAAGCCAAAATATAATAACAACCGACTAATATTGATAAACATGAAGAGATACATCTAATATTTTCCTTGATAAAATTTCAAAAGGGACTATTCCTATGTCAGCACGCCAAACTATCGATGAGATTTTGCTAAAGTTTGCTCATCAAATAGGCTTGCCTGCACTGCATCTAACGGAAAATGAAGTAAGCTTAGCCTTTGATGATAATCTAAGGGTGCATATCATCTTTCATCCTGAATCGACAACTCTGCAGCTCGAAGCTGAGATTGTTGGCCTTCAAATTGTAAATTCCGATCTTTATCGCTCTTTCTTGGCCTTTAATTATCACTGGCCTGAGCACCAGTTATTTTTTAGTTTAGATAACCACCGACATGTCCTATGTTTAAACCGACTCATTAACATTAGGCGACTGGATTACGAATATTTTGAAACAGCTTTAGCAGAATTGCTGACGCACAGCGAGTCGTGGGAAGCGTTATTGTCTTCTCATGTAACTATTGATAAGGCACCACCGATGCCACAAACTTTAGACTTGAGAGTTTAGGTGTCTTTATGTCCAATGACATCCAATCCACATACACCAATTCATCGGTTCATGACGTTCAACAAGCGCAGCAAAGTGATGCAGTGCCGCAAGGAACGTTTCATGGCCGTAAAGTCACCCTACTCTCCTCATCAGAAAGCAGTATGACGCGAACAAGCTCTAAAAGAGAGCTTGGTGAATGTTTAAATCAATTTGCCAGTCTCGAATCTTGCAATCGCGTTTTGGACTTTGATCCGCAACTCAATATTGACAAGCAAAACGCCGCCGTAGAAAAGCTTATGGAACGAAAAGTGGCGATAATTCAACGTTCCTGATATCACAATATAAGCGGGTTAAACATCTAAGTTAACCTTCAGCCGACAAGCTCACGCTAGTAAATTACCACCTTCTAAAGAAGGTGGCTTTGTGTGAGCCCCCTAAAAGGGGGCCTTTGTTTAGTCCAGCGCCAA